>JAJZXJ010000032.1:6136-7267 GCA_021802425.1 bacterium | reverse complement strand
GGCCTGTCACGCCGGAGGTCGCGGGTTCGATCCCCGTCGGCCCCGCCACTTAAAAACAGTCCTTAAATTCAAGTTAAAATCTTTTTTAATTTTTCGCCTCTTACCGCTGTTTACCTTTTCTTATGCCCTGCTCGCACCCAAATCCCGATTTAGGCCGCATTAAATATTTTCACTTTTTAATTAATTTTGATATAATTATTAAATTTAAAGGATAAATTTTGCGAGAGTGGCGAAACTGGTATACGCACTGGACTTAGAATCCAGCGGGCTTGCCCATGGGGGTTCGAGTCCCCCCTTTCGCACCATATCATTATAATTTTTTAGCCGATTTTATTTATTATTTCATTATTTGGGGGTTTTTATGTCCGGTCACAGTAAGTGGAGCACCATTAAAAGAAAAAAGGGGGCTTTGGACGCAAAGAGAGGCAGGATTTTTACCAACATCATCCGCGAGATTATCACAAGCACCAGAATAGGCGGGAAAGATGCGTCCACTAACCCGAGATTAAGGCTCGCCATCGAGGAAGCCAAAGCCGCCAATATGCCTAAAGATAATATCGAAAGGGCTATGAAAAAGGGGGCGGGAGAGCTTGAAGGCGAGACTTACGAGGAAATAATATATGAGGGATACGGTCCAGCGGGGGTGGCTTTACTTATCGAGACTTTAACCGATAATAGAAACCGAACCGTTTCAGAGGTTAGGCACGCATTATCGAGACACGGCGGAAGCCTTGGAGAATCGGGTTGCGTTATGTGGATGTTTAACAAAAAGGGTGTTATAGGGTTCGATGCAAGTCTTTATCCCGAAGACACGGTTATGGAAGCGGCGCTTGAGGCAGGAGCAGAAGACATAAAAACCGAAGATGACGAGGTATTGGTCTATACGGATATAAAAGACTTCGAGGCCGTTAAATCCGCATTCGAGTCTAAGGGAATGAAAGAAAAGTTTTCCGAACTTTCTTATATACCCCAGACAAATATCGAGCTTAAAGGAAAAGAGGCAGACCAGATGGTTAAACTTATGGATGCGCTGGAAGAGATAGAAGGTATTCAAAATATTTATGCGAACTTTGATATACTGGAGGCGGAAGCTTAACATATTTCATATGTCCCAACCCGCTGCGGCGGTAA
>JAJZXJ010000032.1:1947-6036 GCA_021802425.1 bacterium | reverse complement strand
GCGGTAATCTATACAAATAATTTTATTTTTTTCCTTTATGAGTTACAGGATTTTGGGAGTTGACCCGGGTTCAAGGCTGACAGGATGGGCGGTTTTGGATTTACCGTCTTTCGGGAGGACTTTTAATTTAATATCCTGCGGGTTAATAGATGCAAAAAATAAAGAATTTCCGTCTAATTTAGGTAAAATTTACGAGGAGCTAAAAGAAGTTGTCGAAGAGTATTCGCCGGGCATAATGTCTTTGGAGTCTGTGTTTTCAGGAGTAAATCCCGCTTCTTTAATTAAACTTTCTCAGGCAAGAGGGGTTATATGCCTTTTATCATCCGTTTTCAACATAAAATTAAAGGAATATTCGCCGAGGTTCGTAAAAAAGAGTATTGCAGGTTATGGGGATGCAAATAAACAACAGATGAAAGAGGCGTTAAATATAATATGCGCTTCTAAAAGTTCCAACATTAAGGCTTTTTTAAACGATAATATGGACAGCAACATATCGGACGCTCTTGCAATAGCGGTTTGCTGCGCCACCGATATGTCGAACTTTATTTATTCATAAAAATGGTTAAATGATTGCCTATTTAAAAGGAAGGGTAATTT
The DNA here is from genome assembly GCA_021802425.1 of bacterium. GTDB lineage: Bacteria > SZUA-79 > SZUA-79 > Acidulodesulfobacterales > Acidulodesulfobacteraceae > Acidulodesulfobacterium. The sequence goes on along the minus strand of JAJZXJ010000032.1, from coordinate 5,439 downwards.
ACAGGGATAACGAAAAATCCTCTATAATATTAGAGACAAACGGGGTCGGATATGAGGTATTTATTCCTGCCGCAGGCCCTTTAAATCAAAATTCGAGTTTTTTCATTTATACATATGTCAGGGAAGACCGTATTACGCTTTACGGGTTTCATACCTCCCTGCAAAGAGAAATCTTTAGTCTTCTTCTGGAAGTTAAAGATGTCGGGCCAAAGCTTGCCGTAACAGTTCTTTCGGGAATCGACCCCAATAACTTTTTAAATATTTTAACCACGCAGGACATATCCGCGCTATCGCAAATTAAAGGCATAGGCAAAGCTAAAGCCGAACGCATCATTATGGAGCTTAAAAATAAAATCCTTAAAAAACCTGCCTTAATCGACGACAATATAAAGGCTGAAGATATTGGCGAAAGCAGACGCGGCGGCGCAGGTTTGGATAATAATTTAAATTCCGTCGATGCCCCAACCCCGCATGTCATTCCGAAGGAAGCGGAAATCCAGAGAGGCGCTATGGATAATAACTTAAATTTTGCCGATGCCTCCGGTATTATTCTTGAATCTTCATGTGCTTTAGAGGCGTTGGGATATTCAAAATTAGAGTCTTTTAATCTTGCAAGCAAGGTTTATACAAATATAAAAGGCGGGGGGATAACGGATATCGACACCGAAATATTGACAAAGGAGTGTTTGAAATATATATATTCGTTAAAAAATATTTAATTGTCAGAATGTTATTCCCGCGAAAGCGGTAATCCATTACTCTAAACAATTTATAAAACAATAAATTATTATATGGGTTCTTTTAAAAAAGATTTTACGGACGAAGACGATAAAAATATCGATAATAAGGAACTTCACGGGAGTGAAGCGGAAGGTTTGTTAAAGGAAGAGGGTAACGAATTTGACAACCCTGTAAGACCCGCCAGTTTTGACGAATATATCGGTCAAACCAAACTCAAAGAAAATCTTTTAATTTTTATAAATGCTTCTAAAAAAAGAAGTTCTACCCTGGGACATCACGATTTAGACCACCTTTTATTTTTTGGGCCGCCGGGACTTGGCAAAACCACGCTTGCAAGTATCATCTCCCATGAACTCGGGGTTAATATAAAAATAACCTCCGGGCCTTCAATCGAAAAGGCGGGCGATATTGCGGCGCTTTTATCTTCCGCAGGCAACGGCGATATTATATTTATCGACGAGATACACAGGCTGCCGAAGCCCGCTGCCGAGATGCTTTATCCCGCCATGGAGGATTTTAAACTCGATATTATAATAGGCGAGGGTGCAACGGCAAAATCCATAAGAATCAGCCTGCCGAGGTTTACGCTTATCGGCGCAACCACAAGGGCAGGACTTATTCCGTCTCCGCTTCGGGACAGGTTCGGGTTTTCTTCGAGGCTTGAATATTATGAACCGGACGACCTGGCAAGGATTGTTATAAGAAGCGCATCCCTTTACGGCATTAAGATAGACAATAAGGCCGCTTTTGAAATTGCGCGCCGTTCAAGGGGAACGCCGAGGATTGCAAACAGGCTTTTAAGGCGGCTGAGGGATTATATGGTTCATTTAAAAAAAGATGCCGTTGACATAGGCGTTGCAAAATTCGGAATTGAAAGCCTCGGGATTGACGAATTAGGGCTTGATGCTAACGACAAACTTTTTTTAAGAATGATAATAGACAAATTTGGCGGCGGACCGGTTGGAATAGAAACGATTGCGCAGGCAATGAACGACGAAAAAGATACCCTTGAGGATGTAGTCGAGCCTTACCTTGTTTCTTGCGGGTTTATATTGCGGACAAAAAAGGGCAGGATTGCCACGGAACTTGCTTACAAGCATTTTGGCCTGACAAAAGAAGACTCTTTATTTTAAATGGAAAAAAGGGAAAAAAAGGGGTCTGATTTCAAATCAGACCCCTTTTTTTCTTGCCTTGGGCTTATAAAAGAAAATTCTTTGTTTTAATAAAAAAATGTTATAATCAACTTATTATGGAAAAGATAGACAAAAACATCGAGATCGCAAAAAGAATCATTACGGAAGAAATCGAAAAAGCCGGATATAAGGTTGAAAGGATTGTTTTATTTGGTTCAAGGGCGAGAGGGGATTATAAGGAAGGCAGCGATTATGATTTTCTGGTTGCAATAAATAGAGATATTTCTCGCGATAAAAAATTAGACTTAACATGGCATATTCGAAGAAGACTTGCTCGTTACATCGCAAGCGATATTATTATTAAATACGTTAATAAATTAGTAAAAGAAAAAGATGACAAGGGACTTATAAGTTATTATGCATTAAAAGAGGGGATGACGCTTGGGTAAAAATACGGTTAAAGCGTGGATGGTTAAGGCCGATCATGATTTAGATGTTACGAACCATAGTAAAATCTTACCCTCGGACGTGGTCTGCTATCATGCTCAGCAGGCCGCCGAAAAATATTTAAAGGCTTTTTTAATAGCAAATGATATAGAAATTAAAAATGTCCATGATATAGACAGACTTCTCGTAGAATGCACCTTAATCGACCCTGAATTTGAAAAGTTATCAAACATGGGTATCGGGAAACTGACCGATTATGCCGTGGGAATTAGATATCCCAATGATTATGACTTACACGATAATTTTAACATGCCGTCAGCCGAAGAAACCAGGAAGGCTATATCTTTAGCTCAAACGACCGTTAGTTTTGTCCGTGAAAAATTAAAGTTCAAGACACTCGAAAAAAAAGGGGTCTGATTTCAAATCAGACCCCTTTTTTCTTGCTGCTCTAACGGCGGTTTAAGGTTATACAAAAAAATGGAAAATAAACTTCTGCTTCATATCTGTTGCTCCCCTTGTTTAATGTATCCTTATACGGTTGTAAATAAAGGGTTCGGTACCGTTATCGGTTATTTTTACAATCCTAATATTCACCCGTACGGCGAGTATTTAAGAAGAGAGGAATCCTTAAAAAAATTTAGCAAAACGGTTGATTTTAAGGTTATCTACGAAAAAAATTACGATATGGAGGAGTTTATTAGAAATGTCGCATTCAGGGAAGAAAACCGTTGCTATTACTGTTTAAGCAAAAGGCTTGAAAAAACCGCTGCCCTTGCAAAATCCTCCAAATTTACCCATTTTTCGACCACTCTTTTATACAGCAAACATCAAAAACACGATTACATTAAAGAGGTCGGTTTTAACCTGCAAAAAAAATACGGCGTGAATTTTTACTATGAGGACTTCAGGCTGGGTTATAAGGAAGGGGTAAAGCTGTCTTACGAATACGGCTTATACCGCCAGCAATACTGCGGGTGCATTTACAGCGAAAAAGAAAGGTTTTATAAACCATGAATTTTAGTTCGCGCCATAATGCGAACAAAAATTCGTATTTAACTAAAGCGTCAAGAAAGCCCGTTTTGTAGCCGCAATGTAACCGCTTGATTTTCTTAATTTTTATCTATTCAAGCCCTTTGTGCCGATATTGGCACATTTTTTGCAGGTAAAAACT
>JAJZXJ010000032.1:0-1847 GCA_021802425.1 bacterium | reverse complement strand
GTCATTCCCGCGAAAGCGGGAAAGTTTCTTTGAAACTTCACGAGGCTGAAAGCCGAGAGCGAAGCGATAATCTATATAAGAAATTTTCTATAATGATTTTATGGGGTTAATAAATTTATTACGATGGAAAAATTTGCAATATTAAAAGAAGAAAAAGACGAATTTCAATGCACCGTAGCCAACATACTTTTCTTTAAAGGAATCGGTTTGCACACGGGCAAAGAGTCGTCCATTGCGGTTAAACCGGCAAAAGCAGGTTCGGGCATTACCTTCGTACGAAAGGACTTAAAGCCGAATGTTATAATTAAAGCCGATGCCGGCAATATCTGTTCCACGACATTAAGAACCAGCATAGGAAGGACAGGTAAAGAGGCTGGAAGCGGCAAAAGCGGCGCAGGGTGCATTTCTACCGTCGAACATTTAATGTCGGCTTTATGGGGTGCGGGTATCGACAATGCCGTTATAGAGGTTTACGGAGATGAGATTCCGGCTATGGACGGCAGCGCAAGGGTCTTTTACGAAGCGTTTTACGAAAGCGGAATTAAAGAGTTAAATGCAAACAGAAGGTATATAGAGGTATTTAAACCGATAATATTAAAGAGCGGGGATATTTATTCGGAAAAGCATGCGGGGGAGAAAAGCGCAAACGAGGGCGATGTAAGCATTGCCGTATATCCCGCAAACGGCTTCGAAATATCTTATATTATGGACTTTAATCACCCGTTAGTAAGCTCCGGCTCTTTCGATTTGAAAATTGACGGGTTTAACTTTCATAAGGAGATTTCAAAGGCAAGGACATTCGGTTTCTTAAAGGATGTCGAATATTTAAAAAAGAACGGGCTTGCGCTGGGCGGGAGCTTGGATAATGCTTTAGTGCTGGACGAAACCTCCGTTCTTAACAAAGAAGGGCTTAGATATAAAGACGAGTTCATAAGGCATAAAGTACTGGATTTAATCGGCGACTTATATCTTTCGGGTTACAGGATTAAAGGCAGGGTGGTAGCAAAAAAGACCGGACACGATATAAATTCTAAGCTGGTAAAGAAGATAAACGGTTTTTTAAACGATAGGGAGCCGAATGACGGAATACCTGCGGAAAATAATAAACAGGCGGCAGTTCCAAATGCCGCCCGCGCCCAGTTCGCGTAATATACCGGAAACAACGTCCAATAGCGTAATTAGCATATAAGCATATTCATATATTAGAATAAATCTAACTTTTATAATAAATTAATAATTTTTTAAAATATTTATTTGTGCTTGACAAGCCGACTTGATATATGATAAGTTTTATTAAAACTACTGCTATAGGGGGATGTTCCAAGTTTTTTAATTTTTAAAATTTAATTTAATACGGAGGTAAAGATGAAGAGAAAAATTTCATTGCTGGCATTGCTTACAGTTGCAATTGCCGGTTTTTTAGCATTAACAACGGCTTCGCCGTCTTTTGCCGCTTCGCAGGCTGCTAAAAACGGGGTTAGCTTTTCGCTGAACGGCCAGTTTATCGGCAGGGCGTTCTGGGCGCAGAATCAGGCCGAATATTTTAACGATTCTTCAGGCTATCCTACAAGAAACAGCTTTCAAAATTTTACGCAGAGGTTAAGGTTAAATACTAACATTAGTTACGGCAACGCGGGCGGCGGCATGCCTCTCGTAAGCGTTCCGATGCAGTTTGATATGACTAACGATTATAACCCGACGGGTTTAGCAGGTAACGGTTATGGAACGAACGGCTGGAGTACTTTGGGTTATACTCCTGCGCCAACCGGTTTTAACCATGATTTTGCCACATTCGGTTTAAGGCAGGCATACTTAAGGTTAGTAACGCCTATAGGTATGTGGATGTT
>JAJZXJ010000031.1:0-7558 GCA_021802425.1 bacterium | reverse complement strand
TCAAAATCGTTCCTTAAGGTTTTTATATCGTTAATTGTGCTATCCGTTTTGTAATAGCCGATAGAAATTCCCAGTATGAATCTTCTGTTTTCGTGAAGACCGAACGCCTTTCTCAAAACATCGGGATATGCGACAAGACGTGCCTGAGGACAGGCTCCAAGGCCCAAGTCGTGGGCGGATAATAATATATTTTGAATTAACAAGCCGGAGTCAAGAATCGACCACGCGCCTAAGCTTGCTTCCAAATGGATAAATATCGCGGTTTGGGAATTAAAAAAGTTAAGACTCGATAATATGAATTCGTTCCTTTTTTCGTTATCTTCTCTTTCTATTCCTTGGGCTCCGTAAAGGAGTTTTCCCACTTCGAACATATTGGCCGCTTGTCTTTCCGGCCATGAATCCGGAAACGGATAATCGGGATTTATCAGACCGCCGTTTTTTTGAAGCTCATACAGGCTGTTTTTTATAAATTCGGAAGTTTTACCCGTGGAAACGGCTATTTCTCCCGGCTGGGAGTTTGCCCACGACGGCGCTCTTAAGGACGCGGATAATATTTTAACGATTAGTTCTTTTGGAACCGGCTTGTCTATAAAATTTCTTTTTGAAGTTCTTGAAAGCATAGCGTCTAACAATTCCATTTTAGCCTCCTTTTTGATTATCTTAAATTATAATATTAAAATTAAATTGTATAAACACAAATATTTTTGGTCAGTCAGGGAAATTTAAGAAAGAAATTTATAAAATAAAACCGATTAATCGGTCTTTATATTCATTGCAGTTTATTATATATCGCAGTTTTCCCCGTGTCAAGCATTTTTAATTTTATTATTAAACCCCCGTATGCTATAATAAGCTTTGGGAAATTAACCTATGGCAAAAATTTTAAAAAAGAAAACAAAAAGAGAAGATATACTGGCTAAAGCCGCCTCGCTTATCCTCGAAAAGGGATACGAAGACTTCAGCATGCAGGACCTCGAAGAAAAAACCGGTTGTGCAAGGGGCTGCATATATTACCATTTTGATTCGAAAAAAGAAATCGCGGAAACGGTTATAGACGAGATTATAAAGATAAAGTTTGCAGATTCGTGGAAAGACGTGTATAAGGGGGATAATCCGGTCGAAAGCATTTGCGGAATGCTTGACGGGTTATTGTTAAAACAGGGCAATGCCCTCGCAAAAAAGGGATGCCCTTTAGGAAATATCGCAATGGAGTTATCGCATAAAGATAAATTTATTGCAAAAAAGATACGAAGCATCGTAGCTCTGCAAATATCTTATATCGAAAAGGCGATAGCGGCTGCAAAGGATAAAGGCATCATTAGAAAAGACATAGACCCTAACGCTTCGGCTAAATTTATCGTTTCTTCGATAGAGGGGTGCATTATGACCGCCAAGACGTTTCAGGATAAAGGGGTCCTTGAAAACTGCTTTAAATTAATCAAGGATTATCTGAGAAATCTTTATGTATAAAATTCATTTATATCTTTAACTCCCGAAATAGCCCGCTACCGAAACCGAATCCAGTATGCGTCCTTTCATGGCGCTTAGAAGCCCTCCCGCGTTTGCTCCCCTGCCCAATTTCAATTTTACGCTAAGAGCGAATAAAGTTATAAAATACCTGTGGGGTTTGCCCTGCGGGGGACACGGCCCCCCATAACCAATGTTGCCGAAACCGTTAATCCCCTGCGCATAAAAGCCGTTAACGGTGCGATAGCTTGGGGATATGTCTTCTTTAAGGCTTCTTGCGTTACCGGGTATATTGTAAATCAACCAGTGGTAAAAAATACCCCCGGGCGCATCTATGTCTTTCATTATTACGGCGAAGGTCTTTGTTCCGGCGGGAACATTCGTCCATGACAGCGAAGGAGAAAGATTGCTTCCTTCGCAGGTGTAAATAGCCGGTATGACTCCGCCGCTTTTAAAAGAGCCGGCTGCCAGTTTTAAGGCAAGGGCTGGGGCAGGAAATACGAAATTTAAAGTTATGTTAAAAATTACCGTGAAAAACAGGCCTATTAATAAGGGGAATATTTTAATTTTACCTGCAATTGCCGTAAAGCCCCTTGCTTCAGCTATGGAGATATAAGGCAATGATTTTGTTTTTGATTTTATTCTCATTTTTTGATATAATTTCCTCATTGTTCTTTGATAATTAGTATGCGGTTCTGCAAAATCCAATGGGTTTGCAGGTAAAACTAATTCCCTAATAAAACAAATCTTATAGAGTAGGGACATCTACTCTCGGAGTAGGCAGTGTAAGACGGACTTCGTCCGCTACTGCCGTCGATACCGGAATCCCCTGCCTTTAGGCATGGGGAGTATGTCAATTATGCTATATTCTTTAAACATTTCCGTTCTTCTGAATTAAATTAGTTAATGGATTATTTATTATCGCCTATCTCTTTTTTCATTTGATTTTCTTTTGCAATTATTTTAGCTTTCTTTTTCTTTGCCCAACCGTGTTTATGAGGCTTGCATAAGGCGCAGCCGCCGGATTTTTTATCCTTATATACGGAACCCATAATATTTTTTAATCCTTATAATCTTAATTGCGGTTAAAATTTTAATTTACAACCGCCGGCTAAAAGCTATAGCCGGTTAGATACTTCAATTAAATTGCCGTCGGGGTCGCGCAGGTAGATTGATTCGATAGGCCCAAGGCTTCCGCTTCTTTTCACGGGTCCTTCTATAACCTTAATTCCGCATGAATCGACATGCGCCAGCATATCTTTCATGGGGATGTCCGTTATAAAACAAATATCTATCGAACCCGGGACGGGATTAAGGGCTTTAGGTTCTAATTCTTTCCCTTTTTCATGAAGATTTATTTTCGTTTCTCCAAAACTAAGGGCCTTCCGTCCCTCTCCAAATTCTATAATCCGCATCCCCAAAACACGCGAATAAAACCTGCATGCGGCATCTATGTCGTTGACCGTAAAAACGATATGGTCGATATTGTTAATTCTCATCGGGTTGATAAACCAGCCTTATCTTAACGCCTTTTAACGGTTCTTTGGCTTTTTGGTTTTTGAAAGAATAAAAATAGTTATTCATAGACATTCCTCAAGTTAATATATATTATTTCGACGGTAATATAAAATCTTTTAATACTATACTTCTCCGCTATCGCTTTATACCGAATATTACCGCAAACTTGTAAAATTTATACACGCAGTCGGCATCCGCAAAACCGGCTTCTTTAAGCCATTTTATCTGCTGTTCTACCGTAGCCTCCCTGTCTAATTTCAACCTTTCTTTCCATGCCGCGATATCTTTTTCGGGAAGCCCGGTTTGCCTGATTGAATTCTCCCATTCTTTTTTATAATAAGATTCTATCATTTCCGTACCGCCTAAAACCTGTTCGGCATTAACGAATACGCCGCCGGGCTTAAGACGGTTATATATATTTGTGAATAAACGCCGCTTATCGGCATGAGATAAATGGTGGATGGACATTGCAGAAATTACGGCATCGAAGGTATCTTTAAAATCGTAATCGGCATAATCGCGGGTTATGTATTTTATATTTTTCTTATCCTTAAACCTTGCTCTGGCAACATCCATCATTCCCGATGCCATATCGATAAGAGTGACGTTTGCATCGTCGTATTTTTCAAGGAGAAAAGAGGTTAATAACCCCGTTCCGGCTCCAAGGTCCAAAACATCAAGGCTCGGGGAAGTTTTCCGTACTAATGAAACGGAAATAGAGTAAAGAGCGTCGAAACACGGAATTAATTTTTTTCTGTTAATATCGTACTTCGAGGCTATGGAGTCGAAGGTATCTTTGATTTCTTGGTTCATGCATATCATATATATCATAAATGGAATATTTTGCAAGTTGCGCTTTCAACCCAAAATGTATTTAGTATTAATTAGCGATATTTTTATTTAACGCCATAATTTTTTAAAAATAAAATAATACCGCAAAATTACTTAAAACTAAATCTTTTTGCATATTTATGCTTCATCGGGCACATTCTTATAAGCCGCATCTTTTACCGTCATTACTTTCAAAGCCTTGCGCTGATAGATGTTATTTAAAACCAGCGCGGCAATAACAAGCAAGGCGCCAGACATTTCTAAAAGGGTTACCCTATGCCCCGATAACGAAGCAATTATCAGGGTCGTTACCGGCACCGCGTTAATGAACAAAACCCCGTTAACGGGTCCTATAATTTTATTGCCGGCGTTCCAAGTGAAGACCGCCATAACCCCGGCTATAAGTATCATATACGAAAGTTCCCGCCATACGCCGGATATTTCGTTTGCGGCAGGCACATGCAGCCAGCCGAGGGCAGTCGCCAAAACCACCGCAAAAAGAATCGTAACGACCCCCATTGCGCATGTTAAGGCGGTATAGCGCAGAGGGGAAAACCCTGCGAATTTTGTTATCCCCCATGTGTACGCTACCCATGAAAACGCTCCAAGCAATATAAAACCATCCGCAAAAAGGCTTTTTTTCATCGAATAAAGAAGCATCGGGTTTCCGTTGGTGATGACGAGCAAGACCCCGATAAGCGCGATAAAAATAGCCGTAAAAGTAAATTTATTGGGTTTTTTACCCGTTGCCGCCCATGAGACTACGGCGGACATAAGGGGCATGGTTGACATAAAGACTGCCGCTATTATCGCGCCTTTAGCTCCCGATATTATCTGCTGGCCTAAAAAGACAAGAAATCCGAAACCGGCAAATCCCGCGGAACCGAAAAGCCATAGCGGCAGTATCTTTCCTTTAAAATTAAGGGCATTTCTGCCTTCGAAAATTACGAGAAGTATAAGAAAAATGATAGATGCGCTGGTATATCTTATCGCCGTGAAATAAAAAGGGTCCATTATCTTTAAAGCGCCGTCCATGACGGGGAACATCCCGCCCCACGCTATCGTCGAGATTAAGCACAGGAACACGCCCGATATCAATTTATAAGCGTTTTTCATAAAAACACCCCCTCCTGAAATTAATTATTTAAATCAAGTAATAAAATTATTTTAAAAACCTTTAAGTTGCTTAAAGAATGTTAAATCTAAAACTATCTAAAATATTATCTTGCATACAGTATAAAACCCGTTATATAATGAGTCAAATGAATAATATTTATAATTAAAATGATAATTTACTCATGACGCTTACCCAATTAAACATTTTAAAAACCGTAGTCGAAACGGAAAGCTTTACCAAAACGGCGGACGCCCTGCACATAACGCAATCGGGCGTGAGCCACTCCATTGCATCCTTGGAAGACGAACTGGAAATCAAGCTCGTTAAAAGCAATAAGAGAAGCGTTTCCCTTACGGAAGCGGGAGAAAAGATTTATATTCTTGCGAAAGATATTCTAAGCCGCATAGACAGGTCGAAAGAAGAAATTTCGGCGTTAAAAAACCTGCAGACCGGAAAACTGAAATTAGGATGCTTTCAAAGCGTTTCCGTAAGAATACTGCCCGGAATTTTAAAGGTATTCAAACAAAAGTATCCCGGAATAGAAGTCTCATGGTTCGAGGGAACGGACTTAGAGGTAAAGGACTGGATAATAAACGAGGCGGTGGATATAGGGTTCGTCGTATCGCCCTCCATACCCATATCTTTGCCCGCACGCTTACCTTCGCAAGCCTACGGTAGGGATGCGAACAAAGATGGGTTGGAAACGATCCCGCTTTTGGAGGATAAGATGCTCGGCGTCTTTCCCGCAAAACATCCCTTGTGTTCGAAGAAACATATAAACATAAAAGAGCTTGCCGGCGAACATCTGATAACCTTTAAGGGGTCGAGCTGCGGCATGCTTGTAACGTCTAATTTAATAAATGCAATAAATAACTTAGGCGAGATTAAAAAAATAGAAGCAAGGAATATAAGCACCGTTATAGAAATGGTCAGGGGAGGCATAGGCGTAGCCATTATGCCGGAGCTTGCCGTTCCGCAGAATTATGCGGGCATATGTTTGGTTCCATTAAAGCCGGAGGTAAAAAGGGAAATTGCTCTGGCATACCGCTCTTCAAGTTCTTTAGACAGCCTTTCCTTATCCGCAAAGGCTTTTATAGAAATAACGAGGAAATGGATAGAAGAGCATTTTAAAATCGGAGGAGATGTTTCTTAAACATCCCTCGATGCCTCATTAATTTGCCTACGGCATAGATAATGTTTAATAATATAGTTCCGTAGGCCGAAAATGTGTATGCCGCAAACATAAAACCTGTTAACGCCGCAGAAACAATACCGGCAAAAACTATCTTACTAACTTTTTAACTTTTTTAAATTTTAATAGGTTATCCATAATTTACACCATCATCTCCCCCCTTTAGCCTTTTAAGGCGAAGGGGGAAATAATTTCGGCAATATGCAATATATAAATAATAAATATTGGTATTGCCTGCGAAAATAATCGGTTAACGCAGCGATTTAAACAGCCATGTGCCGTAAACGGGTTGAGGACCCTGCATGCCGTTATGTACGACGTAGAATCCTGGCCATCTGAGGTCAACCCAAACTTTAAGGTTTTTTCCGTTAAGTTTCATGTAATAACTATTGTCGGTTCTGAAGTTAATTCCCATACCGACATACCTGTGGCACCTATCTTTTTCTACCGTGACATTTTTAACGAGTCTAAGCCGCACTCTTTGACTGTGCCATGTAATAAAATAATAAACACCCATAGGGGGATGCACGGGACAACCTGGACAAGGACGCGGATAAATGGCGCTGGAAGATTTTATCCCAAATAAAAATATCATAGGCAGTGATAATGCTAATACTAAAATGAACCATTTTAGATTTGTACCGAATAAACTTGCGTAACTGGATTTTATTTTCATTTTATTCACCTCCTTTTTATTAAATTTTGATAATTTATATAATCGGCGATTATATAAATTATTTTTAACTTGATATTTTAATATTTTAACGACAGCAATTACATATATTAGGGTATATTAGGATTTTATCACTAAAAAAGAAGTTGTCAAGTGTCGGCGGCAATGCGCCGATAATAATGAAACGGCGGGTTAAATTTATCAGGCATCGAGCCGGCGAGCCGGCAACTGACCCCCCCATCCCCTCCCCCCTCGCGCTAACCTCCGCGCTTGACATTTTTGTTTTTTGAATTTTTAGTAGTATAATTGCATATTATGAACCCTCAAGAGCTTATAAACAAGTACGGCGGCAGATTTTCGTCAAGCCTTGGCATCCGCCTTTCGGCTTTAAATCCGGACGAAATATTTAAATGGTTTATCGCCTCCATGCTTTTCGGAGCAAGAATATCGGGAAATATTGCGATAAAAACATATAATGAATTAATATCGAAAAACATCGCATCCCCCGAAGATATTTTAAAAACAGGATGGGACGGCCTTGTCGCAATTCTGGATGAAGGAGGTTATGCAAGATACGATTTTAAAACCGCAACCAAGTTCCTCGAGGTTTGCAAATCGCTGGCCGAAAACTATAACGGAAACCTTAACATACTGCATTCAAGGGCTTCGGACGGGAAAGACCTCGAAAACAGGTTAAAAGCCCTCGGCAAGGGCATCGGCGATGTAACCGTTAATATATTTTTAAGAGAATTAAGGGGAA
>JAJZXJ010000016.1:27216-37340 GCA_021802425.1 bacterium | reverse complement strand
GATTAAAGCTTTTGCTTTTGCCATAAAAACCTCCGCCTTGTTTTAATTTGTTAAATAATTAAGTTATTTTAGTTTTCTACATACCGACTGGTTTGTATTTTACTATTAATAACCGTCTTTGTCAAGGACAGATTGTTTTAATGGTTTTAATTTATATTACTCTTTTTTTTACCTTTGGTTATTGCGCCCTGATGGCCGGTTCAACAAATTTAATCTTTCGTCCAGATGAAACCTTAAAGGCTTTTTTGCCCATTCTTCGGCATAATCAACCCCCACGCGCGGACTCGTAATTATCATATTTTCGTCAACTTTTATGCCTCTATCCTCGAGAAAAATTTCTAAATCCAAATTATCTCCGTTTTTTACGGCGTCATCCGGACAGACTAATACCCCGTTATGCCTCATCTCGATTCCAAGCGCTTTGGTTAAATTGCCCGGACCTATAGCCAAATTATTATAAGGTTTGGTACTGCCGCTGCCGCCCCTCCTTTCCCTCATAATATCAATCCCGTAAACGGGGATTAGCCCCCTTATCAGGACCCCCTGCGGAATGCCTGCCTTATTAGTTACGATATTAAACATGTTGTGGATTCCATAGCACAAATGGACATAAGCTACTCCTCCGTCTTTATATAAAGATTCGTTTCTTTTAGAACGGCGGCCGTTATAAGCATGGGATGCCATATCTTTTGTTCCCAAATAAGCCTCTACCTCCGTAATTATCCCCCCTGTAAGACCGCTTCCGAAGGTATCGGTAAGTAAAAACTTGCCCAAAAGTTCCCGCGCTATCGTTTCGACATTATCTCCGGTAAAAAAGGTTCTGTTTAGCAAATTCATGTATTTAACCCTTTATACCCGTTATTATAAAAGCGATATGAAACGGCAGGTTTTTAATTTTCAAATCCTTAAACCCCTTGTCTTTTAATATGTTTAACATCTTATCCCTGTCAAATGCCATTATGCTGTATGTAAGCCAGCGGTATGCCCTCTTATCGATTAAGGAACCGGCCAATCTTATAATGGAAAAGTATATCTTAAAAAACATATTTAATAATTTGTTTTGCGGCTTTCCCATTCCCAGCAATATAAATTTTCCGGTTTTTTTTAAAATTCTTTTAAGCTCTTCCGCAAAAACCTTCGTATCATCGACATTTCTAAGCAGGAACCCTGCCGTAACGACATCATAATAACAATCGGGTTCGTCAAGTTTCATGGCGTCCCCCGTTTTAACGCATATATTGTTAATCTTTCTTTTATCGATTTTTTTTTCGGCTATCCTGAGCATATCCTCGTTAAAATCCACAGCCGTAATTTCGACCTGTTTTTTTGCCTTTTTTGCCTTTTTTGCTATATCTATTGCGATAGAACCGGTACCCGTTGCTACATCTAATATTTTATAGCTGTTTTTTTCTATCAAAGCCTCTCTGGCCGTCATTTCCCGCCATAATCCGTCAATCCCGAAACTGAATAAATGCCCCATAACATCATACACGCCTGCAATGGAAGAAAAAATATCAAATATTTTTTTAGACATTTATAGCCTCGCCCTATTCCTTACCCCGCTCCGGCCTTGCTTCACCAACCTCGCTCACCCGGCCTTGCTTTGAATACCTATATTTTACAATAACTTGGGGGTGTTTTCAAGTTTCTAACGGCGAGTTAAGGAAATATTATATACCGGGCGTTTTATTAATCTTTTATCAAATTTTAACCGACATTGCCAAGCGTCCCATTCCGTTTAGCATAAAGCCTTCGGCTTTATAAACGCTAAACTCCATAGCTTTCGGGCGGGGACTTCCCGGCAATGTTAATTAAATTAATTGCATAAATTTGATATGTTTTTATTTTTTATGTAAAGAGGGCGGTTTAACCTTAATCCTTGTATAATATGTATGTTATGCAAGGATTAAAGATATTGACTTTTATTTTTCTCGTGCTAAAATATAAGTATGTTTATAAAAAGGACGGTATATAACTATATAGTAGAGCATTTAAGCGCTAAAGAAATTACGCTCATTACAGGACCAAGACAGTCGGGCAAGACTACTATAATGGAAGCCGTAAATAGCGAACTTAATAAAAGAGGCGAAAAAACGCTATTTTTAAGTTTAGATTTTGAAAAAGACTCTGCTTTTTTTAAATCGCAAATTTCTCTTATAGATAAAATAAACCTTGAAATCGGCGGCAAAGACCGTGGATTCGTCTTTATAGACGAAATCCAGCGAAAAGAAAATGCCGGACTATTTTTAAAGGGCATTTACGATATGCACCTGCCCCATAAATTTATCGTATCCGGTTCCGGAAGTCTTGAGTTAAAGGAGAAAATACACGAATCGCTTGCAGGAAGGAAGCAAATTTTTGAGGTTAACACTATTTCTTTTAAAGAGTTTGTAAATTTTAAAACAAATTATAAATATACGGACAGGCTTGCGGATTATTTCAAGATAGAGAAAGAAACGACTAAAAAACTTCTGCTCGAATATTTTAATTACGGAGGCTATCCGCGTGTCGTTACCGAAGAAACTACTGTGAAAAAGATGAGCCTAATGAACGAGATTTTCCAGAGTTATATTGAAAAAGATATTTCATATCTGTTAAACGTCGAAAAGATAGGCGCATTTAAAAATTTAATCAGGATATTAGCCTCTCAAGCCGGTAAGCTGATGAATATAAACGAGCTTTCTTCCGCTCTTGGAATATCGGTTCCAACGGTTAAAAACTATATTTCTTACGCCGAAAAAACCTTTATACTAAAATTAGTTACGCCGTTTTACAGAAATATCCGTAGTGAAATTATTAAGTCGCCGGTAGTATATTTCAACGACTTAGGGCTTAGAAATTTCAGCGTCGGACAATTTGGAAATATCGATTATTTTGACTCGGCCGGATTTATTTTTCAAAATTTTGTATTTAACGTATTATACGATAAATTTAAATACGGCAATTCGTCCGTTCATTTTTGGAGGTCGAAAGACGGCGGAGAAGTCGATTTCGTTATACATAAAGGAAGCGAAATTATACCTGCGGAAGTAAAATCTTCCGAACTTAAAAAACCAGTTATTACAAGGTCGCTCAGGAGCTTTATCGAAAAATACAATCCTAAGGAAGCATGGATAATAAATCTTTCGCTTAATTTTAAAACAGTTTATAAAGGCACGGAAATAAAATTTATGCCCGCGGTTGATTTAGTAGTTTAAGAAAAACCGTAATGATTAGCTGATTCTTTAAAATCATGATATAATTAAAACAATTTAAAATAAATCATATAAATATTTTTAATGTTTTTTAATCCATATAATTAAGAACAATTAAAACTTTTTCTTCTTTAACGCTTCAGGAATTAAGCGCATATAATCCATTCGGCTATAAATCGCCGCCTAAGTATGTAGAAACTTCGGAAGCTATAAATGCTGCCGGAGGAATAGCAAACAGGTTAAAAAAAATTTTAACGCAAAAAAGGTAGTTTTATTTGGTTCGTTAGCCACCATGGAATTTATCGAAGGTTCGGATATAGATATAGCCGTGTGGGGAATTCCCTATAATAACTTTTTTAAGGCGGTAGCCTTTGCCGCAGGATATAGTAAAAAATTTAAAGTGGATTTAGTCGATGCCCAAGACGCCTCCGATAGTTTACTGGATAGCATAAAACGGGACGGTATCGAGATATGAATAAAAAAACTGCCGGACGCCTTAATGAAAATAAATAATGAAATAGAAGCGTTATCGATATACTTGCAAAATCTAAAAAATACCTGCAAATAATAACGGCGGGTAATTTTTATGGCTTTCCCGGTAGCGTAAAATTAGCCTTTTAATCAGGTGGTCGTGGGTTCGACCCCCGCGCGGCTCACCACTTACATTAAGATTATAAGTTTATTTCGCAAATTATTCGTAATACCTTACAACGTCCTTCAAACTTGTTCTCGAAGTCTTAATATTATTAATAGCGCTATCCTTTTTATAATAGCCTATGGAAATTCCCAGCACAAATTTTTTGCTGCCGGGCAGCTTAAAAGCCTCTCTTAATATATCGGGATACCTGACCAAATAAGCCTGCGGACAGGCTCCAAGACCTAAATCGTGCGCGGCCAGAAGAATATTTTGAATCAACATTCCGCAATCGAGCGTTGACCAGTGTCCCAATTTTTGATCCATATAAATAAATATTGCCGTTTGGGATCCGAAAAACAGATAGTTTGAAAGGGTTATTTCCCTGCGCCCCGCTTTATCGTCCCTTGCAATGCCGAGAGCTTCATACCTGCGCCTGCCCGTTTCAAACATGTTATTAGCCTGCCTTTCGGGCCAGAACTCCGGAAACGGATAATCGGGATTTCCGGGATTATCCTCCGATGCCGGCTTATAAATCTTTTCTTTAATAAATTCGCTTGTCCTGCCGGTTGAAACGGCAATTTCCCACGGCTGGGAATTAGCCCAGGACGGGGCATTTAAAGAAACCTCCAATAATTTATCAAGAACATCCCTCGGAACAGGAATATCCTTAAAATCCCTTTTCGATGACCGTGTTAAAATACAATCTACCAGTTCCATAAAAACCTCTTGCCTATTCTATTAATTTGCAATTAAATCTAATAAATTTATTAAATTTCTCTCATACCGACTGGTTTGTATTTTATCATCGGCAAGCCGTTTTTGTCAAGTTTTGCCGAATTCCCAAAATTGCCGATAGAGATTTTTAAATCTGGATTCCCGCCTACGCGGGAATGACTTTAGAGATATTTAACTTTTCGCCCAACGGGTGTCATTCCAGCGAAAGCTGGAATCCAGTATTAGTAATACTTTGAATCAGTTTTAAGAGTTTCTATCGGCAATTTTGCCGAATTGCGTCAATGGTCAATGGTCAATGCTTTTATAATTAATATTTTTGAACATAAATACGCTTTGTTTTGCATCGACTTTATATTATAATATTATAGCATAAAATAATGCCATAATTTATATAAAAACAAGGGAGTTTTACGGCTCCAAATTTAACATCCCCATATGATAAATCTCTGGAATCCTCAAAGTTTTTCATCCATATTTTCGATACTGCTTACCGCATTTCTTCTGGGAATTATTCACGGATTTACCCCCGATGAACACACCTGGCCGATTACTTTCAGTTATTCTATAGGCAGTTATAGCACGAAGGGAGGGTTTAAAACCGGACTTCTTTTTTCGCTTGCGTTTACGCTTCAAAGAGCCTTCGCATCCGAGCTGTCATATTTTGCCCTTGGAAAGATATTGACAAAACCGGATGTTATCCCTGTCGTATATATATTCGTCGGAATTGTTATGTCATACGCCGGAGCTTACATAATCGGCATTGGAAAAAATTTCGAATTATTCGAAGGAATAGAACACGCCGTAATGAATTTATTAAATTTTTTGATTCTAAAAAACCCGAATGAGAAACCGCATCCTAAAAACAGAAATAGTTTTAACAACATTAAACCCGGAAATAAATTGACAGTCAATAAAGAACATAAGCCTGTTCCTATATATATGGTATTGATACATGGTTTCATCGCAGGATGGGGCACGGGGGCGTTTGCCATTATCGTATATACCGTCCTTGCCCCTAAAATGCCGAACGCTTATTTTGGATTTTTACCCGGGCTTCTGTTTGGATTTGGAACTATGGTAACGCAAATAATTGTCGGCATGCTTATAGGAAGGTTTATGGAAGTTTTGAATATTCCAAAAAAGGGTATAGAATATATTGCTAAAAGAACATCGGGACTTACCCTTTTCTGGGGCGGCCTGACTTTTGTATTTGTCGCGATACTGGAATTTGCCTTTCCTAAATTAATTCAGATAGGAATTATAACCCCTATTAAGGTTCATAATCTTCACAGCCTCGGGGTAGGATTTTTCTTGGTCGTCTTTATTATTTCTTTTATAATGGTAATATCCTTTATAAAATCATTGGGATATGTAAAAAACCATAACTCTGATTTTATGTGAATATCAATTTTTCCGCTATCCGCTTATCCGCTATTTGACGGCCAGCACAGGATTATAATTAACGGGTGCGATGCGGACTTGGGAAGGCTTTCCGCCTTTTAAATACTTAAGGGTGCTATTATCCTGCAAAGATTTATGTTTCCAGCTAACCCTTAAATTATCATCATTTTTAAATATCTTTTTATTATACTCCTTAAAATATTTCTTAATTCTTTTATAATATCCGTAATAAAAATCCGAGAATAATTGGTTCGTGCTTTCCAGTTTATTTAAAATGCTCCCTTCTTCTTTTAAATTTAATTGATTTGAATTTATGGTTTTAAAAATAATAGTCGGACCGGCGTTATAGGCAAACAGCGCCAGCTTTAAATTTTTAAATTCGTACAATAAACTTAATAAATATCTTGCCCCAATCCTGATATTCAGGGAAGGATTATATAAATAACTGACGGGCAGATACTCTATACGGTTCGTATTATAATTAAATTCCTTAGACTTAATCTTATATTTTTTGATTAAATAAAGTCCGGTGACCGGCCTAACCTGCATAAGGCCTACGGCGCCCATATTGGAATATGAAAAATTGTTAAACGAACTTTCAACCCTGATAACCGCTAAAATTAAGGCGGGGCTTATCGTATATTTTTTCCCGATATTAAAAATAAGGTCGGAAATATTTTTTTCTTCCGCCGGAGGAAGTCCCGAATGGAACGAAGTTATAATTTTTAAAATCTGGGTTTTTTCATAATCTACGCGAATTTTGTTTTTAAGAATTTTTATTTCGTGATGCTCTTTTAACAGGCTGTAATACATAGGGAGTACATAATAATAAGAAAATAGGGCTATCGAAGCCAGTATGAAAATTAACATAAAAATAGGCAGAAAATACTTAAATTTAATTTTCTTAACGAAACTTCTTATAGATATGCGGAAACGGGATGCGAAACCGGCGCGGTCCGCTTCGCCTGCAAACGGCGCGCCCAGCGGAGCCGGTTTCAAATTTCCAAAGAATTTTTTAACTATCTTCAATATTTTTCCTCAAAATTATCTAAAATAAATATTAATGA
This sequence comes from bacterium, assembly GCA_021802425.1. GTDB lineage: Bacteria > SZUA-79 > SZUA-79 > Acidulodesulfobacterales > Acidulodesulfobacteraceae > Acidulodesulfobacterium. The sequence goes on along the minus strand of JAJZXJ010000016.1, from coordinate 30,306 downwards.
ATATTATTTTTGCAAAATAAATAAACTTTTTTTATATTTTTATATAAAATGTACCACACTTTTTATGATTTGTCAAATTTGGGGCATAATTTTAGCTAAAACAATGCTTTTAAAACGAAAAACAGGGTATAAATTATATTTTTTTATATTATTTTAATAAAAAATTAATTTAAAATTTAATATAAGTTATTTCTTATGAATTTATAAGGGATTATAATTTAACTATTGACAATTTTTGATTTATTTTATTAAATTAATAAATCATTTTATTTTTAATTTAAATTTGAACAGGTTTAGAGCGTCGGCCTAATCCATATAAATTTAACTGACTTCGTTTATTTTATTAAAAAATTTAATTAAACCTTAAAGAAGGAGAAAGAAAATGGCTGATCAAAAAAAAATGGCTATAATTTCTATTCATGGTACGCTTGATATGGCATATCCACCGCTTATTCTTGCTTCAACCGCCGCAACGCTCAATATCGAGAGCGCGATATTTTTCACGTTTTACGGATTGCAAATACTTAAAAAAGATGCCGGAGACAGCCTCAAAGTTGCCCCGCTTGGCAATCCGGCAATGCCGATGCCCGTTCCAAATATTATCGGCGCGCTGCCGGGTATGACCGCAATGGCGACTTCTATGATGAAGTCTATGATTAAGAAAAATGGGGTAGCGACAATTCCCGAACTCATATCGCTCTGTCAGGAAACGGGCGTCAAGATGATAGCCTGCCAGATGACGATGGACCTTTTCGGCTTTAAAAGAGAAAATATGATAGACGGGCTCGAATATGCAGGCGCCGCCGCATTTATGGATTATGCCGCCAGCGCCGACATACATTTAGCGTTCTAAAAATAAACGGCAAAAACGATACTGCTAAAATAAAACATAAATTAAATATTATTTAAATAAAACCCCGGGCGTCTGGCAGGGGTTTTATTTTTTATTGACACAATTTATAAAATTAAATATAATCGTGATATATGTATATATTTATATTGTATAGTTAATAATTTTTTTTAATTTATTAAATTTCCACGGAATAAATAAATAATGGATAAAAAAAATGAAATTGAAAATCAGCGAAGCTCATTTGTTGCCGAGGCTGAGATTCTTAAAACGCTTGGTCATCCCATAAGGCTCAAAATTATAGAAGTTTTAATCAGCAATAAATCGTGCGTAAAGAATATATGGGAAACCCTTGGGCTTCCTCAGGCGACCGTATCGCAGCACCTTGTTTCTCTTAAAAATAAAGGCATAGTCAGCTGCAAGCGCGATGGCGTGATGATGTGCTATCAGCTTAGCGATAAGAGGATCGAAAGGATATTCAACGAGTTAAAAAATTACAGTAATTCTTCCAATAACAATCATGACGCAAAAGCCGATAATTCTATTTCTTTGAATTTACCAAAATAAATCTTAAATTTTATCGCAAAAAACCCAAAAAAACCTTTACCCTATATCTGTAATAAATGAGCTCCGCTGATTTTCAATTCATTTATTTTAATTGCAATGTTCTAAATTTAAATATATAATTATCAATATATATGAATAAAAGTAAAACAACTAAAATTGCCGATAATCCTTTTAGCAGTATTTTTTATTTAATTCCAATCGCAATTCTTATAACGGCGATAACTGTTTCAAAAGGCGCGTGTGCAGCCGGAATAGAGGGTATGTCTATAAACAAAGCCTTTTTATACTCGTTAAAGTATAATAAAATACTGAGATTGGGAAAGGCAAATCTTAATATAGCCGGCTATGAAGAAAATGAGGCTTTAAGCGGTTTTTTCCCGAAGATTAATTTTAACGAAACATATTTAAACACGGATAATCCGCTATACGCATTTGGAAGCGTTCTGAACCAAAAAATCCTTACAAATCAAAATGTCCAGAGTTATTTCAGCCCCAATTTCTTAAATAACCCGGGAATGATTCACAACTATCAATCCGAATTCCAAATAGAACAGCCGTTGTTTATGGGCGGAAAAATTTATTTTGGGTATCAAAGGGCGCGCCTTCATAAGTTATCTTTAAAAAAGGGGTTAAGCGAGACAAAACAAAAGGTGCTTTACAGCGTAGCAAAGGCTTATTACTCCGTCGTTCTGGCGCATAAATATGTCGAGTTAATGAAAAGCATTGTGAAAACCGCTAAGGCTTATAAAAATTTGTCGGAAAACCTTTATAAAGCCGGCCAGGTTGTTTCTTCGGATGTTTTACGGGCGAAAGTCGAGCTTGCTACGGCGGAAGAAAAGCTTGCTACGGCAAAAAAGGATTATAAACTGTCCAAATATTTTTTAAATATCACGATAGGACTGAATGTTGACGAAAAATATAAATTGACATCTAAATTGACGCCTTCTTACAATAAATCTCTGTCGATCAATTCTTTGCAAAAAGAAGCGTTTGCCTATAGACCCGATTATAAAGCGCTTCTTCTTAATAAAAAGAATATGGGCATTGGAATTAAAGAGGCGTACGGAAAGTTTTTACCCACGCTTGTTGCCGGATATGACTATTTTAGCAACGGGCCTGCCATACATCCGGATGATTCTTACAGTTACGCCTTTACCGTAATGCTCCACTTCAATATTTTCTCGGGATTATATGATTATAATAATCTGCAAAAATCAAAAAGCCGTTATAACACAATGATTGAATATCAGGAACTGCTTAGAAATAAGATTGAAATGCAGGTTAGAAAGGCTTATTTGCAATATAAGACAAATTTTATAAATACAAATGTTGCAAAATTAGCCGTTTTAAATGCCAAAGAGACATTAAGAATTACGGCCAATAGATATAAGGCGGGTATGACAACCTTAATAAATCTATATAAAACACTGGATCAGTATAAAGCAGCCAGAGTAAGCTATTTAAACGCGTTATACGAGTTAACTTTAAATAAATATTACATAAAACTTGTTACGGGAAGATTAACGATGGTTCCTGAATCTAAATCTTGACGCACCGCCATAGATTTTCGGCTGGTTTTATGTTATAATAACCAAAATAATAAACCTAAATTATAAAGGAGGATATTGTAAAATATGCCGATATATGAATATCAGTGCCAAAAATGCGGAAAA
>JAJZXJ010000016.1:23223-27116 GCA_021802425.1 bacterium | reverse complement strand
TTGACGCACCGCCATAGATTTTCGGCTGGTTTTATGTTATAATAACCAAAATAATAAACCTAAATTATAAAGGAGGATATTGTAAAATATGCCGATATATGAATATCAGTGCCAAAAATGCGGAAAAGCATTTGAAATTTATCAGAGGCTCAGCGAAAAGGGTGAAGATATTAAATGCCCTGTTTGCGGAGCAGAAAAACCGGCTAAAAGGGTTAGCTCTTTTAGCAGCTATGGAAATTCCGGGTCTCCCGTAAGTTATAATTCATCCGGCTCTTGCGGCGGCGGACACAGCAGCGGTTTTGGCTGAGCGTAATTTAGCGGGCGGTCTGCCCGTTTCCGGCAAGTTGTCATTCCCGCTTGTTATTCTTGCGAAGCGGTAAGCTATAATTTAATACTATCATTAAATCATTAAATTAATTTCTTAATGTGGCAGCTAATTTCTTAGGGTTCAACAAAAGATTTATAGCATTTTCTATTTTTGTCACGATAATGTCGCAGTGAAGGGCGGCTTTAACGGCAAGCCCTTCGCTTTCCATTATTCCGATACCTATAACACCCTGCTTAAACATTGCATAATCGTTATAGCCGTTGCCTATAACCGCAGTTTTTGAATACCCTAATTTATAAACCATCTCCTTTTTCTTTTGGGCTGAATTGTCTCCTTTTATTATGTAAAGTTTGGCATTTATCCCTTTAACGGATTCATTGGCGCTTCCAAAAGTATCAGAGGTAATTATATATATGGCCGCATGCTTAGAAAGCTCGTTTAAAAGCCCTTTTACGGACTCTTTTATTAACCCGTTTTCCGAAAGCGTTCCGTTCATATCGAATACCACATTTTCTATTTTAACATTTGTAATGCCCGGTATATTTAGTTCTATCATAACCAACTCCTTTGCCGTTTTACTTAAATTTTCAAAAATCAGAATTGTTTATTTTTTATAACTCAAAAAAACCTTCCGTTTTTAATAACTCTTTTACCCTTCTATAAAGGCTCTCAAGGTCGTCATAAACCTCCTTTATATTTTCCTTTTTTATAGACAGTTCGTATTTTTTATCCTTAATCGTTCTGTTTCCGATGACTATTTTAAAAGGTATTCCAATTAGATCTATATCTTTAAGTTTAACCCCTGCGGATAGTTTTCTATCATCATAAAGAATGTCTATTCCAGAAGATTTAAGGTCGCCGTAAATCTTTTCGGAAAGGCCGACTATCTCCTCATCTCCGGTATTCAGCGAAACAACCGCAACGGTAAACGGACTTACGGATACCGGAAGATTTATTCCCGATTCGTCGGAAAAAACCTCTATAAGCGTTTGAAGCGTTCTTCCTACTCCAATTCCGTAACATCCCATAACGAAAAATTTAAATTCTCCTTTTTCATCTAAGAATTTTGCATCTAAAATACTTGAATATTTATCGCCGAGCTTAAAAGTATGCCCAAGCTCGATTGCGTTTTTAACGCTTAAGCCGCCCGAACATCTGGGGCATTTATCCCCGTTTTGAACGCTTCTTATGTTGGCGACGACATCGGGCGTAAAATCGCGTTCGGGCTTTACATTTGCCATGTGGGCATCCTGTTCGTTTGCCCCGGTAATCCAGTATTCCGAATTATTTATCTCCTCGTCTATAACTATGAGGCGGACCCCGTTAAGACCGAACGGACCGGCAAAGCCGCAGGGAGCGCCGGTTATCCTTTCCACATCCGATTCCTTGGCAAGAAACAAGTTTTTAACGCCTGCCGCCTTTTTTAATTTATGCTCGTTTATCTCCCTATCCCCCCTTACGACTCCGACGACAAAACCGGACTCCGTTTCATATATAATTGTTTTCGCAAAACAGGTTCTATCCACCTTAAGGTATGCGCTGACATCTTCGACCGATTTTTTGCCGGGGGTAAACAGCTTTGTCATTCTGGGCTGCCTGCACGATTCGAGAGGGCCGTGGTAATCGCTGACGGAATCGGCATCGTCTATAGAGGCGGAATATCCGCAATTACCGCACAGGACTATCCTGTCTTCGCCGTATTCCGAAAAAACCATCAGCTCTTCGGAATATGAGCCGCCTATCTCCCCCGCTTCGGCCTTAATAAATTTAAAACTAAACCCGAGCCTTTTAAATATGCTTTCGTATGCTTTCCTCATCGCCTTATAACTTTTATCTAAACCTGCGTCGTCTGCGTCAAAGCTGTAGGCATCCTTCATAATAAATTCTTTTGCGCGAATAAGTCCAAACCTCGGGCGCATTTCGTCTCTAAATTTAAGGTGTATCTGATATAAGGTCAACGGCAATTCCTTATAGGATTTTATATTTCTTTTAGCTAAATCCGTAATAACCTCTTCGTAGGTGGGCGCAAGGCAAAAATCCCTGTCCTGTCTGTCTTTGAACCTTAATAATTCCTTGCCGTAGTCCTCATCCCTGCCGGACTGCCTCCAAATATCCAAAGGCTGGACGAACGGCATAGAGAGTTCGACTGCCCCGGCTGAATTCATTTCCTGCCTTATTATGTCCTCCAATTTCCTCAAGCTTCTTAAGCCGAGCGGCAGATAGGTGTAAATACCCCCCGAAAGCTGCCTGATATATCCCGCTCTCAAAAGCAGTTTATGGCTTTTAAGAACAGCCTCCTTTGGGTCTTCTTTTAACGATGGTATAAAAAATTTAGAATATCTCATATTTACCCCTTTGCCTCATAAAATTTTCTCTCCCGTAATATTTTCGATTTCCTTAACTAATACGCTCAATATTTCTTCGTTGTCGAATTTCCCGATTATTTTGCCCTTTGCAAACAAAACCGACTTCCCCTTGCCGCCTGCAATACCGACGTCCGCGTGAGCCGATTCCCCCGGTCCGTTTACGACGCATCCCATTATTGCAACCTTTATGTTAGATTTTATTTTGAAAGAGATTCTTTCAAACTCCTTTGCGATATTGACTATGTCTATTTCGGTTCTTCCGCAGGTCGGACAGGATATTAACCTAACGCCCCCTTCCCGCAAGCCCAAGTCCCTTAAAATATGATAGCCCGCTATAACCTCCATAACAGGGTCGTCGCTTAAAGAAACCCTCAGGGTGTCCCCCAAACCCTTATAAAGCAAAATCCCAAGCCCGACTCCCGACTTTATCGCTCCGGAAAAAACGGTTCCCGCCTCGGTTATACCGATATGAAAAGGATAATCGACATGCGCCGCCAAAAGCTCGTATCCGCGAACGGTCGTTAAAACATCGGTCGATTTTAATGAAATTTTAATATCGTAAAACGATTCGTCTTCAAGCAGTTTAATATGTTTAAGGGCGCTTTCGACCATTGCCGCGGCAAAATCGCCTTTGTTTTTGTCTAAAATTCCCTTTTCCAAAGACCCGGAATTTACCCCTATTCTTATAGGCACGCCTTTATCTTTGCAGGCGGCCGCGACTTCTTTTACTTTTTTCTTATCCCCGATGTTTCCCGGATTAATCCTTAAACCGCTCACTCCGGCCTCTACTCCGGCTAAGGCAAGTCTGTGGTCAAAATGAATGTCGGCAATTATCGGAATACTAACCTGCTTTATTATATCTTTTAAGGATTTTGCGGATTCAATCGTATTCACCGCGACTCTGACTATTTCACAGCTATAACTTTCCAGTTCTTTTATTTGGCGGACGGTGGAAAGCGCATCTTCCGTGATTGTATTTGTCATGGATTGGACGCTTACGGGCGCGCCTCCGCCGACTAAAACATCGCCGACTTTAACGGTTCGTGCGGTTCTTCTTTTTATCATTTTATATTTTATATTTTTTTGTTTATTTTATTCCGGCTGTTTTTTTATTGTTATTTAATTTTATTTTATATAATTATTATATTATAATTACAAATTATAAAACAAATGAAAACTGTAACCTAAATCCAGATTTG
>JAJZXJ010000016.1:0-23213 GCA_021802425.1 bacterium | reverse complement strand
TTTGATTATGTTCGAATTTCTTAAAAACAAAACATATAATATCGGCAGCGATAAAATAAGCCTTTATTCAATAGTCCTGTCTATTTCTATTATCATAATCGCGTACCTTGCCGCCTATCTATTTTCATTTATAATTAAAAAGGAATTCAAGAAGAATGCCACGCTAAACAGGCTGTTTATAAAAACCGTAACAAGATTTATCAAATACCTTATAATAATAATCGGTTTTTTTATATCTTTTCAGGTTCTGGGAGTAAACTTAAGCTCGCTTGCCTTTTTAGCAGGCGTTATAGGGCTTGGCATAGGGTTCGGCATGCAAAACATTATAAGCAATTTTATTTCCGGCATTATTATACTGTTCGAAAAGCCGATAAAGGAAGGGGAATATGTCGAGGTGTCGGGTTACGACGGAATTGTCAGCGATATAAGGGCAAGAAGCACAACGATTACCACAAGGGACAACATCTCTATCATCGTTCCAAATTCTAATTTTATAACCTCAAATGTTATAAACTGGTCTCATAGGGACCCGAAAATAAGGCTGCATATACCTCTCGGTATTGAAGAAACCGCCTCTAAATTGGATCTGGCAAGGAAGGTTTTAATTGAAATAGCCGAAAATAATCCCGAGGTTTTAAAAAAGCCAAAACCAACGGTCTGGTTTATCGGGTTTGGAAGCTCATCTTTCAATCTCGAGCTGATTCTATGGATAGCAACCCCGATTAGAAGGCACTTTGTTATAAGCGATATAAATTTTGAGATAGCCAAAAAATTTGCGGAATATGACATCGACTTGACATATCCATGGACGAACCTGATGTTTAAAAATGATTTAAGGATACAAAATGCGGACGCAACCGGCGGTATCCCCAAGCAAGACAGCAGTGATTAGGCGGGCTGCGCCGGACTTGCGCGCGCTGATTTAAGGTTGGCTATCGATTAACGATAGCCGCCTTAAATATTTATATTTATTATCTATCGCTTTTTTAGCGATTCAAGATAAGATGCTAATTTTTCGACATCCCCGTCAGGTATATATTTATAAGAAGGCATGAGTGCATAATAATTTTTGCCGTTAATCTTAATTTTAGAACCTGTTTTAAAGTGCGCCTGCGGATTTTTGATCTGGGTAATCGTCCACGCGAAGCTTTTATTCTCATTGCCGTAGTTTGAAAGCGGCGGCCCAAGCGTGCCGCCAATCCCGTTTACCGTATGGCAGTTTATACAGTTATAATAACGAAAAAAATATTTACCGAAACCCTGCGCATCTGCGGACTCTAAATGACCGAAATTTAATAAAACGAATAAGAATAGGGCGGGTATGACAAAAAATAGCGTTATTTTATTCAGATTTTTTATTTTCATAATTGCATAACTCCTTGGTTAGCCGTTAATCATCCAATTTTGGGTTTAAGCGAACTTTTTTAAATTTTATTTTATCCTTCCGCCTTTGTTATCTTTTAGCCGTATTTATCGTTACCTCAACCATCATTCCCGGTTTCAAGATATGATTTTTATCGTTCAATACTTTAATCCTTACGGGAAGCCTGTGCGTAACCTTTGTAAATGTTCCCGAAGGATTATTTGTGGGGATTAAAGCAAACTTTGAAGTGCTGACGGAGCCGACAAATTTTACCACGCCTTTAAAAGTCTTTCCGGGGAAAGAATCTACTGTAATTTTAACGGGATTTCCCATCCTTATATTTCCGATGACGGTTTCCTTCGCATTGGCGGTAACCCATATCCTTTGAGGATTATTTTCCATAACTATCGGGGTTCCGGGCGTGATATACTCTCCTATAAATGACATCTTTTCGGTAATAATGCCGTTTATCGGGGAATGTATGAACGTATTTTTATAGTTGGCAAGGGCTGTTTTATATGCCGCTTTCGCAATTTTAACATTCGCTTCGAGCGGTTTTAAAGTCGTAAGGTTATTGGCAGCCACATTGCTTTTCATATAACTTGACTGAAAATAATTTCTTTTCGCGGTTCCCAGCGATGAAATAGCCGCGATATAAGCCTGTTTTGACACCAAATATGCGGTTTTAACCGAATCAAACTGCTGTTTTGTAATAAACTCCTTCTTCAATAAGGTTAAGTCCCTTGCATAATCTCTTTTATCCAATTCATAAGTTAGTTTTGCCTTGCTTAAATTAGCTAAAGCCGTTCTATAAGCAAGTTTAGACAGATAAAAAGAATTGTAATTAGTCCCGATAAACTGGCCGATGCCGGCGCCCGCACTGAATAATTTTGCCTTTGCAAGCTTATAATTGGCTTTTGCCTGAAGCATTGCCGGATAATATGTGGAATCGCTAATGCGCGCAATCAGCTCCCCCTTTTTAACATGCTCGTTCTTATAAACATAGATTGCCGTGATATTGCCGGGAACCTGCGTGCTGACGGAAACTATATGCCCGTCTATCTCGGCGTCTTCGGTATAAACATGGGTGAGACCGAAAAGATACCATCTTAAAACAAAAATACCGCCTATTATGGCTAATAAAAGTATAATAGATGCGGTTATAATATTTTTTTTAGTAAATTTACTATTATTGGCGAACGCGCCGCCCTCTTCGTTACCGCCGATTTTTTCATTATCACCGTTCATTTAGGCATCACCATTTTATTCTTATTATTATAATAATATTCAAATAAAGTTTAATTAAACTTATCCACGGTTAAACTTATAAGTTTCCTTTTAAAAGAGCCGATAAGCCTTTTGAGGTTTAAAACGGATTTGTAATAGCTTAAATTAGCGGTCAAAAGGTTATGCCTTGCAGCGGCGAGCTGGGCTAAAGCGGTTACGACATCCACGCTTGTAGCAACTCCCGCCTTATACTCTTCTTCGACGAGCATATAGTTTTTTGACGCGAACTTTTCCTCGTGCCCAAGCGCCGCAACTTCATATTTAAGGTTCTGTATGTTGTAAAAATCAGAAACGACTTGCGCCTTTAAATTTCTTTTAGACTGTATCATATTGTACATTGCCGCGTTAGCGGCGGAACGGGCTTTCTCAATGGATATAATTCTTGTGCCGCCCTGAAATATAGGCATAGTTAATATTGCCCCCGCCGTCCAATAATTTAAGGAACCCCCGGGTATAAAATGATTATCGGAAAGGGCGTTATAAGAAGCCTGAAAATTAATCTGGGGAATATATTGGGTTTCATAATACTGCGTTTCATTGTTTGCAGCTCTTTTTGCATATTTTAACGACCTTAAGCCGGGGTTATTTTTATAAGCCAAAAAAATATATTTTTTTAATAAAGCCTTTTTAATAGCCGGTTCCGCCGGTTTAATAACTTTGAAACGGCGGCTGATGCCAAGAATAGAGGCAAGCCCGGCCTTCGCCGATTTAAGCGAGTTTTTAGCGCCGATAAGTTCCTGTTTCGCGGCATAGAACTGCGACTTTGCCTGAAGAACATCGGTAATTATGGCAAGCCCCGCTTTAAGTTTTGCCTCCGTAAGTTCGAGATGAGATTTTGCTTCGTTATAGGTCTTTGTATCGGCATTAATCAAGCTGATGTCGTTCAAAATCGTATAGTAAGATGCGGCAACATTGTAAAGGGTTGTCGCCGAAACATTATTAAGGTTCATTTTTGCCTGCGAAACCGTATTTTCGGCAGCCCCGTAAGCCGGAAGAGCGCCCAGCTTCAGTATCGGCTGGTCTAAAGTAAAACTATATTCATAATTGGGAAAAAAGAAACCAAAATTATTACTTGAACCGGAGGTAGAAGGTGCGGGCGCCGGCTCATGCAGATGAAACCTCTGGTCTTTATATGTGAGATTTATATCCGGCAAAAGCATGCTGATAGCAGACCATTTTAAAAGCGTGGACTGGTAATAGCTTTCTTTGTTAGCCCTGATGGTGCCGTTGCGGCGGGCAGCCAAGATGTAGGCTTCCTTTAAAGTTAGCACTCTTGAGCTTGGACTTGAGCTTGAGCTTCGCCGATTTGAGCTTTGCCGGCTTCCAATTCCAATTCCGCGCCCCGCTTTAATGGCAAAGGCTTTGCTAACCGGAATAATTAAATAAGCCGAACATAATACTATAATTAAAACGAACGAAAGAGCAATGCGGTATTTTTTATTTTTAGGCTTATTTTTCATATTAATCCTTACTATTTTTGACTTACCATTAGATTAAATCATAATTTTTATTATAATGACCTTATAGTCATAAGTCAAGAATTTATTTCTTCCGCAACATTTGATAAAACGGAATAAAAATGCAATAATATTAAATTAATATATTTATTATTTTTTTATTGACAATTTAACTTTTATTAATTTTTAAATATTAAGACTTAATCCCATGATAGTTATGCTTATAATAGCCGCAGTATTTTTTGTCTTATTTATCGCTTCAGTAATCGTTTCCCTCGTGCATATAGCTAAACTTAAAGCATACTATTCCGACATCATAACAAAAAACTCCCTTCAAAACGACCAGAATATCAAAAACAACATCGTGCTCGAGAGCGAGCTTAACAACGAAAAAAGCCGGCATAATCAAACAGCCGAAAGGTTAAGCGGCGCGGAAACCGAAATCTTCAACTTGAGGAAAGAAAGCACCGGCCTCATGCTAAGCCTTTCCGAGGCGGCCGCCAATAATAAAAACCTCGAGGAAAGAATCGCCGCCCAAAAGGCGGATTTCGACTTAAGATTAAATAATCAAAAATCGGAGTTTCTGGAGCTTGAAAACAGGTTTAAGGAAGCGTTCGAAAACCTTTCCGCAAAGATATTAGAGGATAAAAGCAAAAAATTTATCGAGACTAATAAAGAAAACATGGATAATATATTAAAGCCTCTGTCCGAGAAGATTAAGGAATTTGAAAAAAAGGTCGAGGATACTTACGGCAGCGAGGCAAAAGAACGCCACTCTCTGAAAGACAAAATATCCGAACTAATAGAGACGGAAAGAAATATGAAACTCGTGACAGACAACCTTACTAAAGCGCTAAAAGGGGATTCGAAGGTGCAGGGGGATTGGGGGGAGATGCTTCTTGAGACGCTGCTCGAAAACTCCGGCTTGCTAAGGGGAGAACAATACGAAACGCAAAAATCAATCAGCATAGAAGGCGAAAATGGAATGAATAAAAACTTAAGGCCCGATGTCACAGTTTTCCTGCCCGGGGAAAGGGATTTGATTTTAGACTCAAAGGTTTCTTTAACCGATTACGAAAGATATATGAATGAAAATGACGACAGTGAAAAAAGAAAGGGTTATTTAAAAAGCCACATCGATTCAATTAAAAAGCATATTAAAGAATTAAGCGAAAAAAAATACGGCATGTCTTTAGGCGGCAGATCCATCGACTTCGTCATTATGTTTATCCCGATAGACTTTGCTTATACCGTTGCAATAAGCGAAGATAAAAATATACTTAACGAAGCCCTGAATAAGAATATCATTATTGCCACGCCATCGGTACTTCTTTTAATGTTAAAAACCGTATCGAATCTCTGGTATCAGGCAAATCTCGAACGCAATGCCGTTAAAATAATGAATGAAGCGGGAAAATTGCACGAAAAGTTTATTAATTTTATCGAAAGCATGCAGGAAATAGAAATGGGAATTAAGAAAGCAGGTAACGCTTACGAGGAAGCCTTTAAACAATTACGGACAGGAAGAGGTAATTTAATAGATAAGCTCGAGGGAATAAAAAAATTGGGGGCAAAATCCGCAAAATCCCTTCCCGAAAAAATCGAATACGATAAATACGATATATAATCCTTATCCCGACTTAGAAACTATTTATATATTCCAACGCTAACGCTAAGTAAATCTGGATTCCCGCTTACGCGGGAATGACAATGCAGCGATTATAAGTAAATCTGAATTACTGCTTCCTTCGGAATGACAATACGGCGATAATGTACATGACCCGGCGTATTAATTATTATTGATGGAAAGAATCTTGTCTATGAATGATTTTTTTAACGGATGCGTTTTTTCACCGCTTTCTAAAGCAAACTCTTCAAGCAATCTTTTTTGCTTTAAGGTTAAGTTCGTCGGCGTTTCCACAACAATGTTAACATACTCATTCCCCTTTATGCCGCTATTAAGTCGTGGAGCTCCCTTGCCTTTCAATGTGAATTGGGTTCCGCTTTGAGTTCCTGACGGGATTTTTATGGCTGCTTTTCCGTCAACGGTGGGGGCTTCCACCTCGCAACCCAGCGCAGCCTGAGCAAAACTTATCGGTATGCTGACAAAAATGTCGCTATCGCTCCGTTTAAATATATGATGCGGTTCAACAACAACATCCACATACAAATCCCCTGCGGGCCCCCCGTAAATTCCGGACGCTCCCTCTCCTGAAACCTTAAGCCTGTTGCCGTCGTCGATGCCGGCGGGTATTTTTATGTCTAATTTGCGCTCCTTTATTACCCTGCCGTCGCCTTTGCAAACGGGACACGGGTTTTCTATAAATTCACCCTCGCCCTTGCATTTATAACAGGTTCTGGAGACCGTAAAAAACCCCTGCTGCTGCCTGATTTCACCTGTTCCTTTGCATATGGGGCATACAACGGGCTTCGACCCCTTTTTTGCCCCGGTTCCGTCACAACTTGCGCATTTCTCATACCTGTTAAATTTTATCTCTTTCGATACGCCGAGGAGCGCCTCTTCAAATTTAATTTTAACGGCATATCTGAGGTCTTCACCACTTCTTTGTTTAGTTTTCCTGTTTGAATGAGAAAAGATATCCCCGAAAAAGTCGTTAAATATATCGCTGAACCCAAAACCATAGCCTCCGCCTTGAGCGCCGACTCCTTCATGTCCAAATCTATCGTAAGCCGCCCTTTTTTCTTCATCGCATAAAATCTCGTAAGCCTCGTTTATTTCCTTAAATCTTTCTTCGGATTCCCCGTCGCCTTGATTTTTATCCGGATGATGCTTCAAGGCTAATTTTCTATAGGCCTTTTTTATTTCATCGGCGGCTGCATCTCTGTCAACCCCCAGAACATCGTAATAATCTCTTTTAGCTGCCATAACCCCTACATTTAAATATTATTATTGTTAAGTTAAATCAATTATTGATTTTTATTTTTATCCTTTACTTCTTCATATTCCGCTTCCACGACATTTTCATCCTGCGATGCCTGCCCTGCGGCTTGCCCCTGACCGGCTTCGGAAGGACCGGCGCCGGGAGCTTGAGCCGTCTTTTTGTAAATCGTTTCTGCGATAGAATGGGACAATTTTTCCAATTCCTCCGTTATTGACTTTATTTTGTCTATATCATCGGATTCTATTGCTTTTTTTGCATCCGCAATTTTTTCTTCGGCAGCCATTTTATCGGAAGATTCAATCTTATCCGCGGAGTCTTTCAGGGTTTTTTCGACGGAGTAAACCAAACCGTCTAAGTGGTTTCTCACCTCGATTAATTCCTTCCTTTTCGAGTCCTCTTCCTTATGGAGTTCAGCCTCTTTAACCATTTTATCTATCTCTTCCTTAGAAAGCCCGCTGGAAGCAGTGATTCTAATGGACTGTTCTTTTCCCGTCCCAAGGTCTTTCGCGGAGACATGAACTATTCCGTTGGCATCGATGTCGAATGTAACTTCGATTTGAGGAACGCCCCTCGGAGCAGACGGAATCCCCGTCAATTCAAATCTTCCAAGGCTTTTGTTGCCTTCGGCCATTTCCCTTTCGCCCTGAAGAACATTAATGGTAACGGCAGGCTGATTATCGGCCGCGGTAGAAAATATTTGACTTTTTCTTGTCGGGATAGTGGTATTTTTTTCGATAAGTTTTGTGGTAACGCCGCCAAGAGTCTCTATTCCGAGCGATAAGGGCGTAACATCGAGCAGAAGCACATCTTTAACCTCGCCTTTTAAAACGGCGCCCTGTATTGCCGCGCCTACCGCCACGACTTCATCCGGGTTAACCCCCTTATGAGGTTCTTTTCCGAAAAATTCTTTAACCCTTTGCTGGACTTTCGGCATTCTTGTCTGTCCTCCGACCAGCACAACCTCATCGACTTGAGAAGCCGTCAGGCTTGCGTCTTTTAATGCCGTTCCTACAGGACCGATAGTTTTTTCGATTAAATCGTTTGTGAGCTGTTCAAACTTAGCCCTTGTGAGTTTCATATTGAGATGTTTAGGTCCGCTTGCGTCCGCCGTGATAAACGGAAGATTTATATCCGTTTCCAATGACGACGAGAGTTCTATCTTTGCCTTTTCCGCAGCCTCTTTTAGTCTTTGAAGCGCCATTTTATCGGTTCTTAAGTCGATTCCATAGTCCTTTTTAAATTCGGAAGCAATATAATCTATCGTTTTTTGGTCGAAGTCTTCGCCTCCAAGGAATGTATCGCCGTTAGTGGATTTAACCTCGAAAACCCCCTCGCCCAGTTCCAGTATCGATATATCGAATGTTCCGCCGCCGAGGTCATATACGGCAATTTTTTCTTCCTTTTTTTTGTCAAGTCCGTAAGAAAGAGAGGATGCCGTCGGTTCGTTGATAATTCTTAAAACATTCAGCCCCGCAATTTTACCCGCATCCTTCGTTGCCTGCCTTTGCGAATCGTTGAAATAAGCAGGTACGGTTATAACAGCCTCTGTTACGGGTTCGCCGAGATAATCCTCGGCGGTTTTTTTCATTTTAGTTAAAATCATCGATGAAATTTCGGCGGGGGAATATTTTCTTCCTTTTATTTCAACCCAGGCATCCCCGTTGTCGCTTTCCACAATTTTATAGGGACATACCTTCTTAAAAGACTGAACCTCCGGCGAGTTATATTTTCTGCCTATTAATCTTTTAACTGCGTAAATCGTATTTTCGGGATTAGTGACGGCCTGCCTTTTTGCGGCCTGTCCGACAAGCCTTTCTCCGCTATCTGTTATAGATACGACGGACGGGGTTGTTCTTGCCCCTTCCGAGTTTGCGATTACGACGGGCTCCCCCCCTTCCATAACCGCAACGCAAGAGTTTGTAGTTCCCAAATCGATTCCAATTACTTTTCCCATGATCAGTTTCTCCTTAAAAATATGTAAATTTATTTTTTAAACTTGTTATAAATACGCCATAAATGCAATATAATTTAAAATTATTTATAATTATAAAATAAATTATATCTTAAATATGTCATTTATGAAATATGTAATATTTTATTTAATTGCCGCCGGTTCCGTTCTTTGATTTAGAAATAGATATTAAAGAAGGTCTTAACAGCCTTTCTTTGTAAATATAACCCCTTCTTTTTTCCTCTAAAATTTTTCCCTCCGGTTGATTCGCATCTTCTACCATTTCGACTACCTGATGAAAATTAGGGTTAAAGGTTTTTCCGGCTGTTTCGATAATCTCTACGCCGTGGTTTTTTAATGTCTTAACAAACTCGTCATACGATAATTTTACCCCTTCTACAAACGATTTTAAATTTCCCGTTTTATCCTGTTCTAAGTAAGTTTCCGAATGTCCTATCGCGAGATCTAAGAAATCCAGCACGGGAAGCAAGTCCTTTATAAGTTTTTCGTTAGAATATTTTAACGATTCCTCTTTTTCCCTGTTCATTCTTTTTCTAAAATTTTCGGCGTCGGCTAAACTTTTAAGGTAGTTTTGGTTAAGGTCGTCATACTCTTTCTTTATATTTTTAAAGGCATTTGCCAGATATTTCAGCTCATCTCCCGCTTCGGCGAGGCTGGAAGGGTTTGGAAGCTCGCTTATATCTAAATCGGCCGTGTTGGCTATAGCCTCTTCGGCTGGATTTTGCAATTTCTTACCTAACTCCTTTTCAATGTCGTCCGCATCGTTAAAATCTTTTTCCTTTTCGTTCATCGGTCCAATCTCCCGGTTAAAAATTCTATTTTTTTAAATCTCTTAAAATCTCTTAATAAATTATAAATAAATTATAAATTTATAAATCTTATATAATTTCGCCAAGAAATTCAGCCATAAAATCTATTATCGGAATAACTTGGGAATAATTCATTCTTGAAGGTCCGATTATGCCGATCGACCCCCTCAATACTTTATTTTCGCTTAAATAAGGCGCGGTTATTAAAGATAATCCGCTGATTTCCGACCATTCCGCTTCGGACCCGATAAATATTCGTTTAGTTTTGCAATTTTTGGCAAGCCCGAGCAGTTTTATTATTATTTTTTTATCATTAATAGTCTTGATAAGCAATTTTATCTGTTCATTGTCGGAAAATTCAGGTTCGTCGAGCAAAGCGGTTTCAGGTCCGATATAAAGACGGGTGTCCGTATTCTGGTCGGCGTTATTTGTAAAATCAAATATCATATCGTTCAATATGGAATAAAAATTTTCCCTGTCATCGTGTATTTCGCCCTCGATAATATCTCTAAGGTCGTCTATGCCGCAATCCTTTTTTTCTATAATCTCGTTTAATTTTCCGGAATACCTGTTAAGTTCGTTTTGTTTAATATCTTTATAAACATATATAAGCCTGTTTTCTACTATGGCATTTTTAAACACCATAATTACGAGGATGTTATTGGGTTTAACCCTCACGAATTCTATATGTAAAAGAGTGATTCGCGATGTTTCGGGGGCAAGAACTATTCCCGTGTAATGCGATAAGTCCGATAATGCCCTCGATGTTTGATGCAATATGCCGCTTATGTTTCTGTTTTCCAAATGAAATGCTTTTTTTACCTGTTCCCTTTGTTTTTTTGATATTTTTTCGGTTTTCATTAAACTTTCTATATAAAGCTTATACCCCTTGGCTGTTGGAACCCTGCCCGCGGAAAAATGGGGCTGGTAAATATACCCGCCTTCTTCCAGAATCGCCATTATGTTCCTGATTGTTGCGGGACTCAGGTTTAGATAATAATTTTCGGAAACAAACTTTGAACCGACGGGGTTTGCCGTTGCAAAATATCCCTCGATTATTGCCAATAAAACATCTCTGTATCTTTCATTTACGGCTATATCCGCATCTTCCATATCGCAATTTATTTTGCAATCTGTTTATTTATTATTGATTGCATTTCCTTAACGATTATTAATATATTACCGACATTTATTTAAGATTTTTATTTAGCACTTAACCGTTATGAGTGCTAAATACCATTTAACCAATATTTTTATAATTTGTCAAGATTTTATTAGTTTTATTAGTTTCCCAAAATCGCCGATATTTTTTTCTTTACAATTTTTAGATAATTCAATACAATAAAAAAATGTTTTCGAAATTAAACAAATTTTTTTCCTCCGTTAAGTTAGCCATATTTTTATTTATCGCGATTGCCGCGGTTTCGATGATAGGGACATTCATAAACCAGGGCAATACTATGGCGCAATACAAAATTATATACGGCGCGAAAGTTTTTGCAATCTTATATTGGCTCGGATTTTTAAATATATATAATTCCTGGTATTTTATCGGGCTTGCAGCCTTATTGGTTATAAATCTTTTGGCGGCATCGGCCAATATGCTGCCCCGAACCCTGAGGGCTGTTTTTGGACCGTATCCGTCTTTTAAAGAAACGGTTGAGAAAAAAAATCCTAAAGCCGTGTATGAAAGTTTTGAATCAAAAAAGGATATCGCGGGCATTACCGCAGTTTTAAACGGCGTATTCGGACGCCCGCTTAAAGAATCCGTCCCATCCGAAACAGACGGGAAAGGCAAAGAATTATACTATTCGAAAAATTCGATACTCAGGTTTTCTCCCTATATCGCCCACCTCAGCATTATAATCATTATTATAGGAGTATTATTAACCGTAAAATACGGTTTTAGGTCTTATACCAATATAAAAGTGGGGGAGAAGACTAATGTTTCATACCTGCTAAAAAACAACAAACCGATAAAACTCCCTTTTACCGTAAGGCTCGATAAATACGAAACCAAATATTACCCCGACGGCATACCGAAATCTTATATCAGCAAAATTAGCATAATTAATAAAAAACATATAGCCGTGCTTACCAATAAAGAAATTAAGGTAAACCATCCTTTGACATATAACGGAATAACTATATATCAGGCAAGTTACGGCCATTACAAACCGACGGCCGTGAGGTTTCTTGTCCTTAATTTAAAAAACCGCGGCTATAAAAAAGTCATCGATGCCCAACCGGATACCTTTTATAATCTAAAAAATAATAACATAAGATTTAAGTTTATTCCGGTACTGCATCCTAAAAAATTTGAGATACCTTTTTTAATTCATATTTATAACAATAAAAATAAAAATAATTTTCAGGAACTGAAATTTAATATTTTACCATATAAAAATCATGGCAAAAAAGTCCCGTTAGTCTTTGCAAAATATAAAAATATAGTTTTTTTGTACAACGGCATAAAAACCTATTATTATAGCGGGGTCGAGATAACTAAAAATTCCTACACCTCGGTTGTATGGGTAGGCTCCATTATACTTATCATCGCTTTGTTTTTTTCGTTTTTCTTTAATCAGCAGGAAACATGGGTGAGATTAATGCCCAAAAAAGAAAGCGCAGGCACAGGCATAGAAATATTATCGATTCCCCGCAAGAAATTTCCGTCGTTTTACAAAAATTTTGACAAGAAAGCGGCAAATATAAAAAATAAACTTAAATAAATATTGAACATATCCCGAAAATTTTATTTAATTTAATGTTTTTTGAAACAGGATAGATAAAGGGAGCATATATTATGATTTCTCCAAATATATCGATATTGGACGGTTCTTTGTTTTTTACTATATCGCTGGTATTCGTGCTGTTATCGTTTTTAGGGTATTTTTCGTTTATATTTTCAGGCAATAAGCTGATATCCAGATTATCTTTTGTTGCTTTGATTACAGCTTTTACGATACAAACATTCGCTTTTACGGAAAGATGGATTTATGCGTATAAGATTGGAATAAATACGCCTCCGTTGGTTGATTTATACGATTCGCTGGCGTTCTTTGCCTATGTCGTCTTATTCGGCTTTATTCTTATTCGGCTTTTCTACGATTTTGACGCTCTGGGGTTTATCGTAACATTAGTCGCGGCATTAGCTCTGGCTTTTGCATCGTTTTCCCCGCTTGCCCCAAGCGCAATAGAACCTACTATTCCCGCGCTTCAAAGCTATTGGCTGCTTTATCACATTATAGCGCTTTTTATGGCATACGGGGCATTCGGAGTATCCTTCGGTCTCGGTATTCTTTATCTGCTTAAATACAAAAAAGAAAACAACCGGGTCAAAAAACAGGGAAGGTTTTTAAGCCTGCTGCCGGCTTCAACCATCATCGATGAGGCCATTTATAAGGTTATAGTATTCGGACTCGTGTTTTTAACGGCGGGTATCGTTATCGGCGCCGCGTGGGCGGACAGCGCATGGGGAGGATTCTGGAGCTGGGACCCGAAAGAAACATGGTCGCTCATAACATGGCTTACTTATATTCTGTTTATACATGCCAGAATTGCGAAGGGATGGGCAGGAAAGAAAATGGCATGGATTGCGGTTATCGGATTTGTCGTCGTAATATTCTGTTATCTGGGCGTAGATTTAATAATTCCGGGTCTTCATTCTTATGCAACCCCCGGGTCAACCCCTGTATTATAAAAATAAATATTTATAAAAAAATAATCTAATCGAGGCTCCGAAAAAACTTGAAAGAGGCGGGCAAAAAAATTTTACCCTTTAAACCGTATATTTATAACAGTGAATTTGTTGACATTAAAGATGTCGTTTCCCCGCCTTACGATGTGATAGACGAAAAACTTCAAGACAACCTGTATAAAAAATCGGATTTTAACATTATAAGATTGGAACTCGGAAAAGAGTTTAGCGGCGATGGAGGCGGCGATAACAGATATTCCAGGGCTAACCGGTTTTTTAAGGACTGGATTAAGAGAGGAATTTTAAAATTAGAGAACAAAAATTCGATATACATTTATGTTCAAAAATTCTATGCGGGCGGCGCTCTTTATGAAAGAATCGGATTTATATCGCTTTTTTCGTTAAATAAGGCGGATTTCGATGCCGGCGGCAATAACAATGGTATTTACGGACACGAAATGACGCTTTCAAAGCCGAAAGAAGATAGATTTAAGCTCATGGAGGCTGCGAAAGCCAATTTTAGCCCTATTTTTTCGATATTCGAAGATAAGGATTTAAATGTTTTAAACATATTAATCAATTCAATAAAAAATGCCGCATCCAAAAAAATTTTCGATTTTAAAGATGATAGCAATACAGAGCATATACTATACGGAATTTCCGACGAAAGCATAATAAAATCTATTCAAAATGAAATAGACGGAAAATCCTTTTACATAGCGGACGGTCATCATAGATTTGAAACATGCGTTAATTTTAGAAACTATGTCAGGCAAAACGGAATAAACGGGGTTAATGCCGATACCTGCATGATGTACTTTGCTCCGGCAAACCAAAAAGGCCTTATTATATTGCCTACGCATCGCTGTATCGTCAATAAAAAAATCGAGCTCGAAGCATTTCTTGACGAAATAAAAGCCGATTTTAACATACGAAAGGTTGACTTGAAAGATTTGCTAAAAGAGGTAAAAAAGGCGGGAGAAAGCAGTGCTTCTTTTGGATTTGCGCATAACTCGGGAAAAAATTTTATATTGTCTTTTAAAAATAATAAAACGGGAAAAGATGCGGACGCCGAAAAAAGTCCCATGGAATCCCTCGATGTTTCTATTTTGGAAAATTATGCCTTGAAAAAAGCCCTGAAAATTTCTCAGGACGACATTGACAATCAAAGATATTTAATTTACGAAAAGGACGCAAACAGGGCTTTAGAAAAGCTTAACGACGGGGTTGTGAACGCCGTATTTTTTATGAACCCCACTAAAATAGAAGATGTAATTAAGATAGCCTCGCAAAACTTACGAATGCCGCAAAAATCCACCTTCTTTTATCCTAAACTCATTACAGGCTTAACCATTAATCCATTAATGAGTTAGGAAAACTGCTATCCGCCGTCTGCTTTCTTTAATTTTTAATTCTTGGTTTGATATTCAAAATTGTATTGTTTATATTTTATAAATTAATTATAATAAAAAACTAAACATTTATAAAATTGGAAAAGGAAATGAAGGATTGCATTTTTTGCAATATCGTTAATAAAAAAATAAATGCGGGCGTAGTTAAAGAAACCGATAATTTTATTGTTATAAAGGATATAAATCCGGTTTCGCCGGTTCATCTTTTGTTAATATCGAAAGAACACTACGACAGCATTCTCGATATAAATAACAAATTTAACGGAAATGAAGTATTTGCCTTAATTAACGACCTGGCAAACGATTTTAAGGTCGAAGAAAGGGGTTTTAGAATTGCCATAAACACTAAAGAAGACGGCGGTCAAACAGTGAATCATATGCACATACATTTTATGGCGGGACGCGGTTTTGGCTGGCCCCCGGGTTAAAAATTAAAAAAATAATAAAGGAGAATACACATTAATGGAAGCCTGGTTTTTCGAAAACCAAACCGGCAATTTTGGCATAAAAATTCGCATAGAAAAGATATTGCATCACGAATATTCCAACTTTCAAGAAATCACAGTTTACGATACATTTGAATTTGGCAGGATGCTTGTTCTGGATCAGGCGATTATGTTTACCGATAAAAACGAGTTTATCTACCATGAAATGCTCGGACTTGTCCCTCTTTTTTCGCATAAAAACCCCGAAAGGATTCTTATTATAGGGGGGGGTGACGGCGGGGTTATCAGGGAATGCCTTAAAAATCCCTTTGTTGAGCATATCGACCTTGTCGAAATAGATAAAAGGGTCGTGGATGTGTCCAAGGAGTTTTTCCCGGAAATATCCTGCGGGCTTAAAGACCGCAGGGTCGAGGTGATTGCGGACGACGGGATAGAATTTTTAAAAAGGGTGGAAGGCAGCGGCAGATACGATGTCATTTTGATAGATTCAACCGACCCTGTCGGTCCTGCCGAGGGCTTATTTAAAAGAGATTTTTATGAGTCGGCCGAAAGAGCGCTGAAAGATGACGGCATCTTTGCGGCACAGACGGAATCCCCGTTTTTTAATAAAAATTTGATAAGGGATATTAATAAAATTATTAAAGATATTTACGAAAAACCGTCCATTTATTATGCTATGATTCCCGTTTATCCCAGCGGCTTATGGAGTTTTACGATAGGTTCCAAAAAATATCAGCCACAAAATATCAATGAAAGCTATAAAGGGTTTGATTTTACCTCTCTCAATCTTAAATATTACTCGCCCGAAATTCATGCCTCGTCATTTATTTTACCTAATTTTGTAAAGGAGATATGTAAATAGATTTATGAAAATGAAAGAAGAAAATTTAATATCAAAAACCGCATCTTTTCTTAACTCCTCCGATTCTTACGAAAATTCTAAAATAGTTCTTCTCGGAATTCCAATGGATTATACCGCAAGCAATATTCCCGGCTCCAGGTTTGCTCCTAAAAGGATAAGGGAATTATCGGGCACGCTTGAAAGTTATAGCCCAGTTTTCGATGAAACGATAGACGATAAATTTTACGATATCGGCGACATTGTTATGCCGTGGGGCAATATCGACAAAAGCATCAAATTTATCGACAAAATCGCAAAGGATTTATTGGGGGACGGCAAAAAAATTATCGGCATAGGCGGAGACCATTTAATAACCTATCCCATTATAAGGCAGTATGTATCTATATTTAAAGATTTAACCGTGGTGCACCTCGATGCCCATACCGACTTAAGAGATCAATGGAGCAATGAAAAGTTTTCCCATGCCACTGTTTTAAGGCGGGTTTATGAGGTTATAAAAGAAGGCAGCCTTTACCAGTTCGGCATTCGTTCGGGTTCGAAGGAAGAGTTCGAATTTGCGGATAAATTTACCCGTCTTTATAAATATGATGTTTGCGAACCCCTTAAAAGGGTTATCGGACAGTTAATAGGCAGGGATATTTATTTAACGATAGATATCGATGTGCTTGACCCTGCTTTTGCTCCCGGCACAGGCTATCTCGAAGCGGGAGGGATATCGTCTAAAGAGCTTTTTGACGCCGTATCGTTAATTATATCGGAACTTAATGTTGTAGGTGTCGATGTGGTCGAGGTTTGTCCGCCGACGGATAATTCCGATAGAACATCGGCTATCGCGGCAAAACTTATCAGGGAAGTTATTATCGGCTTAAGCAAGAAATCATAATATTTATTTCAAAAAATAATCTAAAAGCAATAAACCGAATTAAAAAATTTAAAAAATAGAAATACGGGAGGAGCAGAACAGTGTTTGAGACGCCTGATACATACACATTAGTGAGTGGGGAGTCCAATGGAACTTCAAAATTGGGGGCATTTGACATTGCAATTCTAAAAGCGGGCATCGGCAATACGAATTTAATTAAATTGAGTTCCATATTGCCTCCAAATTCAACTTTTACAAATAAAATAACATATCCGAAAGGCGTTTTAGTTCCCATCGCTTACGGCTATGCCGTAAGCGATAAGCAGGGCGAAACGATTTCGGCATCCGTTGCGGTTGCCATATCTAGGGAAGACGGATTTGGTGTTATAATGGAATATTCGGGCGTTGCATCTGCAAAAAATGCCGAAGAGACGGTCAGAAAAATGGCGGAGGATGCTATGAATTACAGAAATATCGAGATTAAGGAGATAAAATCGATTGCCGTCGAACATACCGTTACGGTCAGCTGGGGCTGTGCCTTTGCAGGCGTTCCTATGTGGTATTCGAAACTCTTAACTAATAAATAAATTTTAAACAATGCCCGCTCATAACTCCCCTCTCCCTTTATGGCGGAGGAATAGGCGGGAATAAATAAGGAGTTAATTTTTATTGACTAAAACTTTCGTACTTTCAACATCCATTGGCTTATTGTTTGTTATAGCTTTGATTTTTATCGTAGGACCGAAAAGCATATTGCAGATGATAAGCCACTTAAGTATTATAGATTTTATACTTTTATTTTGCCTGTCTTACCTTGCGCTGTTTTTTTCGGCTCTTTCATTTAATAACGCCTTAAATGTATATGATGCCAAAATTGATTTAAAAAATCTTACGAACATAAAACTTATAGGTTATAGCGCAAATTACATCGCCCCGTCTGGAATATTTGCGGGTTTTATCGGCGGCGATGCCATTATGGCGTTAATACTGAAAAAAAGAAGCGGGCTTGAATTTAAACGGGGCTTTTCGGCAGGCCTCGCTGCTAAGGTGATAGAATTTGCGGTATTTTTGCTGTTCATTTACCTCGGTCTTATACTCGGTTTCAGATATTTCTATCTTCCGCCGGAAATCTGGTTTTTTTTATTTATCGCAGGCATATTTGTCGGCGTAGTAACCCTTGTTTTTTTAATTAATCCGATTATAGACAACAGGTTTTTCACTAAAATATTGCAATATTTAACAAGATTTAAAATTCTTAACAATTTAATATCCAAGATTTTAAAGCATATAAACGATTTTGAAAAAGAGCTTCACCTGTTTTATGTAAAAGGCGCAAAATATTTATTTTTAAGCCTCTTTTTAAGCATTGCGGAGACCGTAATTCTTGTTTTTCAAATATGGCTTCTTGTTCACTTTCTTGGCATTAATATGGGTTTTTCCAAGACTCTCCTCGTGTTTTCGGTTTCGATGCTTGTATTTGCCCTGCCGCTCGCGCCCGGTTCCGCCGGAACCTATGAGCTGTCGCAGGTCGGTCTTTTTGATATTCTGGGATTGGGGTCGGATTTGGGTCTTACCTTCAGTCTTATAATGAGAGCGGTAAATTTGCTTATGGTTGCCATTTCTTTTTTTCTTGTTCCTCATTACGGCATACATTTTTTTAAAAAAAGCGAAGAGGATTCATAATATATGAAAATATTGTTTTCGTTATGCAGCTGGGGTTTGGGGCATGCCACAAGGTCTCTTCCTATCTTGAGGCGGCTTGTAAATGATTCCCATGAGGTAATAATTTACACCTCTGGAAGAAGTCTGGCACTATTACAGTCCGAGCTTAAAGACGGCGCAAGGTACGTCGCTTCGGTGCCGTATCCGTCCCCGTATTCCGATAAAATCGGGTTTGCCTTCAGGTTTTTGAAAACAGCCCCGAAGATAATGAAAGTTATTAAGGAAGAAAACCTTGAGGTTGACAGGATGATTAAGGAAAACAAAGTCGATCTGATAATTTCGGACTCAAGGTTTGGTTCGTATTCCAGGGTGGTTCCGTCTTATCTTATTTTTCATCAATTGCGGTTTATAGCGCCTTTAAGGCTGGCGCCGGCAGAAATGGTAACCGAGTTTTATAATCATAATCTGCAAAACAAGTTTGAAAAAATTATCGTTCCCGATTATGCCGAAAACTCGCTTTCGGGGGATTTGTCGCATAATTTAAGATATTTTAAACCGGAAAAAGTGGAATATATAGGGATTCTTTCCGATTTTGAGAGTCTTGATGTCAAACAGGATTTGGATTACCTGTTTTCCATTTCAGGTCCTGAACCTACAAGGACGATACTTGAAGAAAAGCTGTTTTCGCAGCTTCCTCTTTTAAACGGCTCTAAAATTGCCGTTGCGCTTGGAAAGCCGGGTAAGTTTACAAAAGAGGTCGTAGGCAATACGGTTATCTATTCATACCTTGAAAAAGCAAGGCGCGATGAGCTTATGAACAGGGCAAAGATAGTCGTTTCAAGGTCGGGTTATACAACCATAATGGATGTTGCCGAGATTAACAGGAATGCCCTTTTTATACCTACCCCGGGACAGACGGAGCAGGTTTATCTGGCAAACCATTTAGAAAAGGTCGGGTTCTTTCATTCGGTAAAACAGGGGAAACTTAAACTTGACATAGACGCAAAAGAAGCGTTAAAATTCAAAGGGTTCGTTCCGCCTTGGAAGACAAAAGAAAGCGTCGAGAAGTTTCTTAAAGCGGTAAGGATTAAGGACTGATAATATATAATGTGGGAATTACAAAAAGTAAATTTATATTTGGAGGTTTAATGGTTTCGATAATTATACCTGCCCGTGAAGAAGAAAAATACATAGGAATATCTATCGAAAAACTGTTAAGTCAGAGCGGCGTTATTTTTATAGGAAAAGATGAAAACCCCGCAGATTTTCAAGGCAAAGGCAAAACCGTCTGCGAGCTTACGGTTGTCGTTACATGCGGCGAGGACAATACCGAAGGGGCGGTTGCCAAATACCCGAAGGTAAATCTTATTTCGGATAATTTCAGCGGGGTGTCCGAGGCGAGAAATATCGGGGCTAATGTTTCGAGGGGCGATGTTTTCCTGTTTTTAGATGCCGATACGCTTTTAAACGACGGTTTTATTAAACGGCTTGACGGCTTTAAGGGGAAAAATAATTTTATCGGAACATCAAGGCTTTTGCCCGATATTAATACTTTAAAGGCAAGGATTTTTATGTTTGTCAACAATATCGCCCATATAATTTCAAAAACATCTATGGCTTTGATATTTTGCCACAGGGATGTTTATAAAGAAGCGGGCGGGTTCGATGAGAGTATGACTGCGGGAGAAGACCTTAAGTTTATAAGCATTGCGTTAAAAAGCGGGGCAAAGTTTAAATATTTGGGAGATATAAGCGCTGTAACATCTATGAGGCGGTTCGAGACAAACGGCTATATCAGGACTGCGCTGGAATGGATGGGTGGTTATTTCTTTAAACCGCCGGAGCATTACGATGTAGTGAGGTAGAGGGGCGGGCGGGAGTATAATACTCCCCAAAAACTGGACTAAGGACTAAGGTGTGTAATAAAATAAAGGTGTCAGATTTATTTATTCCTTTTATTCTTTTCCCTTTATTTTTCCGCAGTCGGGAGTGAAGGAATAAATAAATCTGACACCTTTATTTCTTACAATTTCATACTCGTTATGCGGGTATGGATAAAATTATTTCGCGGGATAATTAGGCGGAATAAAATAAGATATAGCGGCTTTAATATCTTCAGGTTTGAGCGATGGATAGCTCTTTAAGATTTCGGGGTCACCTTTTTTTCTTTTTTTTCTTTTTTACTTTTGCCTTACAATAATGCCGCTATCGAAATATCCTCGTCTATCTCTTCCCAATGTATGCCTATTCCCCTGCCTATTAAACGCCATTTATTCCTTTGCTCGTCATTGGTATTCCGAAGTTTAGGGAACCAATCGAGCGGAACGCTTAATTCTCTGCCGTCTAACAGGCTGATATGCATCATATAGGAATCGAATCTGACATTCGAAGCCAATGCTTCTTGTGATTTAACGGTTAAAGTATTCATTCCATTTATCCTTAATAATGCCGATATTTTCTAAAACAATCTCTCTTATTTCATTTATTTCTTTTGCATTGTATCCAACAGACTTCGCAAGAATAACATCTTCAAGCCAAAATTTTGCGTAATTTTCACCCGCTTCAATATGAATATGCGGGAACTCATTTCCTTCATTACTAAAAAAGAAAAAACGGTATTTTTTAATTCTTAATATCGTCGGCATATCATATTATTTATATATTATTATACTCTTTACAATAGTCTATAGTCTATTAAAACCTTATCTGTAAAATATTTTGATAATTTTAAATCCATATATAAATTACCCACGATAGTAATCTATGAATAAATTATATTATATAATTAAATTAAAAAATTGCAAAATATAATTCTATTTTTTATTTAATTTACATAGTGAAGGTGAAGTTGACATAATAGGTATTTGTTTTCTACATTTATTCTTTTTGTGAAAATATAAAAATCCGAAAACAAAAACTCCCGGCCACGGCAAACGCGGTCGGGAGTAAAGGAATAAATAAATCTGACCCCTTTAATTGACCCTTTAATTCTAATTTAGAAAAGAGGTATCAGGTTTTTTGGCGGTAAATTCTTTATTTAATTCCGTGTTACTTTTTCCATAATTACACTGTTCACAAAGCGTTTGTAAATTTTCAAGTGAATTGGTTCCACCTCTTGAAAAAGGGACTATGTGATCAAGGTGTAATTTTACCCCCAAATCTGTCGCAGGACTCTTACCACAATAAACGCAACGAAAATTGTCGCGATTTAAAACCTTAAATCTAATATTGAGTGGCACAGCCCTTGTCTTTTCAATACTGTTTGATTGGTTCTCTTTTCCAAGTTTTTGATTAACGTTTTGCGCTGTAATAGTTTTTTCTTCTGCAAGAGTTTTATTCTCATCCACTGTGATAGCGCCGCCAGATTTGTATTCAATAAATTTCAGACAAGCATTTTGCCACCCACCAAAACGCCGCTGGATAGTGTCGTAGCTGATTTTAGGTTTAAGAGCAGTCCATTCATTTCGGGATGGCCTATGTCCTAGTTGTACCCAAAGACGCTCAAGTTCGTAAAACATTTCTTGGATTGAGTATTTACTTAGTCTACGGGTAATTTCAAATTCAATCCCTTTTCTCTTTAGATATTCTTTTAAAAACTCTAATGCTTTTCCCCAAGATCCAAATTCTCTATAAACTTTGTAGTAACTAATATTGGCGATTCTATCGAAGTCGTCTTGTTTAAAGTCTTTGTAATTGAAATGCTTAGCAACTTTTTCTAATTCAGCAATAACCTTTTCTCTAGGTATTTTACTTATCGGATGTCTGTCAAATTCAAATTTAAAATCATTCATAGTTATTTCATTGAATCATTAAAATACTTTTAATTCTACCAAATAAAATGAATTAAATCAATGAAAATTCGAAAAGCCTGTTTCTGGCCTTCCGTTTTGCAGAACAAAAAGACAAAAATTTATTTTGTGCCTAAAAATTGCGCGCGTCGGAACAATATTTGCCCGATTAAGAACCCTCGCTTAATATTTTCTTTTAGAATTCTATTTTAAAAAATAGCGTTTTCAGAGCCAAAATCGCCTGATTTTTGCTCTCATCTCTATGTTTTTGAAATTGCCGTTTTCCCGCTATGCTATACGGTCGTTGATGAAAACCCCCGATTTTCATTTTTGACGGAATTTTCGGCTAAAAAATCCCGACAAATTTTTTAAACCACTATCCAGCCCCACTCCCTATTGCCGTTGAGCCTGATTAGAATAAATAAATCTGACACCTTTATTTTTTGTTTTACCTTTATTTTTGGAATAAATAAATCTGACACCTTTATTTGCCTTTGCCTAAATATATATTGCATAGAAAATTTGCAATAATTTTGCAATAAAAATTTAACGTTTATTTAACACTTCTGTAATAATTTCTTAATATTAGATTGATATAATAAATTATTTAAATTTTTAAACAAGATAAATACATAAATAAATATAAACGATAATAAATTTAATCTTAATTTAATGTCAAGAATCCGTAGA
>JAJZXJ010000001.1:188437-203788 GCA_021802425.1 bacterium | reverse complement strand
AGTTTTCGGCATCTCTCGTTTAAAGATGTGATATAATCTATGGCTCGTAAATACAAGAGTTTAAAGGGTTATATCACATTTTTTTATTTTAAAAATGCTACAATTTAAAATAAAAGTAATTGGTTTTCTCCAATTTTTTCTTCATTTTTTTTCTGTCCCAAGAATATTATCATTCTCTCGTATTGATTATTCGTAACAGTTAGCATTCTTACACTGCCCCTCGGCGGTATATTATTGCCTATTATCCGTTCATATGTTTCAATAGAGTCATGTCCTTTGCATATCCTTACGTAAACAGAATACTGAATCATGAAAAATCCGGAACTTATTAATAATTTGCGGAAATCCATGTAATTTTTTTTATCTTTTTTAGTTTTTGTAGGCAAATCAAAAAACACAATAAGCCTCAAGTATCTGACCTCTATCATAAAAATAACGGAAATAAAATGTTATCAGGCTTTTTTTCTTTTATTGCTTTTACAAAAGAGTATATATTTTGTTCTATGGCGTTTAGAATTATCTCTTCTTTATTATCTATAGCAACACTTTTATGTAATAATTCCAGTAATTTTATTTTTTCGATTTTAGTGAAATCCTTAGCAAAAACATTATTGTCTTTATACATATTATAGACTTCAATATCAATAAACGGTCTGAACGGTTCTATTAAATCGTCGGCTAAATTAAAAGCATTTAAGTCGTTTGAGTGGTGTATTCCTAACGAGGGAAATAATCCTGCGGCAGCAATAGAGCGAGCAATTGTGCCTCTAATAATAGAATATCCATAGTTCAAAGCGATATTTCTAATATCGGCATTTTTAATTTTAGAAAGTTTATTTGTTCTTGTAAAATCGAAAAATAATGATTTCCAATAAATTTTGGCGGATTGTCCTTCTATATTAGAGGTGTCGCCGGACAATACTTTTTTACTTAAATTTTCTAATAAAATATAATTTTCCGGATGTAGTGATTTAATAACATTTGCTTGATTTAATATTTTTGCTTGTATTATTTTTTGCCAGCACCTTTTTTTAAACGGCTCGGTTAAGCCAATCTGTGATTTAGAAATTCCGGTGAACCTGCTATGGTTATTGAAAGGAGTATATAATCCGGCGGGCATATGTTTGTCGTCGCAAATAAAAAGCGATATCCCTTCATCTGCAAACTTTGACAATAATGAAACGCTAATATTTATTTGAATATTATCTAAAATTATAACCGATATATCATTTAACGGAACGGAAATTGTTTTGCCGCCTTTTTTAAAGTTAGACAAAGACGTTTCATCGTATTTTATTATAAGATTATTTAAAAATAAACTTAAAGTATTTTTATTGGAGATAAAAACGGTTCTCCATCCCATTTCCTATTGCCTCCGATTACAAAATGAATCAATGTTTTTCTGCCGAAAGCGGACATCTGCGTTCCTTCTTGATTTCATAATAAAAACCTAATGGATCAATCTGGTATTTTCTAAAATATTCAAGTGTTTTGCCGCCGAAATTATGGTCTGAATTTTCACCTTTGTCGTTTATTTTTTTTGAGCCGTCAGTATTTTGATAGGTTATTTGACAATTGCTAATATTTATTCCTTGGTAATATCCGATTATTTTTTCTTTATTTTTCTTTTTCTGCTTCACTTCTATCAAGTCGTCTTTGTATAACGAAAACAGAAACTCATAGCTATCGTCTAGTATATCCAATTCCGATTTCTCTTTTCCGATTGTAATGATTTTGTTCGGCAATTCTTTTTTTACAAAATCGGCAACATATATAGGAACGTAATAATATTTGCCATCTTTTTTGAATACATCTAATCTCGGCATAAGAGCTTGCTCAGCATATCCATTTCCATTATGGATTTTAATCATAGAATCATTTTTCTTTTTTGGGCTTTTAACCGTTTCTTTGTGCGCCGCCCCGGTTATTTTCTTTCTCGGCGGTCTTGATACTAAAAGCCTTCCTTTCGGCAAATTATTTAATTTTTCATTTAATGTTTTACTAAAACCGTCGAACGGTTCGGTAAATACGGGATGTTTTTTAAATTCACGTTCCCTATAATAATCGGACAACCTTTTGACCATCCCGGCATTTGTCAGCGCTACTATAGCCGCATCTTCGGCGTGATGCTTATCGTCTTTCCTATCTTTATTTTCGAGACCCCACTGATACCTTAATTTATTTGTTAATATGCCGTTTACGGCATAAACCTTTCTCGTATTGTCATCATTGCCTATTTTTAGGTAAGTTTTTAAATAATTTTTACAAATTCTCGAAGCATACCTCGTGTCATTTAAATTCCTTTCTATAAATCCTTTGGTATCGATTTTATCTGTTAAAAGATTCTGAACCTTTCTATATCCTAAAGCATCCTTCATAGATAAAATTCTGGCTTTAAATATCTCAAACTGTTTTGTTTCGGTAAGCCATTCATAGGGAAGCCTATTTCCTTTTTCTTGATTTTCTTTTGCAAGACACAATACTTTATTATTAAAACCGTCATCCATAGATTTAGATTGCGGCAATATATGGTCTATTTGGCAGTATCCGTCTTCTAAAAGCCTACTAAATTCAATGGTTTTTCCCGAATACGGACTTATTCCGTTTTGCTGGGTATATAATCTTGCCTTAAATATGTCTTTTGAACTCGGCCTGTTGATGTCTATTCCGTTTAGTAATTTTTCCGCAAGGCTTTTGCTGTCCCTATTTCTCGATTGGGATTCCATGTATTTTTTTGCTTCTTTTTTTGTCTTGAATTGCTCTCTTGCAAGCTCTATGTTGATTCTATCTAATTTGCCGTATTTTCTTATAACGGCGTTAATAACCTTTCTGGTTTCCGATAGCACCCTTGATACCGTGGGATTAGTTATTAACATGTTAGTTTTATCTAAAGCGGGCAATTTGTCCTGCTTTAGATTTTTTTCACCCGGTAATGCCCCCTTATCAATGGCATTTCTTACCGCCTCGTCGTATCTTAAACCGTTTTCCATATCAGGCAGGATTATATCTATAGCTTTAGCGGACAAATTAATAAAATCTTTTATAATATCTAAATTAGCCAAAGCATTTATCATATCTGCATCTAATTCTTTTATGCCTGACAATTCTTCGATGCGACTGTTCCCCCCTTTTTGATATGATAGTATTCGCGTTATTTTAAGCGATAAATCTTTATTTGAAGCGATTTTTTCTCCGCAAATTCCCTTTAGCATATTGAACCCCTGTAAATCGGCGAATTTATTTAATTCGGGATCCGTTTTCCTTTTCTTACCATAATCAATTCCCTTGAATCTTGATTTTTCGTCTATGGATAAAAAATCTCTTAATTGTTTATAAGTTATACTATTGGAATCTTTTTTATAGACAAATTCCATAATATCTTCCAACGGTTTTATATCTACGATTTTAGTTTCGTTTAAGTTTTCGCTTACGACAACCGTATTTAAAATAGATGTCAGCAAAACAAATCTTTCTGCCGAATACGAATGTTTCGGCGCCCTTTTTTCCCCGTTTTCTCTGTCATTGAAAAATTGGCATAAGCCCACCATATTTTCAAAAGACTTAGGTTCTTTAACGGAGCTAGTTATTTCCCAGTATTTATTTTTTAGTTCATCCGTAGCGCAATCGTTTCCGAATTGTGCCTGTTTCTCAAAAATAGTATCAATTTCCTTTTTGATTAAGGTTAATGTTGGAAAATACCTATACTCTATTTCCGCTTTTTTATCTTTTTTATTTTTCCCGTTTCTCATACGGGTTCCATTTTTTAGCGCATCGTTGTAAACGTATTCTCCGTAGGTTTGATAATTATATTTCTCTATATCGTTTTGAGTCTTAGATATTACTTTTTTTATTTCCCCGTTTTCTTTTTTATCTTCGCTTTTTTTATCATCGGCATCATTATCGTTAGGTTCAAGCGAAGATACATAACCTCTATGCTTTGCCGTATGAATTAATATCCTCGAGAAGTCTTCGGGGTATATTTTTTCTTTTAGTGCTTTAGCACGTAATTCCCATACATCAGTTATTTTTTTATCATAAAATAATGATTCTATAAATCCTGTTAAATTGTAATCTCTTAAAAGTTTTTTAATTTTAAAAAGTCTTGCTTTTTTACGGCTTATCGTTCTTCTGGCCAACCGGGCTTCTCTTCGAGGCTTGGCGGGCGGAACCGCTACCTTTTTCCCCGGCTCTATTATTTGCCCCGCCGTAAATATTCTTACGCCTAAATCTACTATTTTATCACCACCGTCATCATTGTCAGATTCTATTAATGTCCAACCGATTGAACTGATACCTAAATCAAGTCCTAAAGTTTTCATTTGTTCCTCGCAAAAATTTGACAAATAAAATTAAATTAGATATAATAAAAACACATCTTTAAACGAGAGATGTCGAAAATAAAGGTTTCGAGGCTTCCCTGCAAAGCACCAATCTTAAATTTATTTTTAAGATTATCTAAAAAAGCCTCATTTTATCTTTATCTTGTAATATATCATCATTATAAATAATTATATTTTAAATTTTAATAGAGATTCCATATTATTTCAAGTAAATAGATTATATTAAATTTTTGAAATAAAACTATTAATTGCGGGTCAATAATTATACGGTTTTCATAATAATTTCCGCCGCTTCCTTCAAGTCATTGACGTAAAAATCGGGAACAGTTTGGTCCCCCCGTTTTCGCACCCGATTTTAATCGCACCAATATGGAATTGAAACCGCAGAAATTAGCGGCCGCTATCGAAGGCGTTGATATTTGAACTCCGGGGAGAATTTTCTTCTTTTTTTGCTCATTTTGTTTTACCCCTTTAAATTTGAATTTTTTAAATTTCGTTATTATTAAATTCTACCAAATTTCGGAATTCCGGGAATAAGAAATTTAAAAGTTTTGTTCAGATTTATGGGTTTATTACGATATAATTGTCATATGAATGACGCAAGAAAAAATGAAAACGATTATTACAGAAAAAAATATAAAAAAACAAAGATTGTTTGCACGCTTGGACCTTCAAGTTCTAGCAAAGCCGTAATAAAAAAACTAATAGATTCCGGCATGGATGTCGCCAGGCTGAATTTCTCGCACGGAAACGAGATTTTTTTTGACGGCCTTATCGGGCTGATTAGAGAACTTTCAAACGATACTGCCATACTTATTGACCTGCCCGGGCCGAAAATTAGGACAGGCAAGCAGAAAGAAGCCGGGATTATCTTAAAAAAGGGCGGGCATATAAATGTCGTTAATAGAAAAGAGCATTCCGATAATAAAAATATATCGATTGACTACAAGTTTTTAACTCAAGATGTAAAAAAGAATGACTTAATTTTTATAGATGACGGTAAAATACAACTGCAAGTTACCGATATTGCCTGTAATAAGAACGGGCTTTCATGCAAAATATTGCGGGACGGCATTTTGAGGGCAGAGAAAGGGG
Organism: bacterium; assembly: GCA_021802425.1. GTDB lineage: Bacteria > SZUA-79 > SZUA-79 > Acidulodesulfobacterales > Acidulodesulfobacteraceae > Acidulodesulfobacterium. The sequence continues at coordinate 198,353 of JAJZXJ010000001.1, read as the reverse complement.
TGAATTTTCCCAATATCAAACTTAGCATTCCATCCGTTACAAAGAATGATTTTAAGCATTTAAAATTTGGTGCGGAACATAACGCCGATATGTTTGCGGTTTCTTTTGTAAGGCAGCCGGAAGATATTATAACCGTCAAGAATTTTTTAAAAAAAAATTATCCGGAAAAACATTTTTTTATTATAGCAAAGATAGAAAAATCCGAAGCAGTCGAAAATATTGAGGCAATTGCCATGGTTTCAGATGGCATTATGGTTGCGCGCGGCGACCTCGGCGTTGAAACTCCGATAGAAAGTATTGCCCTGAAGCAAAAAAGGATAATTTCTGTTGCAAATATTTATAAAAGGCCTGTTATTACCGCAACACAGATGCTCGAGTCCATGGTCATAAACGAATCTCCCACCAGAGCGGAGGTTACTGATATTGCCAACGCGATATTGGACGGAACGGATGCCGTTATGCTTTCCGAAGAGACCGCCGTAGGAAATAACCCTATCGAAGCCGTTATATATATGAACAAAATAATAAAAACGACGGAAAACAGCAATATTTTTATTGAAAACAATTATAGAAATATAGGCATAAGAAGGATTAACGGCAAAGGCGGAGGCGGCCGTGAATATACAGGCAATTACAGAATAAATCCCTATGAGGGATATAATATTTCTAATGAATATAATAATATTTCTAACATAGTTGCAGAAATGGCCGTTCTTGCTTCCTATTCAGTGGACGGGTCTTTTATAGCGGCGGTTACAAGGTCGGGCTATACCGCCGGCATCATATCGTCATTGCGCCCCGTTGTTCCTATTATATCCATCGTACCTGACGAAGGGGTAAAAAGGCGGCTTTCTCTTAACTTCGGGGTAGTTAGTTTTGTTATGCGGGATATTATTAAAGAAAATGTCGATATTAAAAACATCATAGATTTTATAAATAAAAGCGAAAAGATGAAATATTTTAAAGAAAATTTTAAATACGCCGTTTTAAGCGGCGGCATACCGCTGGGGGAACCGGGTTCTACAGATTTTGTAAGAATTATAAAGCTGTAAGAGTAATAAAATAAAAACTATTACCGGGGCGGGCGGCAGAGGCAGATAGTTTAATTATTTTTTGCGGGGATAGCGCAGGAAACGCCCGCCATTAATTCCATAAATACTTTATCGCAGTACGCGGCGAGATCGTCAAGCCTTTCGGCGACTATTTTTTCGGATTTAAACGAATTAAGGCCGTTAAGCATTATTTTAATGTTGTCGTCGAGATCCTCCGTTAGCCCGTTTATATCGGTTAAGCCGCCCTTTTTTAACGAATTGGATATTTCGTCGAATATCATGCCGGTAAACGATAATGAACTTGAAGCGTCTTCTTTTTTGCCGGAAGCAATCGCGTTATCTTTTATTTTATCTATGTAATCTTTAAGGTTATTAAAAATATCTTCTATATTTTGTATATTTTGGCGGTTATGGCTACCCGTCAGATTTGTCCCGTTTTCTTTCATTATGCAGCCCCGTTAAAATTTTATTATTTCTTTCCTTTATTTCCATTTCCTTTAACACATCGTCCGCTTTTAATATTATAACACGTTTATATAACTCTTCAATCTCTTTTTTTTCTTTTAACCTCTCGGCAATTTCATCGATAAACTCTTGATAGCTTTTGTGTTTTACGCGATTTCTTAGCCTTTTTTCTTTTGTTTTTGACCGTTTTTTTTCGTCCATAACGAGATTCCCCTTTAATTAATTATTTAATATATTAAACAAAACGATTAGCCGATGTTTAGAGGCATATTTGCAATTTAAATATCGATTTTAAAAGTGCGAGTTTTTATTTATATCATATTTATATTACAGTTTTATGACAATTTTATTTCAATTTGATGAAATTTTTTAAAAAATAAAAAAAATTAAAAAACAATAAATAACCACATTTTATTTTAAATCCAAGTAAATTATAACTTTTAAGGCATTTTGTAATCAAAATGTAACATTAAATTAATATATTTTTAACAAATGTTTCATAATCCTGAAATATTAAAATGATATAAATATTTTTACGGTAAATAAAATTTAAATTATTAAACTAAAGGAGGAAAAAATGAGATTTAAAAATGTCATTAATTACATTAATCATTTCAATGATTATTCCATTATGATAATGGCTCGTCTCCAATCGGAAATCTATGAAGAAAAATTTGCTAAGGGCAGGTTAAAATTAAAAATAAAGCCGGGCAGGGGCAAATTAAAAAGCATTTTGTTTGTTTCTTCCCTTATTGCCGGATCTATTTTATCCTTAAGTTCGAATGCTTTAGCAATGATTAATTTAAATCAGGGTTCGCTCGGGATCGGGGCATCGGGCATTTTAAACGAAGCGACAACATGGATATGCTACAGGCTTGCTCCTGCGACCCTTACCATCGGCCTTGTAAAGGGATTTTACGATATAAAACAGCATAAGCCGGATGCGGCAAGGAAGGCGTTTATAACGGCGGCGGCAGGGACGGGGGTGATGCTTGCGCCGACCATAACAGGCGCAATATTAGGTATCGTTCAAAGCGCGGGAGGTTCGGCAAACGGCATCAATATGGGCGGCGGAAACGGCTCGACTACAGTAGGCCAGCCATGATTCATGACAGGCGCTTAAGTAATGTTGCTGCGAGGGGCATATGAAAACAGGCTATACAAGATTTAAAATTCACAGGGGAATTCACGACAGGGTTACAAGGTTTGGCTTGGAAATATACGATTGGGGACTATTTATTTTTATTACGATGATACTGATTCTTGCATTTAAAGAGTTCATTATTCTTGCAATATTAATCGATACGCTTATCTTAATTTTTTTAAGAAAGTATAAAAACGGCAAACCGGATTTTTATACAAGTTCGCTTTTGTCGTTTATATTAATTAAAAAGGAGCTATTTATTTTGGAGCCGGGGAGCGATAAATTAGATGCCCCTTTTTTAAATTTAATTTATTTAATCTATAAAGATAAATAATGCTGCTTAAATCCATATTAAAAAGAAGAAATCAAAGCGAATCGTTTAATAATTATGTCAACCTTTTGACGATTTATGAAAATATCATTATCGGCATCGACGGTTCTTTTACTGTCGGTTTTATGGTTAAAGGATTCGATTATGTTTTATCCAAAGATGAGATAATCAACGATACGGCATATGCTAACGACCTTCTTCTAAATCTTTTGGACGAAAATATCGGCTTGCAGTGGGTTTACAAAATAGACGACAAAAACGACGAATTTATATCGAATTATCGAATATCTTCTATTCCGCCGAAAGATTATGAATATATCAAAGAAAATAAACTTAAGGTTCTTAGAGCAAAAAGCATAAAAAATATTAAAATATATCTTTTTTGCACAATAAACAATACAAATTTGGAGTTATCGGAAAAAGGCGGATTTTTATCGGATTTTATCAATTTTAATTCAAAATTATTTAAAATAACTATTGGAGATATTAATAATTCCCATGCAAGGCTCAATGCTAAAAATGATTTCGATGCCGTCCGTAAAAAATTGGATAATGCGGAAAACAATTTGAGTTTTTTGGCTTCGAGGTTAAATATAGGGCTTAAAAGAATGAATAATCAGGAATTAACCGACTATTACTATAAAGAATTAAATCCCGGGCGGTCTATTTTCGTAGGTTCTCCAAAATGGGAAAATATGTCCCCCGAATTCACATTTAGAAGCCAGTTAATGTATTCTTGCGCCGAAATAAAAAGGGATTATTTTTATATAGACGGCTATTATTATAAGTTTATAAATATGCATAGATTGCCCGGTAAAATCGATGCTTACGGCATAACCCCACTGTTAAATATCGAAAATTCGGACACCTTCGACTTTTTCCCCTACGATATTCAGATTGCCTTTAACATACCGGCTCAGGAAAAAACGATTAATAAAATTCAATCCGATAGAAATATTAAAGCAAGCTTGACCGAGGCCGTCTCCGGGGGATATACCGATTATAAAGGCGGCGGCATTACGGCGCAATTGGACGATTTTCTTAAATCAGTTTCGAAAATGCAAAAGAAGGTTGTCGATATATCCCTGTGCGTCAGGCTTAAATCTAAAACTGCCGCCGATCTGGATCCGAGGGCTATAAAAATTTTGGAGGCATTTAAAGATTTTAACGGAATGGAAGGAATTACGGATAACATGGAACACCATAATCTATTTTTATCGTTCCTTCCTTCCCAAACGCGCTTTAACCGGCGGTTTAAAACATCTATTTCGCCGGCGGCTTCAGCCTTTTTCCCCTTACATAAGAGTTTCGGCGGAACAAAAACCTGCGCAATACCGCTAATTAATACAAGCGGGGAGGGGGTAAATATCGATTTATACAATAACGCGCTGCCTGCAAAACACGGAATCGTCTTCGGTAAAACAAGAAGCGGGAAAGGTTTTATGCTTAACGGATTTTTAACGAACTTTTATATGTCGGGAGAAAATTACCATATTGTAGGGGTTGACATAGGAGGAACATATAGCAAGTTTTGCAGAATATTTAACGGGGAATACATCGAGCTGGATTTGGACGGAACATATTGCTTGAATCCGTTTCCGCCAAAGCGGCATATAGTTAAGATTGTAAATAACGAGGAAGTTTTTGACCCGGACATTATGATATTTCTAACGGGAATAATCGGTTTAATGGTCGAACCGGAGAAAAATTTATCGCCCAACGATAAAACTATTATAGCAAGGGCGATTCAGGCATCGTACGACAAGATAAACGATGACGGCGATATGCCGGTAATTTCGGACATTAACAATGTATTATTTGATTACAACGAGGGAAGAGATATAGAGGATAAAAAAAGGGCAATGGAAATGGGAAAAAATTTATTTCAATGGACAGATATATCTTCGCCCTATAGTATGATTTTAAATAGGAAGGGAGGAATAGATACGGGTAAAAAGATAGTCATATTCGATTTGCAAAAATTAAAAGGGCATGAAGACCTGCAAAAAGTCGTATTTGCGATAATAAAAAATATTTCGTTTAAAAAAATGTATGACAAATCGGCCAAGGTTTTTTTCTTTTACGACGAATGCTGGGAATTCGTGGATGACCCTAAAATAGCCGAACTTATAATGCACCTTTATAAGACATCGGCCAAATGGGGATCCATGGTGTGGAGCGTAACCCAGGAACCCGGCGATCTTTTGAAGGCCGGAAACATCGGTAAAAGTATAATAGAAAATTCTACCGTTAAGATATTTTGCCAATTGGACGGCGATGTGGATGGGGACGATTTAAAATTTTGCGGACTTAACGAAAAAGAGATAGAAATTGTAAAAAACCTTAAGGTCGTAAAAGGGCATTATGCCGAATATTTTTTAAAATTCGGGCATGATTCGGCCGTAATCAGGAATAAGCCGGATCCTTTCGAATACTGGCTGTGCTGTAAATCCTCCGACGATGAAGAGATAGAACGGCAGATTATGGCGGCATATCCCGATAAATCCCTAAAAGAAAGACTTTATATACTGGCAGAAAATTATCCAAACGGCCCTTACGGGATAATGGTTGATAGCGCAGCCTCAAATGCCGCCGGGAAGAAGGCGGAAATTCGGCAATAATTTACAAAGTTAACATGGTTAACACGGTAAAAGCAAATTATGCAAAAAAATAAAAATAAAAAATATGTTTTTTATTCAAAAGTTTTAATTCCTTTCATAACGGCTACGATCTTATACTTAGGGGCGGCTTACGGAATGGGGCTTCCGCTGCCGGACATCGGCGCTGTTTCCGCCCAGATTCAGTCCGTCGAGACTTCGGCAGGCGGCGCTTTTTCGGCTTTGCAGGGTCTTGCGGGAACGCTCGGTTATGCCCCCGGAGCCTCCGGCGGACCGCTTTTTAATCCGGGGCCCGGCCTGTCAGAGGCAATGGCAACCGCAGATAAGTTGACGGCGGATGTGTCAAAAATGCAGGAGCAGTATCAAAATATCATAATTAATTATGATAAATTGGGGCATTTGGTTAATTCGGTCGAAAATGCCGTAAATAATGTTAATAATTTGAACAATCAAATAAATAATGCTTTTGCCCGGATTCCGCAGGAATTAACGCAAAGCGATGTTTATGCCTCTTCGCCCCAAAATCTGGTTTCCGATATTAATATAGAAGAGTCGGAATTTCAAAACCTTAATAACGAAAGCGGTTCCTATAACCCTCAGGATTTTATTTCCGGCGCTTCTATGCCCGGCACGGGGGCATTAAATAAAAGCAGTCTTGAAAACGAATCGCGGCAGTTTACAGGCGGAGCTGTTTATAATGCCGACGGAAACAGCGGAAACATTAATCCGGCGGTAAATTGCGCTTCCTACGACAACGGTTATTATTTTGACGGTAAAGGAAATTATACGGCGGGATGTACTGACCCGGTAAACGGATTTGTGATTGATGCGGCATCTTCAAATCTTTATAATGCGGGCGTTTCTGCCGCAAGGGCTCACAAAGCCGAGCTTGAAGGGGATGGATTCATGAATGAAATAACAAGCGGGGCATTAAATAACAGCACCAATTATTACTCGTATCAGAGTTCAGTTTTAACCTTAATAGCGGAGGAAGACGCCGCAAATTTAAAAAACCTCGGATATATCGAGAGCCAGTTAAAACAGATGGAATTGTCCAAATCGGCAAGCGAGATTAAAAAAGAGCATGTAGGGGCAATTATTTTACCTCAAAGCAATAATATTCCCGGTATGAATTTTTATAACAAAACGACGCTGTGATTATTACCGTTTATATCAGGCTTAGCCTCCCCCTTCTTATCTTATGCGGTATTGTTCTGATGGTTGCGGGGTTAGAGGGATATTTCCGGGAATTTTTTTAAATTAATGTATGCCCAATTAAACACATAAACACGGGATGCGCAGGAGAATAGAATGGGGAAGATTTTATCATATTTGACGGTTATAATCTCCGTAATTATCGTTACTAATTTTGTTTTATACAAAGCAGGGCTTGCGATGGCCGCACCGGCTCCCGTGCCGACGCCGTCAACGGGCAGCGTAAATTCCGCAAGCGCAGGTTCGGATATAAACGAATCGTCCCTATCCATATCTAAACTGAGCGACGGGCAGGACTTTAATATACTTTCAATAGATTCTATCCCGCCGGCGCTTGACAGTAATTCTACAATGAGCAGTTTTATGTCTTATATGTTTTATTTTCTGTTTGCTCTGGGGATTGTGCTGTCCTTTTTTGAAGGCTACAGGTCGGAGTTAACGGATAAGTCTTTCAGTTATTACGGCTTGTTTTTAAGAACGGGACTCATCGCCGCAGCCTTTTTGTCATGGAAACAGACTGGTTTTTCAAACTTTGCCCAGATAATTTTAACCCTTGCAGACAGGCTCCAGCTTTATCTTTTAAAGCAAAATGTATATAGCATAGGCGAATCGGTTTCGCAAATCGTTTCTTCCATTTCGGGCAGTCTTCACAATGTATCGATTCCGACCGCATCGTCGAATGGAACCGCTTCCGTTAAGAGCGGCTGGAATTTAAACCCGGTATCGTGGTTTGCAGGCGCGGTTCACGCAATAACGGGAACTATACTTATGGGAATATTGTGGTTTTTATTTAATCTTTTTTATTTAATTATACAGTTGATTATGGCATTCGTTCAGCTGATACTTCTGGGGTTATTGTTTTCCATATGCCCGATTATCCTCGGGTTTGAAACCATACCGTACACAAGAGGCGTCTTTGGAAAATGGATGAAAATGTTTATCGAAATTTCATTTTGGGGAGTTATGGTTGCATTGGAACAGCTTATATTTTTTACCGTATTAGGAAAAATCGTATCGATTAATCTTCCGTCTTCCGAAACCGGAATGGGTAATATACTCGGAGTTTTCACATTTGCCGAGGCTGTAACTATTTTTATCGTAATGATTCTTATCAATGTTACCGTTCCGTATTTTGTGGGAAAATTATTCGAGGGTATAAGTAATGACGCACATGAAAGAATTCAAGCAATATCAAAACCGTTTAAAAGTATAGCCGTTAAAACGGGAAATTTTAGAATTAGATGATAAGCCCGGATAATTTAGAAATTTTAAAATAATTATTAAAATAGGGCGATATGGGAAATCTTTTAAATTCAAAAGACGATATCAAAAAGAGAAATAGCAGGCTTTTCTATGAGATTTGGGGCGATCTGGAATCTCAAAACGCCGCGCTTAAGGTTGTAATACTTCTAATGTCTTTAATTTTAATAGCTGCGCTTTTTACATCTTTTTACACATATAAAATAAACAGGGTTCCGATAGTCATCAGGGTTAACAGCGCCGGAAATGCAAGGGTTTTAAGAAATTTACCCTTTAACAACAGGGTCGGCATGGGTGAAATAGTATATTTTTCCAAAAGCTTTGTAAGAGAGTTTACGGGTTTTAATTCATTAATGATAAAAACCGAACTTTCGAGGGCGTTAAATAAAATGTCGCCGGATTACGGAGAAAAAACCCTTAAAATGATTGTGAAAAACGGCTTTATTCAGAAAATGGAAAAAGCCGGCATCACATCTATAATCAAATTTAAAAAGATAAAGTTAATAAGGCAGACGGTTAATCATGACGAATTAAAACTTTATATCGTTAGAACGGTTGTTTCCGATGGCGATTCTAATATTAAAAACAACGCGGCATACGAAGACAAATTAGTACTTAAAAGGATAAAAAGAAGCGTGCAATATCCTTTTGGACTGGAAGTAGTTTATTTTAGCAGTTTAAAACTGGGAGGCGCCTAATCCGGTATGGATAAAATAAATAAAATCGACGAAAATAATCCCCATGTCGTAAGAGAAGAAGATTTGGAGCAAACCGACCCTGCTGCGCCGGATATTTATAATTCAGGCATAGCGGAAAAGAATAGGCTTTCTAATAAAGATTTTTTAAAATTTTTTAAACTTCCGCTTGTTGCCGTAGTTTTTTTGATAGCTATAATTTTAGCGCTAAAATTTTTATTTTTTCATAAATCAGGCAAAAATATAGGCAAAGATAAGAAACGGATTCTTAACCTTTATAAAAATAAAACGATAAAAGACGAAAAAAGATTTTCTCCAGCCGTTTTTAATTATGCCGGAGGAAAGGGCGGTAAAACGGCTGCGCCGGAAAAGCCGGCTAAGTTTAATGCTAAATTTAATAAAGAAATGAAAAAGCTAAACGAGAATATTAAATTCAATAAAAATTCAAAGAATAACGGCATTTACAGGCAAAATAGCGCATATCAAAATACGCTTCGCACTATGCCTCAAATAAACAAAAAAATGGTTGTTTTCGTTAAGGCAAGCTACGGCAAGGGCATTTTAGATAAGGAAAGAGGAGGGATAAACGAAGGCGGGCATTCCGTTAAAACGGCGGATTATAAACCCGCGCCGTCAAAACAAAATAATGATAACAATAACCGCGATAAAGATATTGTTATCCCGCAGGGAACGGTCGTAAGCGCCTACATAAAATACAAGGTATTTTCTTATAATACAGAAGTTCCGATTATAGCAATATTGTCAAACAACTGCTATTACCACGGGAAAGCGGCGTTAAAAAAGGGGGATAAATTCTTTGGAACGGTAAGCGTTAAACATTCATTGAACAGGCTGAATATTTTGTTTAATAAAATTATTAAAAGAAGCGGGTATCGGGTCAGCATAGATGCCGCCGCAATGATGCCGGACGGCTCGGGGGGAATAAAAGGGGATGTGCATTATCATTATGCCGGAAATATTCTTACTTCGGTGGCACAGGGTATTGCCTCGGCGGCATCCATTTTTATAGGAGGCGGTTCGGGAATAAATTCCTCAAACCCTTATACATTTCAAAATCAGGTAAGGGAAAATGTGGCTCAGAATGAGCTAAATCAGGCTCAAAACGGGATAAATAG
>JAJZXJ010000001.1:0-188337 GCA_021802425.1 bacterium | reverse complement strand
GCCCGAACCGCGTAAAATTCCTTTAATAAGCCTTTTTGCAACCTCGAACGAAAAGCCCGATAAATCATCAAATTCAAATCTTTTACCGCTCTATGACAGGTTTTTATTTCGCAAGGAAATACTGCCGATAAATGAAAAGGGCAATTTTAAGAAATTACTGGAAATACAAAATGATTACAATTTTAAAAATATGAGATTAAACCTTGACGATATAAACCTTTTAACTCATGCCTCCGGCAGCGTCTATTTTTCGGATGAAATTTTTAATGTCTTATATGAAATAAGGGAAGAGCTAAAAAACAAACAGGTTATCGTTTCTGACAGGCGGTGGAAGGAAGTGATTAGAATAATAAAGGTTAATGCCTTTTTAAACGGGAGAGATTTTGTTAAGACCGAAGACATTAAGATTCTGGAATCTTCTTTGTGGACATATTATTCGGATATCAGGGCGGTAAAAAATATTATTAAAAGGGTAACGGCGCAAAGGTTTGAAGAAAAACAATAACGGATTGATTGTAAAAATTGGCATATCCCTTTTAATATGCGGATTTGAGCTGTTTTATACTTTTATAATTTCAAATTTTTTTTCGGACAAAAGCATAGTTTATTATTTTGATTATTTTAAATATGTCAGGCTCTTTTTTATTTTAACGCCGGTAACAACATGGTTTATTTCGGCTTATACATTTTCTAATATGCTTTATAACAAATATTTATATTTCAAGCCGGAAAATAAACATAAAAATATTAAAAAATTTTCAAGAAAATATGAACCGATATGGCCGGAAGAAGGAGATTTCAAACTTGTGATAGGGGAAATTCATAATAGAGACGGAAGCAGAAAAGAAAAGCCCGAATGGCTTATTATGGATAAAAACGGTCTTTATACGGGGCTGATTATTTTCGGGGCAACCGGAACGGGTAAAACAACCGCCTGCGCATATCCGTATTTCGACCAGCTGGCAAATTGCAAAAAATGGGCGGAAGACGAAAGAATCGGCGGGCTTATACTCGATGTAAAAGGAGACTTTTGGAAGGAAGCGGTAAGAATTCTCGAAAGAAATGGCAGGCAAAGGGATATTATTATAATCGAGCCGGGTTCCGGTTGTTATTTTAATCCGGTACATTATCCGCGGCTGGACGCTAAAGTTATTGCCGAAAGGCTGTATTCGGTTATAGAAAATATGAATTCAAACGACGGAAGACAGGACAGCTATTGGAAAGATAAATCTATTAACCTGCTTGCAAACTCTATCGGGTTAATAAGATCGTGCTTTGGCTATGCAACATTGAGCGACATATACGAAATAATAGCGGACGAAATAAAATTAAAAGACATGCTCGAATATGCCGTCAATTTGATAAACGCAAAAGAAAAGCGCGCAAATAACGGCAGGGCTGAAAAGGACGATAACGAAGATAAGGCAGGGGGTTATTATGAAAATTATGACGATTATAATGCTTTAGACGAAATAAGGCTTGCCGCGGCATATTTTACGGGCGGAGATTTTCGCGGGCTCGATGAAAGGACAAAGGCGATAATAAAAAGCGAATCCATGAGGGTTTGTTCCGATTTTATAAAACCGCTGTATAAAGAAACATTCTGCCCGCCGGAAGAAAAACTCAATTTTCCCGGCTTTCAGGATGTGATAAACAGCGGGAGAATAGTCATCTTAAGAATGCCTGAATCCAAATATGGTTTAACGGGCAAGGCAATCGGCATCATGCTTAAACTTGACTATTTCAGGACGGTTTTAAACAGGGTTTATAACTCGGCAGCGGATAGCGCCGTTAATATTAAAAGACCGGTGGTCTTTATATGCGACGAATATCAAAATTATGTAACATCTGGAGATATAGAATCGGACGCGGAATTTTTTGCAAGATGCAGGCAATCGAAGGCAATAAACATAGTTCTTACGCAGGGCTACAGTTCTTTAAAATTAAAACTGGGGTCGGAAGAAAGGCTTAATTCATTGATTGGCAATATAAGGTCTTCCGTATGGCTTTCATTAAGCGACGATTATTCGAGGGAAAAGGCTTCAAAGATATGCGACAAGGAATATAAGTTAAAAATAACGGAAAATATAACGGAGCAGGATGACGGAGCCAGATTCAACCCATATGTCGGCGGACTCCTGTCCGAAGATAACACTATTTCGCAGGGTACGACCAGGACATATGAAAAAATGCCTTCTTTCGATACGAACGATTTTGCCGGTTTAAAATTAAATCAGGCTATTTACAGGATATATTCGGGAGGCGGGATAAAAGGACCCGGGATTGTTTATCTTCATCCGATTTATAAACCGAAATTAAAAAGTTATTTCGAACAATGATGACAAGCGCAAATATAATGAATATATAAAACGAACGGAGGGGGTAAAAAAATGAAAAATACGAATGGGTCCGGATCGGGTTATGAACTCGATATTTTTGAATTAATCTTTCTTGTCTTTAGCGGATTGTTCGTTCTTTTTTATTTTACCAATCATGATTTTAAATATCTCATTAATTCTTTTTATCTGTTTATCGGTTACTCTTTTAAGCGGTATCCGGCCGTAGTAATTCTTTACGCCGCAAATCTTTTTATGTTTTTCGCGGGAGCGCACAGCATGTATGTGCGAATTTTCGAGATAAGGCTTACGGGTTCGAAGCTCAAAATGCACAATAAATTAGAAAAATACAAAGAAAAGGAGGAAGACGGAAACGGGGCTTACGGGAATTAATTTTAATAACCCGTTTGAAATAAAAATTGACTTAACGGAATAAAAAAATAGTAAAAAGGGGTAAATATGGTTAAAAACAGGAATAAAAAACCTAAAATCACCGGTTTATTTTTAACGGCGTTAGCACTTTTTTCATTGTTTATTTTAAATTATTCTACCCACGGCAGCGGTATTGCAAACGCCGCGGGTTATTCGAATATTAAAAAATACAGTTTCAAAAACAGGTTTCTAATACATAAGTTAGAGATAAAATCCGGGGTTATATATAAACTTAACACTGCCTTAGGATATGTCAGCGTAATTACGCTTCCGGCAATTCCGTTGGATGTTGCCATGGGCAATACGGGAGCATTTTCGGAGCAGGTCGTGGGAAGACAGATATTTATTAAACCTATAACATATAATGCCGGCACGACAAGCAATCTCGAAATATTTACCAAATACGGCCTTATAAATATACTTTTAAGAATAAAAAACGCTAAACTCGTTACATACAATCTTAACCTCGCAAATACATTAAAAAATGTCTTTGCCTCTAATTACATCGAAAGCAAAATCGATAAATTAAAAACGGCTTTACTGCAAAAATATAAATCTAAGTTTGCAATATTAAACGAAAAAGGGCTTAAGCTGAAAAAAGAAAAGAAAGATGTTATGAATTTAATACTTTTGGTTAATAGATTAAAGATAAACAAGACGGCAGGAAAGGACGGCATAACATTAACCCTTATATCTATAAGCCATATAAAAAGGGTTTATTATCTTGAATATCAGATAACCAATAATAACAATAAACCGTTTTTTATCAGGAATATATATCTATACAGGGAAGAGGGCGGAAGTTTTTTCAACGGTTATAACCCAAATATTTTTAAAGGGATATATATTGTAAACCATGTTCCGCATAATGCTAAGTACATGCCTTATAAAATCGTAAAAAATGTGATTATTTTCAAAAAACCCGGCATTAAAACGGGAGATAATCTCAGATTATCCATCCATACCCTTCTTAACGGAAAACTCATTAAGTTGAGGATAGATAATATATTAAATAATTAAAAACTGACGGGCGGAAAAATTATAAATTATGAAATATAATAAATTAAATAAACTTTATAAATATAAATACTTAGTAATGTATTTATTAAGTAATATATTAATTATTTGCCTGCTGTCCGGGTGCGCTCAAAATCCTCCTAGTTTTGGCTTAAGGCATTACAACGGCGCGGATAAATTGAAAAAAGAGGTTTTGAGAGATTCTTTGAAATTAAACAATATACCAGGTAATGAAATCAAAAATATATTAAGCGGGGAAAATAAAAAAAATCAAAATAAACATTCCGTAAAATTAAAACCTTTGCTTTATCCCGCATTTATTTCAAATTCAAACATATCTTTAAAAAAACATAAAATGTTGAATAGTTACAAAATAAGCATCGGTAAAATAATTAAAAGTCAAAATGGAAAATTTGAATTAACGATTCAATCGGTTCAAATAGAAGGAATTTTTGAATTAATAAATTTTTCCATAATAAATTTATCGGATAAAACAGTTAACTGTCGAATAGAATTATTTAAAAAATCCAAAAGCGGGGTCATAGGATTGCCTTTTAAATCAAATCTGAAATATAAAACGTCCTTGGGCGGTTTAAAGAAAATTACCTGCGAAACGATATTTTTGGCGCGGAAGGATTTATCGAAAATAAGGTTTGCCGCTTACATAAATTATTACGACGGCAGTAATAATAAACTTGATAAATTAGCTTATAAATTTTAACCTTGCGTTAAACGCCCGATGGAAAATTTTAAAATTAGATTTTTTTTAGAAAAAAAATCGATATTTACGGCATTGCTTTGGTTTACTATTTTTTTAAACTGTATATTGCGGGCTTATGCTTCCTTTGGGTTTGGGTTTTCCCAAAAAGGATATAAATTTTCTTATAAGTTATTTGACAAAACAATAATGTTTGCATCGAATAAATACAAAATACCCGTTCCATTTCTTATTGCGGTGATAAGGGCGGAAAGCAATTTTAACATTGACGCTGTAAGCCCTAAGGGGGCGGTAGGGCTTATGCAGGTTATGCCGGAAACCGCAAAAACCATGAATTTAAATGCCTTTAATCCTTTGATAAACATAATTGCCGGCGCCAAATATTTGCGCTATTGCCTGACAATGTTCGGTTATAAACCAGTTCCTGCTTTAGCATGCTATAACGCAGGTCCTGATTCCGTTAAAATAATATATGCAAAAAACCGCAGAGAATTTATTATTCCGCCTTACAGACAAACGGAAATATATATAATGAGGGTTTATAAATATTACGATTATTACAGAAAATTATTAAAACATTGAAAAATGGAAAGCAAATAAAATTGCTTAAAAAATATGTTATGATGTAGTAAAAATATTAAATTTGACAAGGTTTGACTATTTTATTAAAATTAACTAAAAATAATTAATTTATGCCTTACGATAACGATACTTTTAAATTATATTATAAGAGGGGGATGCGGGTATGAAAGGAAAAATCGGCAGAACGAGGGAAAGGATATTTTGGACGGTTTTTTTATTCTTGACGGTTGTTTTGAATGTTTCGATTTTAAATACGGTATTCGGCAGCAGGGCTTTTGCCGGTACAGGCGCCGGAGTCTGCCATGGCGTTTACGCCTCAGATCCGATTATTTACGCTCTATATTTAAAAGCCGCAAACCGGCCGGTTAATAAAGAGGATATTACGACATACATAAAGATTGTCAATCCTGCTCAATATATGCATGATAGATATAATTCGTTTTTATGGAAAAAACTTTTTTATGAGGATAAACAAAAATTAGAAAAGTTAATGAAGTTTGTAGGTTCGGTAAAATATTTTAAAGAATATATCAGGGCGGACATCAGCAGTTATAATTTTAAAAAGCATGGGTTTTATCTGGCATATTACAGGTCTGACAGGACTATAGAAAATAGAATGAAAACCCGCAGGAATATTAATTTTATCAAAATCAAGCACGGCAACATCTATTACCTGTTTCACAATTTAACCGTTGTCCATAAAAATGCGGGGGATTTTAATTTTTTAACCATGCCCGAAAATGATGCCGAAAGTTTCATTAATAAAAGGACAGGTACCTTTGGGCATATTAAAAAATCGGTCTTTTTGGAATACTACTTTGTTCCTTTAACGGCGAAAAATGATATTTTAACCGTAAGGGTTGCATGCGTAAAAGTATATAATAACAAACATAAGAATTTCTTGATTGGAGTTATTAAATAGGTTATAATATATATAAATAAAATAAGTAGATTTAAACGATGTTGAAAGTAGGGGTGCCGTTAATAATTTGGCTGAGAGTCGAGTTGCGGCAGGTTTGATTAGATTAAATAACATACAAGCCTTTAACTCGCAACCCTTTGAACCTGAATACGGATAATGCCGGCGTAGGGAAGCAAGAAAGCGTTAAAATTAAGATATTATTAGCGTATAAACCGCCATTGGCGCAGTTTAAGACTGCCCGTTTTTTTCTTTCCTTTGCTGCTAAGCTATGCTCCTAAAATATTTTATTAAATAATTTGATAATAAAGCGTAGTCTTTGGCTATGCGCTATAAATGTATGACTGAATTAAATTCCATACTTGAAAAGGCTTTATCTTTTGAAAGAATCAATGACGAGGAACTTCTTTGCCTATTGGAAGAAAAAGAGAAGGGGCAGGATATTATCCGCATCGCCGGCATAAAAAACCAAAAAATTAATTCCAATACGGTATCATTTGTCGTCAATAGAAACATTAACTTTACAAACATCTGCGGTTTAAACTGCAGGTTTTGCGGCTATAAAAGGACGAAAAAATCAAAAGACTCGTTTTTGCTTGATTACGATAAAATACTCGAAAAAATTTCGGAAGGTAAAAAGATAGGCATAGATGAAATATGCGTAACGGGCGGAATAAATCCGGAATTAAAGCCCGATTATTATTTTAGCCTGATTAAGACCGTCAGGGATAATTTTCCCGATTTGCATATTCACGCATTTTCGCCGCAGGAAATTTACGAGCTTTCGAAGGCAACGAATAAATCTTATGAGGATGTTATTTTAAAATTAGCCGATACGGGACTTAATTCAATGCCCGGAACTGCGGCGGAGATTCTGGCGAAAGAAACAAGAAGCAAGATTTGCCCCGAAAAGATAAACACGGATATTTGGGTCGAAATTATAAAAGCGGCGCATAAAAGCGGCGTTAAAACCTCAGCTACTATTCTTTTCGGCCATATCGAGTCAAACCTCGATATAGTTTATCATTTAAGCTTAATAAGGCAAATTCAGGATGAAACAAACGGGTTTACGGAGTTTATTACATTACCGTTTATTTCATACAAAACATCTCTTAGAAAAAAGGTGGATTCAACATTGATGCAGGATAAAATATTTAAGTTTTATGCCATTTTAAGGCTTTACTTAGATAATTTCAAAAATATTCAGACAAGCTGGCCTAAAATCGGCATTCCCGCCGCTTTAAAATCTCTTGAATGCGGCGTTAACGATTTTGGGGGAACTTTAATGGAAGAAAATATCACCAAAAGCGCAGGAGGGGAATTCGGCGAATATTTACCGGAAGACGAAATCGTAAGTTTGATAAAAAAATCCGGCAAGTTTCCTGTCAGGAGAGATACATTATATAACCCTATTTATGAAAAAACTTATGAAAATAGATATTAACGGTAAAGAATTTGATGTTTCTGACGGCATAACGGTTCAAAATTTGATAGACGAGCTTAAATTAGATATAAAAAGTACGGCTGTCGCCGTAAACAAAACAATAGTTTCGAAGAGCGGTTATAGGGAATTCCTTTTAAACGAAAACGATAAAGTCGATTTGGTAACTATTGCGCCCGGCGGTTAGAATACAAAATATTAAAAAATATCGGAATACATAACAAATTAAATTTGCATAAGCTAATGCCGGATTAATACCGGCAATTTAATTAAGAACGGAGGTATATAAATGAATAGCGCAATAAAAGAGGATGATGAAATGCCGCAGGATGACGGTTTAAAAATTGGAAAATATACATTTAAATCTCGGCTCATAGTCGGAACGGGGAAGTATCCCGATTTTCAAACTATGAAAGACTCCGCGGTTGCCTCCGGCGCCGAGATTATAACGGTGGCGGTCAGGAGGATAGATTTCAACGCAAAAGACAATATGCTGTCGTATATAGACCTGGACAGGTTTACGCTTTTGCCGAACACGGCAGGGTGTTATACCGCAGAGGATGCCGTCAACACACTCAGGCTTACGAGAGAACTCGATGTTTTCAAGACAGACATGGTAAAACTTGAAGTCATCGGCGATGCAAAAACTCTTTATCCCGATAACGAGGAGTTAATTAAGGCCGCAAAAATATTGGTAAAAGAGGGTTTTACGGTTATGCCGTATATGATGGACGATCCTGTTTTGGCTAAAAAACTCGAGGATGCGGGGTGTCCGGTCGTTATGCCGCTTGCTTCGCCTATCGGTTCCGGTTTAGGAATTAGAAACCCTTATAATATCAAAATAATAAAAGAAACGGTTTCCGTGCCGGTCATAGTGGATGCAGGGGTCGGGACGGCGTCCGATGCCTGCAAGACGATGGAACTCGGCGTTGACGGGATTCTTATTAATACGGCAATAGCCGGGGCGAATAATCCCGTAAAAATGGCGCTTGCAATGAAGCAAGGGGTAGAAGCGGGCAGGCTTGCGTATTTATCCGGACGCATTCCTATGAAACTTTATGCGCAAGCCTCAACGCAAATGGAGGGAATCGTATTTTGATAGAAAAAAAGCCTAAAGCCGCAAAAAAATCCGGTTTGACGCAAGATTTAAGATTAAATAAATTTCTTGCCGCAAGAACCGGCGTTTCAAGAAGGGAAGCGGACGCTATAATAAAAGAAGGCAGGGTCATTATAAACGGTAAAAGCGTTAAAAATCTCGCAACATTTGTAAATACCGGCGACGAGGTAAGCTTTGACGGAAAAAAAATCGTTTATAAAATGGAACCTCCTGTTTACATAATGTTAAACAAGCCGCAGGGCTATATTACAGCCGTAAAATCCGAGTCCGGTTTTAAAACGGTAATGGAATTGATTAAAAAGGAAACTTTAAGTCATAAACATATTTTCCCTGTAGGCAGGCTTGATTTTATGAGCGAGGGCTTACTTTTACTAACCAACGACGGTGATTTTACATATAAGGCAACCCATCCCAAATTTAATGTCGTTAAATCTTATATAGTCGAGGTAAAGGGCGAACTTACGGATGAACTTCTAAAAAAGATAAAAAAGGGAATAAATCTTGAAGAAACAGGCTTAATGAAGCCTCAAAATGTCAGAGTTATAAGTAAAAAACCTGTAAAATTTATTTTATCCATAGATTTAAATCATGGGAAGAATAGGGAGATAAGGAGACTTTTAGAGTTTTTCAACCTTAAAATCATAACGCTTAAAAGGGTTGCTATAGGAGGACTTTATATCGGGGATTTACCGTCGGGCCAGTACAGGATATTAAATAAAAAGGTTGCCGAGCTGATATTTAAAAAGAAAATTAATGAGTAATTACATTACGGCTAATAATTACATTATGTTAATAATTTTCGGCTTATAATTTAAAACGCCGCCCGCAACGGGAGATATATATATTTCGCCAAACGGCTGCATCTGGTCTAAATTTATTAAAATCAATCTTGACATCTCGAGGAGAGCCAGAAAATAGGTAAATAGCTCATCCTTGGAGGCGGCTTCTTTCATAAGCCCCGAAAATATAATTCTTTCGGCTATGCTGAATTTTTCCATTATCTCGATAATTTTATCTTTAATGGAAAAGCGTTCTTTTGCTACCTCGTATGTATTTATCCTTTTTTTAGCCTCGGTCATTTTATAATAGAAATATTCGGAAAGAATGAAAATGTTTGCCTCGAAAAGGATTTCTTTTGATTTTTCCTGTTCTGCTTCAGATGGCTTATCTTTACGAAATATATTAATTTCAAACACATCGCGGCCCAAAATAGGCCTGTTATCCAAAAAGGAGGCAACTTCTTTAACCTTTTGATACTCTATGAGCATATCGGCAAGTTCGGTTCTAGGGTCTATGACTTCGCCTTCCGCCGCATTTTCCTCTTTGTCGTAATAAGACGGTAAAAGCATTAGTGATTTAATATATATAAGCTGAGCAGCCATAACGATAAAATCTCCGCTTGAATCCAGATTAAAACTCAGCAAAGAAGCGGCCAGCATATCCTCATTAAGTCCTATCGTATTTAGATATTGATCGGTAATGGAGGCGATAGGAATGTCGTAAATGTTTATTTTATTTTTTTTTATAAGGGATAACAGCAAATCTAGCGGGCCGTCGTAAGCCTGAAGACTTACATTATTTAAATTAACATTACTGCTTTGGGTTGCGGGGGAGGTACCCGGTGATGACATATGCGGCTTTAATTTTTTAATTTATATCATGTTATATATATTATAAATTTCTTAAAACTATATTATTTACGATAAAATTAAATAAAACACCCAAAAAGTTCCCTGGATTTATCAGCAATAATATAAGGATTATGAATATTCCGAACGGTTCGAGCCTGCTTAAATAATCCGAAAACGGCGCGGGCAGGATGCTGACCGCAACTCTTCCGCCGTCCAACGGCGGAATCGGTATCAGATTAAATACTCCCAGGACAAGGTTTATCATTATACCGATGAAAAGCATAAATGTTACCGGATAGATGAAAAATTTAAAAAATACCCCTCCGGTTACTGCCTGGAATTTAAGATGGCTTATAAAATAAGCGAGGTAAATATTCATTATAGGGAAATTTGCGAGAATTATTTTTAAGAATATAAATGAGATTAGCGCAAGTAAAAAGTTTGTTACAGGGCCGGCAGCTGCCACAAATCCGGTATCCCTTTTAGGGTTTTTAAGACCGTTAAAATTTACGGGAACCGGTTTTGCATAACCGAAGAGAAAAGGCGAACCCAAAAGAATCAAAAGCAAAGGAAGTAAAATTGTCCCAAAAGGGTCTATATGTTTTATGGGATTAAGAGTTAACCTGCCGGCATTCTTTGCGGTGTCGTCGCCGAAGATATGAGCTACATAGCCGTGTGAGACTTCGTGCAATATTATTGCAAATAAAACTGGAATTATTGCAATTACGATAAGTTGGATGGTGTTGTTCATTGTATTTAAATGTTATTATTTTTAAAATAATCTTTTTTATTATATAATGATTAAGATGAATAAATCAAGATTATTCGACAAATTAAATAATAATATCTTTCCATTTGTCCAAAAGCCGACCAGATATTTAGGTATCGAACAGGGTATTTCGAAAAAGGATATTAAAAAAATGCCCGTTAAGTATGCGCTTGCATTTCCTGATTTTTATGAATTGGGGATGAGCCATATCGGAATGGGAATTATTTACGATATATTAAACTCTAAAGATTATATAGCGTGCGAGAGGGTTTACCTGCCTTATCCCGATATGAGCTCAAAACTAAAAGAAAATAAAATACCCCTTTTTTCATTGGAATCGTTTGAAGATATAAAGGAATTCGATATTGTAGGGTTTTCCCTTCAATATGAACTTTCCTATACCAATATATTGTTTATGCTGGAATCGTCCGATATCCCGATTTTTTCAAAAGATAGGAATTTCAGCCATCCGTTGGTCGGGGCGGGCGGGCCGTGCGCTTTTAATCCATTGCCGTTAAACGATTTCATAGACTTCTTTATAATAGGAGACGGCGAGACTGCGGCGGTTTCGGTTTGCGATGCGGTTTTAAAGGCCAAAAATGACCTTAAAAACGGACTTGTCGCCGAAAAAGATTACAGAGATTATGTAAAAGCCGGGCTTGTGAAAATACGCGGAGTTTATGTTCCGGGTTATTCAAAAAATGTAAAAAAAGCGATATGTTATGACTTAAATTTAATGGGTTATGTTAAAAAAAATATCGTTCCGTTGATAGAAACCGTGCATAACAGGCTTTCGGTCGAGATAGCAAGGGGTTGTTCGTCCGGATGCAGGTTTTGCCAGGCCGGCTATATTTATAGACCGGTAAGGGAACGGAAAAAGGGGACGGTTGTTGAAATAATTAAAAAAGGCATCGACGATACGGGACTCGGCGAAATTTCGTTATCGTCTTTATCGACGGGCGATTATTCCGACATTAACGGTTTATTGGACGAATTATCGTATTTGAGCGAAGACAAACAGGTATCTATGTCTTTTCCCTCAATGAGGATAGGCTCCCTTAGCGAAAAAATTTTACAAAAAACCGCCGAAGTAAAAAAGACTAATTTCACCCTCGCCCCCGAGGCGGGAACCCAAAGGCTCAGGGATATTATAAATAAAAATATATCGGGGGACGATTTACTTGAGGAGGTTAAGAATTTATCCCAAAAAGGCTTTAAGAATCTTAAATTATATTTTATGATTGGACTGCCTTACGAAAGGATTTCCGATATCGACGGCATTAAGGATTTAGTTTTAAAGATAAAACGGGTTTCGAAAGGCTTAAATATAACGGTTAATGTCAATAACTTCGTTCCTAAACCGCATACCCCTTTTCAATGGCATCCCATGAATAAGGCATCCGAACTTAACTTTAAGATTAATTATTTAAAAAAGTCGTTACGGCCCATAAATGTAAATCTAAGGTATCAAGACCCAAAGGTCAGCTTTATAGAGGGGCTAATTTCTAGAGGCGACGAGTTTACTTCGAAAATTATTTATAAGGCTTATAAATTTGGAGCGGTTTATGACAGCGAAATGAAGTTGTTTAATTTCGATGCATGGATTAAAGCATTAAATTCATTCGATAATATAAGCAGCGGCGAGATATTGAACAGGTATCTTTACGATGAAAAGGATTTAAATCACGCTTTGCCATGGGATTTTATAGATATATTGGTTAAAAAGGATTATCTTAAGTCCGAGTTTAAAAAAGCCTATAAACAGAATACGATTTCAATTTATAATTTTAGTTCAGATATTATAACCGGCGGGGTAGGCGGCATTGAAAAACAAAGCGAAGAAGAGAGACTATCGACGGAAAATTGCAGAAAGGTTTGCCGTTTATGCGGGGTCTGCGACTTTGAAGAGATAAGCCCGGTTTATTCGTCAAGGGAAGAAAATATCAAAATGCATAAGAGGCGGAAAAACGATATGGATATTATGGATAACCGCGCGGATATTATTAATACGCCAAAAACCGAAAACAATAATAAAAATAAAGCCGGTTCTAAACTTTTAATCAGATATTCGAAAAGGGGAGTTATCAAATATCTTGGGCATCTTGAGACCGCCAAAATACTGCTCAGGGTTTTTAGAATAGCAAAACTTTCCATTGCCTACAAAGAATCAAGATTTAGCCCCAAGCCAAAAATAAGTTATTCCAATCCTATCCCATTTATGAGCGAAAGCGATAGTTTATATTTGACGATTAAAATAAAAAATAAGCCGCTTGACGGGATGGATAATTTAAAGGGTTTAATCAATTATTTTTTGCCCGACGGGTTGAAAATTCTGGATATTACGGAAGTAGAAACCGGCTTTAAAATTTAAACTTGACAAAAAATTAAATAAATATAATATATTTAAAATTGGCGTTTATAAAATTTTATTTTATTTAATTTTTATTTTTAAAAATTTAGGGAGGGAAAAACCTTGAAAGCAAGAAAAGGATTAACCGTTTTATTTACCGCTTTATTTTTATTATTTATTGGTATAGGGCTTTACGGATGCGCTCAAAAGCCATCCCCGTCAAAACATGCGGCAGAAACAACCCCTGCACCGGCAGCACCTGCCCCAAGTACTACAATGGCTCCCGGCATGAAAATGCCTTCAGTTCCAAAAGCTGCTAAAAAAGCCGGTTCCAAAAATTTGGAAGCAGCTGCAATGAAAATTATTAATGCTCAAGGCTGCACGGGCTGCCACATAATAAACGGCAAAGGCGGTTCAATCGGACCTAGTTTATCGAAGGAAGGAACTAAAGGCCGTTCTATTCACTGGCTTGAAGTGCAAATCAACACCCCAAAGGTTCATAATCCTAATACAATGATGCCAAACCACGCTCTAAAACCGGCTCAACTTGAAACTGTGGCTGAGTATCTTGAATCGTTAAAATAAATTTAATTTGAAAATAATAACTATTTATAGGCATCTTTTTGAAATATATCAAAAAAGATGCCTATTTTTATGATAGACGGCGGAATTTTATGAAAAAGAAAAGCTTATATATATTACTGTTTGTAGTAGTTATTTTTGCAATTTCATTTTTTTTATATAAACACTTCTCCATATCCAATCAATCTCCAAAATCCGTTAAAAATATTCCTGCTAATCTTAAAACGGCAACGCTTACTAAATACCAAAAGTTTAAAAAGTTCTGGCGCGGTATGTATAAAAACCTTCGCAAGGAAAAGGTTCTATATACTCTAAAACCGCTTTATAACGACAGGATAAATAAAATAGAAACATACGATTTAACCTTAACCTCATATGACGGTTTAAAGCTGAAGGGTTATTTCGCCATTCCTTACGGCGTTAAAGGGAAGAAGTATCCCGGCGTGCTTTTGTTGCACGGTTACGGTTCCTACGGAACACCGGGCTGGGCGCACTTTTTTGCAAGAAGGGGTTACGGCGCGCTTTCTATCGATTTAAGGGGGCATGGAAGAAGCAGGGCGGTTTATAATCCCGGTTTCCCGGGGCTTATGACAAACGGAATTCTACATGTAAAAACTTTTTCGATGGTAAAAATAGTAATGGATTCGCTTGCATCGTTAAGATTTCTTGAGCATTATAAAAATATAAATTCTAAATTTATATTCGTTACAGGCGGAAGTATGGGGGGAGGACTGTCTCTAATCGACGCCGCTATGGATCGTCATGTTACCTGTGCCGCCGCGGATGTTCCGTTTTTAAGCGATATTCCCGTCCAGATGCCCCTTGCCAAAATGGGACCGTATATGGAAGTTAAAGCGTTTTTAAAAAAACATCCTGAAGACAGGGCTAAGGTTATGAGGTCGCTTTATTATGTCGATACAAAGCATTTTGCAGGCCGGATTAAACCGCCGGTTCTTATCGGAATAGGACTTAAAGACGAAGACTGTCCGCCTAAAGGTACTTTTGCCGTTTATAAACTAATAAAGTCTAAAAAACAGCTTTTTATAGCAAAAAACAGCGGACATGTCGTTTTGCCCGGATGGAACGAAGAAGTATTTAAGTTTTTTGCCCCGTATCTGCCAAAGGCAACAAAGTCGAGTAATATTAATAAAATGGATAAAAATAATGAAAGGAAAATTTTATGAACCGCAATAATAGCCTTAATGTCATTAAGCTTGCCGAAACCGTAATGCCCGGCGGCGTCAACAGCCCCGTGCGCGCATTTAAGGCGGTCGGTCTTTCTCCCGTTGTCATAAAAAGAGCGGAAGGGAGTAAAATTTTCGATATAGACGGAAACGAATATATCGACTATGTAATGTCTTACGGTCCCATGCTCTTGGGGCATAGCGATAAGCGCGTTATTAAAGCTATAACGGATGCCTCTGTAAACGGGTTCAGCTTCGGGGCAACAACAGAGGACGAGATAGAACTCGCGGGTTTAATTAACAGGCATTTCCCCTCCGTCGAGATGGTTAGGCTTGTTAATTCGGGAACGGAAGCGGTTATGAGCGCGATAAGGCTTGCGAGGGGTTTTACAAAAAGAGATAAAATCATAAAATTTGAGGGATGTTACCACGGCCATTCCGACTCGATGCTTGTTAAGGCAGGTTCAGGAGCGTTAACGACATCCGTTCCGTCATCGTCGGGGGTTGCCGAATGCATTTCCGGAGACACTTTGGTTGCGGTTTATAACGACTTAGATTCCGTAAAAACACTTTTTTCTAACAACAAGGGAGAAATAGCCGCCGTTATAATCGAACCCGTCGCCGCAAATATGGGAACGGTACTGCCTGAAGATAATTTTCTGAAAGAATTAATAGATTTGACCCGCGAAAACGACTCTCTCGTTATTTTCGACGAAGTTATTACCGGTTTCAGGCTTTCCTTGGGAGGCGCACAGGGCTTGTTTAATTTAAAACCCGATATTACCTGCCTCGGCAAAATCATCGGCGGAGGACTTCCGATAGGCGCCTTCGGCGGAAGAAAGGATATAATGGAATATCTTTCCCCGTTAGGCCCTGTTTACCAGGCAGGGACGCTCTCAGGCAATCCAATATGCGTGGCCGCCGGAATCGCCACTATAAAAGCCGTAGAAGAAGATAACGCAATATCTAAGGCAAACGAAGCGGCAAATTATTTACTTAAAAACTTAAAAGACGAGCTTAAGGATTTTAAGGATAAGATTGCAATAAATAATATATCTTCGCTGCTTACGATATTTTTTAAGAAAGGAAGGGTTAATAATTTTGACGATGTAATGAAATCGGACACAAACATGTTTAAAAAGTTTTTTAGAATAGCCTTAAACGAAGGGTTATTTATAGCCCCGTCCCAGTATGAAGCAATGTTTTTAAGCTCCAAACATACCAAAGCCGATCTGGATAAAACGGTCTTTGTTATTAAGAAAGCCGTTAAGGAAGTAATCTGATAAGGTCTGCTCTAAACTTGGATTCCCCGCCTGCCAAGGAATGAAATTCGGCTAATCTTAATAGAAAGTGGTGGAGGGCACGGGACTCGAACCCGCGGCCTACGCCATGCGAAGGCGTCGCTCTACCAACTGGGCTAACCCCCCACTTTATTAAAAATTAGAATTAAGTTACGCTTAATTCAACATTATTATCGCAAAAAATCCTTAAAAAAGCAATTACCAAAAATTAATTCAATCCCGTCCTTGAGTTTTGGGCATGAAAATATTAATATATACGCAGTAAATAACAACATAATTGTTAATGTGAAAATACGATAATTATAAAAATAAGAGGGGATATGGAAGGTTCTAAAAAAAAATGGTTAAACAGCAATGTTCTTTTTATATCGTTATCGGCTTTTTTTGCCGATTTAGGTTATCAGGCTGTTCTGGTAATATTTCCAATATTCCTAGTTTTAGACCTCCACAGTTCCGTTATCTATTTTGGCATAGCTTCTGCAATAAGTTATGGAATAGGGGCTTTCTTTGGTTATTTCGGCGGAAGGGCGGGAGATAAATTCGGCCATAAAAAAATTGCAATCATAGGCAATCTTTTAATACCGCTTCTATCCTTTACAGGATTCAGCCTCTATCCAGCGGAAGCGGTCGCATTCTTTTCAACGGGGTGGTGGGCAAGAAATTTCAGGTCTCCTTCAAGAAGGGTCTTGCTTTCGCGGTCGGTTCTAAAAGAATTTTACGGAAAAGCTTATGGGTTTTTGCATGCGCTTGATCAAGGAGGGGGGTTCTTTGCAGGCATTTATGCATTGATTCTATTTACTTATCATGTTCCTTTAAAATATATTTTATTAACAACTATCGGACCCTTATTGATTTCAACTCTTTTTTTGACATTGATTTCAAAGAAAAAATTAATTAATAACCCTGATAATAGCGCAAACGGTAATATAAATAATAATCCTAAAAAGAATGCCGCTATTAATACCGATAACAATAATAACGCAAATAACAGCGCGGGTTTAAATAAGAAAAATAGCGATTTGAATGAAAACTTGTTTAAAAGGATTTTAATTGCAACTTCTTTATACGGCTTTAGTTCTTTCAGCTTTGGATTTCCAATTTTAACTATAGCCGAATCCTCTAAAAATGATGCTTTGGGTATTCTTTCATATGTTTTATTCTTTATCTGCACGGCGCTGACAGGTTTAATTGCAGGAAAAACAATAGCCAAAACTATTAATAAACTTGGTTTTGGTTATTTTCTTACTTTTGCAGGCTCTCTTGGTATGGCATTGATATTTACATTTTCTTTAAATCCTTTATTATATTATATTTGCGTTGCCATTCTTGGAATATCTTTAGGCATTATAGAAACTATAGAGCCTACTGCGATTAGTTTAATCGTCAAAAACGAAACAATAGGAAGAGGAATGGGGTCGCTCACCGCAGCAAGAAGCTTGGGGTTATTTGGCGGCAATGTTCTTATGGGGCTTCTTTATTATGTCGGAGCTAATTATTCATATTTATATGCCGCAATATTAAGTTTAATCGCCTCTTTAATTATTTTTTCTTCAAAATCCAACCTTTAAAATCATAGAGAAAAGAATGGAAAATGAAAAAAATAGCGCTTTTATACAATAAAGAATTAGAAAAATATAAATATGCCTCTTACCATCCCTTAAAAAGGGAAAGAATCATTTACACGATGCAAAGAATTAAAAAATACTCTAAAGGAGTTTACGATAGTTTTGCCGCTTTGCCGGCCGCCCTGTCCGACATGAGTTTATACCATGACATTGATTATATCCGGTACCTTTACGATACAGAAAAAGATGAAACAAAATATGCTCCCAAAAAATACGGGATAGGAACCACTGATAATCCTTATTTCAAAGGAATTTTTACCACCTCGAGCATTCATATAGGGGCAGTTAATTTAGCCGCCGATTTAATTGTTAAAGAAAATTATTCGGATGTGTTTTATTTTCCGGGAGGACTGCATCACGCAAAAAAAAATTATGCATGGGGATTTTGTTATGTAAATGACCCCGTATATGCGATATTAAGATTGTTGAATTATGGAAAAAGGGTTTTATATGTCGATATCGATGCACATTTTTGCGACGGCGTCACGGATGCTTTTAAAAATGATCCAAGAAACAAAAAAGATTTATTAATATTGTCTTTTCATGAAAGCGGCGATTTTTTATTTCCCGCGGAAGGTTATGCCGAAGAAAAAGGTTCAATTAATTTTCCTCTTTATCCCGGCACGGACGACTATACTTATATAATTAATTTTACAAAAGTATTCGACGAAGTTTTTCAAGGATTTAAGCCCGATGTAATAGTAGCGCAGATAGGGGCGGATACATCGAAATTTGATTTATTGTCCCATATTAATCTATCGTTAAAAGGGTATTTAAATATAATAAAAAATATTAATGAAAAAAATGTAAATAAGATATGGCTCGGCGGAGGGGGCTACAATAATAAATTTACTTCATGCGCATGGTCATCCGCATTCAGGTTGGTTTTAGGCGATATAACGGTTAATAACATTAAAACAGATATTAAAAATGAAAAAGCCTTTAATTATGCGGAAGGCATATATAAATTTTTAGAAAAATATACGCTTAATCAAATTTAGGCCAAATTTGGATATTTTGACTTTTTATATTATCGTGGTAAACTTTATTCAGCAGGCAAAAAATGGATTGTAAAAAATATAATACTTAAAATATAACATTAAATTTAGGTGTAATATTAATTATTGCAGGGGGTCCACATGGCAGAACTATCGCTGTCACCGTTGAGAAAAAGGGTTAAGAGCGCGGTCGTAAGAAACGCCCTTTATCTCGCAAGCAATTACATAATTCCAAAGCTAACCGACGAAACGATAATCAAGATTTCCGATAAATTAAACAACTTTAAAGCTCCTGCGGGTAAAATATTTTTTGACCATATTTTTGTAAACTTAAAGAGAAAACTCCCGTATCTTTCTAAAAATGTTAAAAAGGGGATTTTGGATAATTTTATTTCTAATTTTTTACTGTTAAGCGGCGAAAAAAGGAAAGAATTTATTGAAAAGAACGGATTTTACCCTCCGCTTTTTTATGTCATAAGCCCTACGATGCACTGCAATTTAAAATGCTACGGGTGCTATTCCGCAAACTACACAAGAAGAGATATGCTTTCGCACGAAAAAATTAATCAAATTATCGAGGAGGGTAAAAGTTTCGGGATATTTTTCTATACGCTCTCCGGCGGAGAGCCGTTTGTAAGAAAGGATATTTTGGATATAATCGAAAAAAACAGCGATTGCTATTTTCAGATATATACGAACGGCTCGTTAATCGACGGTAAAATGGCTGAAAGGCTTGCCGGTATGGGCAATGTTTTTCCATGCATCAGCGTCGAGGGTTTTGAAGACGAAACCGATGAAAGAAGGGGAAAGGGGCATTTTAAAAAGGTCGTTTCCGCAATGAAAAATCTTAAAGACAACGGGATGCTTTTTGGATTTTCGGCGACAGCCACGAGGTTTAATAACAATGTAATAGTAAGCGATGAATTTATAGACTTTTATGTTAAACAGGGGTGTTTCTTAGGCTGGTATTTTAACTATATACCGATTGGGCGCGAACCCGATGTCAATCTTATGCCGACGCCGGAACAACGAAATTATCGAAGAAAAAGGGTAGTTGAAATAAGAGAAACTAAACCTATCGTTGTTGCCGATTTTTGGAATGACGGCGTTCTTTCGCACGGATGCCTTTCCGGCGGCCGCGTGTATCTTCATATAAACGCGAACGGCGGCGTAGAACCGTGCGTCTTTGCCCAATTTGCCGCGGATAACATATTTGATAAATCAATGGAGGAAATACTTAATTCCATGTACTTTAAATCCATTAGAAAAGAACAAATGGGTATTAAAAACAGGCTTCGCCCCTGCATGATAATAGACCATCCCGATATATTGCGAAAGGTTGTCGCCGAAGGGGGTGCAAAAGCGACGCAGGAAGGAGGTGATTCCATCATATCTGAACTAAAGGATAAGATGGATACATATTCACAGAGCTATGGAAGGATTGCCGACGCGGTTTGGGAGGAAGAATTTGACAATGGTAAGTTTTTCTACAACTATGCAGGAGAAAAGACCAAATTAAATGAAGATGATTATTACAGAAGGAGTTTTTATCCTTTGAAAGGCGGAAAAACCGTAAAGAACGAAACAAAAGCCCAATAAAAATAGGGAAACATTATACTTATATGTATAAATATACAAGCAGGGTGTCATGTCCGGAATTCGAGACTTGACATCCTGCTTCCTGCTTAAGAGGCGTTTTTTTGTTTTTATTTGCTTTTATGTGGGTTATAATACAAAGATATGATAGCCGACATAGTTATCCCAAAAAGCGGAACCGATATT
This sequence comes from bacterium, assembly GCA_021802425.1. Taxonomy (GTDB): domain Bacteria; phylum SZUA-79; class SZUA-79; order Acidulodesulfobacterales; family Acidulodesulfobacteraceae; genus Acidulodesulfobacterium. Next base: position 167,553 of record JAJZXJ010000001.1, on the reverse strand, counting down.
AAATTTAGTTATCTAATACCTGAAGAATTTAAAAACAGCGCGGAAGTGGGTAAAGCCGTCCTGGCGCCTTTAAAAAACAGAACGGCTTACGGTTATATTTATAATCTTAAAACCAAAACCCCTAACGACCCGGCCGGATTAAAAAATATCAAATTAAAAGAAATACATCAACTTTCGAAAGCCTCTTTTTTTAAAGAACCTCACAAAGATATATATAACTTTCTATCCTCATATTATCATGAAAATATCTCGAAGGTTTTTGAAACAGCATTGCCGTCCATAGATATAAAACACTTTAACCTCTTAGATAAATATTATGAAGAGGCAAACGGCGGTAAAAATAGCGATAAAGAAAATTATGACAGCGAAGGCTCAACCGATATTTCCGATATTCCTTACAGGCTTACAAAAGACCAGATAAATTCGATCAATATAATTAAGGAGGCTATGGAGGGCGGTATTTACAAAACATTTTTACTGCACGGCGTTACTGCAAGCGGTAAAACCGAGATTTATTTTAATTTATTAGAATTTGCTTTAAATTTAAACAAGCAAGTTATTATAATTGTTCCAGAAATATTCATCACTAATCAATTTATATACCTGATAAAAAATAGATTTAAAAAGCTGATTGAAGAAAATAGATTTGCAGTATTTCACAGCAAGGTTTCCAAAAAAGAAAAATTGGTCAACTGGTTTAAGATAATAAACGGCGATATTAAATTGATTTTGGGGGCAAGATCGGCTATTTTCGCACCGTTAAAAAATTCAGGGCTTATAATAGTGGATGAGGAACACGACGGCTCTTATAAGCAACAGGCAGGACTTTTATATAACGCAAGGGATATTGCCGTTATGGTTTCTAAAAAGGCTCCCGCTGTTTGCGTCTTGGGTTCGGCAACACCTGCCCTTGAATCTTATTACAATGCAAAGGAACTTAAAAAATATGAATACATTTATATAAAAAACAGGATAAATGGAAAATCTATGCCTGAAGTACATATAGTAGATTTAAAAAATGAATTTAAAAATTCAGGGAAAAGAGAATTTAAAGATAAAATTATATCCAATCAGTCCACCTTGTTTATAAAAGACAATATAGATAAAAAAAGGCAGGTAATACTTTTTTTAAACAGGAGGGGATTTTCTACATTTTTAATTTGCACATCATGCGGTCATCAATTTTTTTGTAAAAATTGCGCTATATCGCTGGTTTACCATAAAGAATACAATAAAATTACGGAAGAAAACGGGGTTTTAAAATGCCACTACTGCAACTATCAAGAAGGTGTTCCAAAATTATGCCCTGAGTGCGGAGAAGGCAATATCGAACCATACGGCGCGGGTGTCCAAAAATTGGAAGATAATATAAAACAGGTATTCAGCGGTAATATTAAAGTTGAGCGGATTGACTCGGATATCGTAAAAAGCCAAAAAAAGGGTTTAGACATATTTAAAAAAATGCGGGGAAAAGAAATAGATATACTTATAGGAACTCAACTTATTACTAAAGGACATGATTTTCCGGATGTCGGGCTTGTCGTTGTAATTTTAGCGGACAGTTTGTTAAATATCCCTGATTTTAGAAGCGCCGAGAAGGCATTTCAAGTATTAACGCAGGTTTCGGGAAGAGCGGGAAGGGGCGGCCATCGGGGAAGCATCGTAATCCAGACTTTTATAGCGGACAACTATGTATTAAATTATGCGGCTATGCACGATGTCGTCGGTTTTTACGAAAAAGAGCTTGAGATAAGAAGAGAATACGGCTATCCGCCATATTCAAAAATAGCGGCAATAAGACTTTTCGATAAAAATCTCGATAAACTTAAAGAAAAAGCGCAAAGTTTAAGAAAAATCATCGATGAAATAATTAGATTAAACGGATTTGCAAATATATCGGTACTGGGGCCGTCTCCCTGCCCAATCGAAAAAATAGAAAATAATTTCAGGTATCAATCGATACTAAAATCGTCCGGCGGAATGTCCAATCTGCATAAATTAATAAATATTTTAAAGCAAAATCCGCGCTTATCCAAATATTTTTCATCCCAAAAAATCATTATAGATGTTGACCCCGATGTTCTTATGTGATAGACTGAAACTTCTTAGAAAACCCTTGGCTAAAAACATAATCTTATGTAATCATATAATAATTTAACCGGATAATTTTAGTGAGGTTTTTATGAATAAAGCTGAATTTATTGAAAAGTTTGCAAAAGAAAATAATATCTCCGTTAAAATATCAGGGGCTGTTGTAAATACAATACTCGATACGATAAAAGAGGGTTTAGTCCAGAAAAAAAGGGTCGAAATCAGGGGTTTCGGGAGCTTTAGCGTCAAGGAGTACGATTCATATACGGGGAGAAACCCAAAAACAGGAGAAAGTATCGGAGTTCAAAACAAATTAGCCCCTTTTTTTAAGATGAGCAAGATTTATAAAAACAACCTTATTAAGGAGAATGATTAGCCCTCTTAAAAAAAATCAAAATATGGAATATAAAAATTTATTATATAGATTCTCGCGTAGGCGGGAATGACTTTATGGAAGGTGTTAAAAAAAATAGGATTTTTATAAAAACTTACGGCTGCCAGATGAATTTTCATGACTCTGGCTTAATCGAAGACGGTTTTTTAAAAAACGGGTTCGATAAAGCAGGCTCTCTTAGGGATGCCGACATTGTTATTCTTAATACCTGCAGCGTCAGAGAAAATGCCGACCATAAGATTGTCTCGGAGATTGGCAGATTAAAAGGCGATAAAAAAATAGTCCTTACAGGCTGTTTTGCAAAACAGATTAAATTAAAAAAAGAAAAAGGGATTAAAGTTAATAATGTCGATATACCAGTAGATTATTGTTTTTCCCCCGACGAAATATTATCCATTCCGGAGATTCTTGCCGATAATTTTAAAAAGAATTATAATTATAATGACGGCATAGGTAAAAGGACAGGGGCAATAACAAAAGAAACGAAAGACGACTATCAAAATTTTAATTTAGTCGAAGAATATTTTTATAATAAAAAGGTAGATAGCGGGTTCGCAACAATCAAGATTATCGAGGGGTGCAACAATTTTTGTTCCTATTGCATAGTCCCGTTTGTAAGAGGAAAAGAAAGGTCGATACCTTTTGAAATAATATATAGCAGCGCAAAAAGATATGCGGACAAAGGGGTAAGAGAACTTCTTCTTTTAGGTCAAAATGTGAACTCTTATTTATCTCCCGAAGACGATAAAAAAGATTTTTCTTATATGCTTGAGTCGCTGACAAAAATAGACGGCATTAAAAAGATAAAATTTTTAACATCCCATCCTAAGGATTTTAATGATAAATTAATAGAATTGATTGCTTCAAACGATAAGATTTCAAAAAGCATTCATCTCCCGGTTCAATCGGGTTCGGATAGAATACTTTCCGCTATGAACAGGGGTTATATCAGGCGGGATTATTTAAATCTTATAGAAAAACTTAGAAAAAAATGCCCTGATGCCGCCTTCTCCACCGATATAATAGTCGGTTTTCCAACGGAAACTAAAGAAGACTTTAATATGACGCTTTCCCTTATAGATGCGGCAGGGTTTGATTTTCTTTTCGGATTTAAATATTCTCCGAGACCCTTTACTAAAGCTTTAGAATTTAAAGACGATATCTCATTGGAGGAAAAAAAAGAAAGGCTTGAAATGGTTTTTGAAAAGCAAAAAAAGGTTTTTAGTTCTATTTTAAATAGTTTAAGAGGAAAACGGCTTAATGTTACAATTACGGCCGTGGATAAAGAAAAAAATCCGGTCGAATTTAAAAACGGCATATTATTTAAAGGAGAAGGGTTAAACGATAGAACGGTCTATATCGTTAATAAAGACAAATATAAAAATTTACGGATAGGGGACAAGAGAATTGCGGATATTACATATATTGAAAATAACAGGCTTTACGGAGAGGTTATTTAAATAAAATAATGATAGCGGATTTTCATACGCACACCATTTTCTCGGACGGGGAACTCATCCCTGCCGAGTTAATTAGAAGGGCTATATATTCAGGGGCATACGCTCTTGCAATTACCGACCATGCCGATTTTTCTAATATAGAGCTTAATTTATCGAATATTAAAAAGATTTGTGAAAAAATAAATTCGCTATACTGGAATAATAATAAATTCAGGGTTCTGCCGGGCGTAGAGATAACCCATGTTCCGCCCGCGCTTATAAAAGACGCCGTTAATCTTGCAAGAAAATCCGGCGCGCAGGTTGTTGTCGTTCACGGTGAAACACTCAGCGAGCCTGTGGAAAAAGGAACAAATTTAGCGGCGCTAAATGAAGATATCGATATACTGTCTCATCCCGGTTTAATTACGGAAGATGAGGTAAAACTGGCAAAGAAAAACGGCATTTATTTAGAACTTTCGTATAGAAAGGGGCACTGTCTCGCAAACGGGCATATTAGCAATATAGCTAAAAGGTTGGGGGCGGGACTTATTATCTCGAGCGATGCCCATTCGCCTTCGGATATTTTGGACGAAACAAAATATAATAATGTCGGACTGGGAGCGGGATTAACTAAAGAAGAACTCGACAAATTAAAAGAAAATGCAATGACTTTGTTAAAAAAATATAAAATATAACGGCTAATTAATTTATTTAATAAAAAGGGGTTAAAAGGTTTTATTATGGATGGAATAGATTTCGAGGGCTTTTTTGTTAGAAACAAACTATTGCTTATAACAGGTCTTGTAATCATAGTCTTAATAGTGGGAGGGATATTCGGTTTCAGATATTATAATTACAAAAGAAATGAGAACGCCAATAAATTACTATGGAAAGGCGTAAGGCTTTACATGTCTTTTAACGGTAAAAATCAAAAAGTTCTTATCAGGTCTGTTTCCTACTTTAAAAGACTTAAAAATAAATATAACGGAACGCACGCATATAAGATTTCTAAGTTTTATCTGGGACTTAGTTATATGAGAATCGGAAACCTTAAAAGGGCAATATCTTATCTGACCGAATACACTAAAATTTATCCTAAACCTGATTCAAATAATCTATCCTATTTAGCTTACAGCAACATGGCCACTATCTCCATGCTTCAAAAAAATTACGATAATACTATAACTTATCTTTCCAATATGGCGAAGGTTAATAATATTAAATTACAGGAATATGCCCTGCTGGAGGAAGCATCTCTTTATACTCAAATCAAAGAGCCTCAAAAGGCTGTGGCAATTTATAAAACAATGCTGACAAACGATGCCATAACCGAGGATAGGGGATACATAGAAAATCTTATTCAACTCAACTCATAAAATATAATAGATGAACCCTATAAATGTATTATTTTTATGGCATTTTCACCAGCCTTATTATAAAGATAATTTTACCGGCGAGATACTGATGCCGTGGGCAAGGCTTCATGCAACCAAAGACTATTATTTTATGGGGGCTGTCCTAAAAAATTTTCCAAAAGTTCACGCCACATTTAATTATTCCCCTTCATTAATCAGTCAATTGGATGAATATGATAAAGGTTATAAGGATGTGCTCGAAAAAGAGAGATTCTTAAATATATCAAACAAAAAATTATACGAATTATCCGAAGAAGATAAACTATTTATTATAGAAAAATTTTTTCCGGCTTGCTCATCGAGCAATAACTTTTTAGAAAAAAGCAAAAGATTTAAGCGGCTTTATTATACATTAAAAGATGCATGCGCACGAGGAACCCTTGGCGATGAAGAAAAAATAGAATTATTTAGCTCTCAGGATTATATAGATATAATCATTTTGTTTAATATGCTGTGGATAGACCCCGTTTCGATAAATTCGGATGAATTTCTTACCGGACTTAAAAATAAGGATAAAAACTTTACGGAACCCGAAAGGGATAAATTAATAAATGAAAAGATACCGGAAATATTAAGCAGGATATTTCCTTTATTAACGGAACTCGCAGGCAAAGGCCAAATCGAACTTTCCGCAAGCCCTTATTATCACCCTATATTACCCCTGTTATGCGATACCGGTATTGCGGGCTTCCATGGAAATTTAAAACTTCCGCAGCCGTTCAGACACCCTGAAGATGCCGATTATCAGATTAAAAGCGCAATAAATTACTTTAGCGAAAAATTAAATTATAAAGTAGGGGGAATGTGGCCGTCCGAAGGAAGCGTCGGCGAGAAAACCTTAAGGCTTTTTATAGACAATAATGTAAAGTGGATAGCAACCGATGAAGAGATACTTTCAAACTCCGTAGGACTTAACTTTGCCGATTTTAATAACAGGAAGCTGCTTTACAGGCCGTACGCGGTTAAAAGAGATAACGGATATTTATATATGTTTTTTAGGGATAAGGGGCTTTCAGACTTGATTGGGTTTAAATACTCAAGCTATGAACCCAAAGCAGCTGCCAATGACTTAATAAATAACATTAAGAATATAGCAATAAGTCTTCAAAATTATAATGAAAATGGTTCAGCAGTTATTCCGATAATATTAGACGGTGAAAATGCATGGGAATATTATAAAAATAACGGTTATGACTTTTTTAACTATCTTTACGAGGGGCTGTCAAACGAAGAAAACGCTCAAATAATAAATACCATGACGGTAAGCGGGTATTTAGAAAAACTGGAAAAAGCGTTAAATACCACGGATGCTTCAAATGAAAACAACGGCAATGCCGGCAATAAGATTCGCGAATTTCCGGATGTCAAATGGAAATCCCCGCAAGATTTCGATTTCTCCAAAGTTTACAACATCCCGACCATTTACCCGGGGTCATGGATCAATCATAACTTTAGAATATGGATAGGGGATAACGAAGATAATAAATCATGGGATTTATTATCAAAAACAAGAGATTATCTGGTTGATAAGTCGAAATTATATGCGCAGAGACATGACCCGAAGCAAAAGCAGGACAAAATATTTGACGACAGGGGTTTAAGGATGGCATGGGAGCAAATTTATATCGCCGAGGGCAGCGATTATAACTGGTGGTACGGAGAAGACAGGACATCGGGAATAGATGAAGAATACGACCTGTTGTACAGAACACACCTTATAAATGTTTATAAGTTTTTAAACGATAATCCCCCCGATGATTATTATATACCTATAATCGAAGAAAAGAGGGTAATCAGGCCGAGATTGGATATGGTATCTTTTATAAATCCAAAAATAGACGGCTTTATAGGCAATTATTTCGAGTGGCTCGGGAGCGCAGTTTATTTTCCGAGTGTTTTGGCAGGAAAGGCAATGGCCCATACGGATAGATTTATAAGAAAACTTTTTTACGGATTTAATGAAACTACTTTTTTTATGAGATTCGATTTCTTAAAAAAGGAAGATTTGGATTTACAGGATAAGATATTAAAAATAGAATTTATAAATCCTGCAAAGTTTGGAATAAATCTGGAATTTTATAAAAAAGATTCGGAGGCGGCTTTATCGGTATCGGCAAGGACGCTTGATGATACCTATAACAATAGCGATAAGTTATTACAGGAACAAAAACATGGAATAAAGGCAGTTTTTAAAAACATTCTCGAGATGTCGGTCCCAATTTCGGTTCTTAATGTAAGTCCGCTTAATCCAATCGATTTTTATGTAACTCTAACTTATAAAAACAATCTTCTCGAGGAAATAGAGCGTTTTCCCGTCAACGGTTATTTTGAGGCAATAGTTCCCGATAAAAACTTCGAAATTGATAACTGGCTCGTATGAATGGACAAATAATTGGGGTTTGTATAATAAGCCGCCTATCGTAAAATAAACATTGTGTCCCATAAGGAACATTATGTAAACTGAAAATAAACGAAACGAAAGTTTTTTATTTTTTACCTATTAAAATAATTTTATCATCTATTTTAAGGCTAAAAGCGCTGTCAGGGTTAATTATTATATTATTTTCTCTTTTTATCCCCACGATTATTTCACCCTTTTTTTCCTTAAAATATTTTATGGCTTCATAAAAGCCTTTGCCTGCAATATCTTTCGGGACGGTTCTTTCTAATAATCCTTCTTTAAAATTTTCATCCAAAAGCTGGTCGAAGAACTTAGAAGCGCCCCTAAATTTAATAGACTTTGTAAGGACTTTACTTGAAAATGAACCGGATGCGAACACCTCGTTTACGCCTATTTCTTTTAATGCCTTTGCAATTTCTTTTTTATGAATCAGGGCAATTATATATAAATCTTTATAGCCGGCATCGGCCCTGACCGCTACCCCTGCTATTAACGATTTTGAATCGTCTTCATCGGAAATAATACATATCTTTGCACTTTTAAGGTTTGCTTTTTTTATAATATTTTCATCGGTAATATTCCCTTTAATAAATACTAAATTAGTATTATCCGTAGGGGCTTTTTCAATCTCTGCAACCAGTGTTACATTCTCGCCTTCTTTTAATATACCGTCTAATGAGGTTTTAATTAAATCGCTGTACCCCAGAATTACTACATGATTTTTAAAAAAGTGGCTTTCCATTGTTCCAAATATCCTCCCGATTTTAAAATCAAACATAATCGACGAAATTGTGGCTAAAAACAGTCCTAAAGTGCCAATCCCCGCAATCATAAGCCCCATGGCAATAACCCTGCCTGCATTATTCGTCGGCGTTACATCTCCGTAACCTACCGTTGTTGCAGTGGTAACTGCCCAATAAAAGGATTTAAAAAACGAAATCTTTTCATAGTAACTAAAAAGATATGCGAATGCTAAAAGAATAATTACAAGTATAAAAAGAATCCGTAAGATGTCGGATTTATGTTTTGAGGTTATTATATTAAATTTATGAAAAAAATTTAAAAGGACATTAAACATTCTTGTAAACCCGGACCCTTCTTTAAATTTAAAAAGTTAATCTGTATTAATTTATTATACCACATAACGAGTTTCATTTCCGACCGGCCGCCGGCATGGCATTCCTTAATCCTGCAATAGAAAATATTTAGATGTTTCTTTTATATGTAAACACTGGATTCCCGCTTACGCGGGAATGACACCCGTTGGATTAAAAGTTAAATTTCTGCATCGTCATTCCTGCGTAAGCAGGAATCCAGAAAATAAACTCTCTATTGCAAGATTAAAGACATTAAATTTTCTTGATTTTGACGCATTTTTATTTTACAATATTCACTAAGCCGTTTTAAGCAAAAATGCGCGAAAAATAACCATATAAAATAAATAAGGGGAAAGAAAATAAATGAATTACAATTACGATATTACGGGAACGCGGGAAAACACGGCCGAAGGCTTGTCCGATTTTTTCAGGGGCGTTTTTACATGGATGACTTCAGGGCTTGCAATAACAGGCGTAATTTCTTACCTTATTGCGATGGACAAGCCCGTAGTCCTTTATCTTTATACCCATGTTTTAGTGTTTTATTTATTAATCGGACTTCAACTTGCCGCCGTATTAGGATTATCGTTTGGAATAAACAAGCTTCCCGCCGCCGTTAGCGAGGCAATATTTTTATTATATTCCGCCTTAACCGGCATTACATTTTCTTTTATTTTCTTGGTTTACACAAATCAATCTGTAGGCGAGGTGTTTTTTATTACGGCCGCATCATTCGGCTTGCTGGCGTTTTTAGGTTATACTACCAAAAGAGACTTAACCGAAATGGGCAACTTTATGATGGTGGGATTATTTGCAATTATAATCGCAATGTTCGTAAATTTTTTCCTTCATAGTTCCATGTTAATGTATGTTATATCGATACTTGGAGTTGTTATATTTTTAGGTTTAACCGCCTACGATATGCAAAAACTTAAACAGCTATATTTAAGCGGTTCTTTCGATGAAAGAAAGGAAACCGTTATGGGTGCTTTAACTTTATATTTAGACTTTATTAACCTTTTTTTAATGCTTTTAAATCTGTTCGGCCAAAGAAGAGATTAACCTCTTATCCTCTTCATTATTATTAAGATGCTCCCCTGCCTGAAGCTCACCTTCCGTTAAAACTAAAAAAGGTTATTTATGTATAATTATTATATCTTTATATCGCTTCCTGTTATCGCCTTTTCATTAGAATATTTAATTGTCGGCGGAATACAATACCGTTATCATATAGTAAATTTAATGGGATATATTAGCGGCTTAACGGAAAGGGTTTTTTACGGAATTTCGGGGAACTTTTTATCCGGACTTATTTTTAATGTTTCCACTCTTTTAATAATTTCCGGCATTTTTATGATTTTAAGTTTTATAATCGTAAAAATCTCGATATACCTGTTTTATGCTTTTTTCATCTATGCCGTTTCGTCTTTTATCTCGACCGGCGGCTTAAAACACGCTGCTATGGAAGTGTATAATAAGCTGAAAGATAATAACATAACGGATGCAAGGAAAAATTTAATATCGCTTGCGGGAAGGGACGGCGAGACACTCGATATGTCCGAAATTTCAAGGGCTGCCATAGAATCCATTGCCGAAAATACCGGGGACGGCATCGGATCGGTGTTTTTTTATATGGCAGCCGGATTTTTGATTGGGTGGCGGATTAAAAGCGGCGAAGGAAATTGGAGTGTGAGCTTTCCGTTAGTTTTTGCGTTAACCTTTGCGGTAATTTATAAGACTGCCAATCTTATGGACTCGCTGGTCGGTTATAAAAATGAAAGGTATATGCGGTTTGGGAAGTTTTCGGCTAAACTTGACGATATGTTAAATTATATTCCGTTTCGATTAACGGCGTTTTTTATGATTTTATCCGTTGTTATTTTGAGAGTTTTTAGCAAAAATTATGACATTAAAAATGCGTTAAAGTCGTGGAAAAAATTTAAAAATTTACACCCAAGCCCAAATGCGGGCCAGCTCGAATCTGCTATGGCAGGCTCTTTAAGGATAAAATTAGGCGGCATAAATTATTACGGCGGAAAGATAAGCAAAAGACCCGTTATCGGATTCGAATATTACGGCAGGGCGGGTAAGGAAGATATTTTAAGGGGGATAAGGATTATGGAACTTACTTCGCTTATTATTCTCATCTTTTACATTTCGGTATTGATATTAGTACCGGCATAAAAGTTGCCGCAATCCGTGCAAATCGGCATTGTTATTTTTTTGAAAATAATCTCTTAATAAAAAAACCTTTATGGAGATTATTTATCTTATTTAAAATATCATCGTCAATCTTAACCGAAACCGTCAGGTCTCCGTTTTTTCCGCCAAAAACTCCGTCGTCTCCCCTGCCGCTAAATATTATAATTTTATTGTTGTTATCGTTACCGTTCGCGGCGCCGCTATTTAATATATCATCCTTTTTAAATTCCAGCGTAATTTCTTCGGATGCCTTTATTCTGCCCATACCGTTGCATATTTTGCATTTATATAAAAATATATCGCCGTATCCATTGCAATTTTGACAAACCTCGTTAATCTTTGTACTATGGTTTTTAGCGGTACCGGAACCGTTACATTGGGGGCATACCGCCTTCAGCGTGCCTCTTTCCCTGCCTTCTCCGCCGCAGTCGGGGCATTTTACATACCTTTGCAATTGTATAGTTTTAGTAATAAATTCCCCATCCTTTGAGTTTATAACATCATCGGTGAAATCTATCTCTATATTGACATTTCCGCCATCCCTCAACCTTGCCCTGTAAGGAATAATTTTATCCCCTGACCGGGATTTTTTTAAATTATTAAATTCTTTAAAATCCTTATCGTAGGATTCTCTGAGCGCACGGTTCATCAATGTCCTGTAAGCCTCGTTCAAATCCAAAAATTTATCGGCGTTATTTGGGTTTTTATCTGGATGATATACGGATGCAAGCCTTTTATACTGGCTTTTAATTAATGTTTCACCGGCATTTTCCTGAATTTCTAAAATCGAATAGTAGTCCTTCATATAAAATAGACTTAAAAACCCTCAAAGTTTTGTACCGCCTTTCTAAGGTAATCGGGAATTCTACGCGGCCTGAAGTCGATATTGTCCACACAGACCAAAACGGTATTGCCTTTTGCTATATTTACATCCGGTTCGCTCGAATTTTCATTTTCATTTTTACCTTTTTTAACAATATTATATAAAAAATTAAAGCTCGAATTTTTAACATATTCTATTTTTGCAAAAATTTTTAAATCGTCGTCGTATCTTGCAGGGTTAAAATATTTGCAGTTAGATTCCGCAACGACAAAATAAAATCCGTCCCGTTCGATATTTACATAGTTATAACCGATATTTTTAAGATATTCCGTTCTCGCCACTTCAAAGAAAACGAAGTATTTGCCGTAATAGACAACCGACATCGCATCCGTTTCTTCATATCGAACTATTAATTCTGTGTAAAATTTAAAATCGTCAGTCAAATTTTATTTTATATAACCTCTAATTTTTTCATAAAGTATGTTTTTGTCGATCGGTTTTTCGACAAAATCGTTAAAACCTAACGACAAAAGGTGTTCCCGGTTGCCTGCCATAGCGTGCGCCGTAACGGCAATAACCGGTACATTTTTCGCTGCGTCCATACATTTAAGCCTTTTAAATACTTCGATGCCGTCTATTCCCGGAAGACCTATGTCAAGTAAAATTAAAGATAGGTCTAGATTTTCATCGGCTTTTTTTATAGCCTCGTATCCACCTGGCGCCGTTATTATGTTAAAATTAAAAGGCTCAAGAAGCGCTATTAAAAGATCCATATTAATCCTATTGTCTTCGACAATAAGAATCTTGTTGCGTTGCCTGTTATTTTTTGCAGCCATAATACATAATTAGTAAAATTATTTAAATTAGCTTACCTCGATTACCGCGCCGCCGCCGGAATTTTTAACATCGCACAATCTATTGTAGATTTTAGAAATAAGTTCCTCAGGAGAATCTCCGTCTTTCGGAAACGAGGCAACAACAAACGAAGCCGTCAATTTTTTCGACTTAAGTTCCTCTTCTTTATAAAACGGGTAGTCTCTGATAATGGAGCAAAATCGATTTGCAACATAAGCTGCCGGTTCTTTCAAAGTATTATTAAGTATAAGGGCAAATTCATCATATCCGAATCTCGCCACTACATCGGAACCCCTTAAATATTTTTTTAGAGTGTCCGCAATCTTTTTAAGGGCTATATCGGAATGGAAATTACCGACTATCCCCGCATACTCTTTAAAATTATCGATATCGAAAAAGACCACGCTGAATGCTATATTATACCTTTTAGCCCTGCTAATCTCCTGAGCAAGCCTTATATTAAAGTAGTTATGGTCTAACAGGCCCGTAATTTCATCAAAAAGTCCAGCCTTTTGCGGATATATAAGTTCCAGTTCCCTTATCGAACGGCTGAGTTCCTCGGCTGAAAAGGCTTTTTTGCCGATTATTCTTTCGATGTTGCCGGAAAGCCTCAGCCTTTCTTCGATGGACAGATCCTTTGAAGTTATAATAAAAATGGGAATTTGAGCAGAGATAGGGTGCTTTTTAATGTTCTCGGCAACTTCAAATCCGTCGATATCCGGCATAATTAAATCTAACAGGATTAAATCCGGCTTAAGTTCTATCGCCGTTTTAAGCCCCTCTTCTCCGTTATAAGCGTTAAGAACATTAAAACCTTCGGGGACAAGGATTTTTTCTATCATTTTATGGACGATGGGGTCATCGTCTATCAATAAAATATTTACCTGCCTTCTTTTTCTTTTCGAAGTAAGAGTAAACTGGGATAGCGTATAAATCAGGGTTTCTTTGTCGATAGGCTTTATGAGGTAGTCGGTAGCTCCCAGAGCAAATCCGAGATCTTTATTGTCGATTACGCTTGTTATAATTACAGGTATGTTTTTTGTATCCCTATCCGATTTTAATTCGCTTAGAATCTCCCACCCGTCTTTTTTCGGTATCATTATATCGAGAAGGACGGCAAACGGCTTTAAGGATTTAGTTTTTTCGACAGCCTCGACGCCGTCATACGCATGTGCAACGGAATACCCCGAATTTACAAGATTGATTGTGAACAGTTCCGAAGTTGCCCTGTCATCTTCCGCGACAAGAACCAGCGGTTTGTTTCTTTTAATATTGTTATCCCTAAAAAAGGACTTAGAATCTATTGTTATTAGAGCTTCTTCCTGTTCGGCAGGTTTTAGCGGTATTGCTTCAACCTCGAATGTATTTGGAATTATAAATGTAAAATTAGTGGTTTCATTCGGGGTGGATTCAAAATGTATATGTCCGCCGTGAAGTTCGATTATTTTTTTTGTCAAAGAAAGCCCGAGACCGGTGCCTTCATATTGCCTTGAATAATTGTTGTCGGCTTGAATAAATTCCTCAAAAATATTTTTTCTAAAGCTATCGGGAATGCCGATACCGTGATTTATAACATCCATCTGGAAATATCCGAATATTTTATCTCCGGCTGACCTGCTATTGTTGCGAGGCTTAAAATCGTCGGATGCATCAATGTCTAATGTCCCAGGAATATTCTTGCAGGCAACATTAATTTCGGTATTTTCAAAAGAAAATTTGATTGCATTGCTTAATAAGTTATAAATTATTTGTTTGAATTTTATTCTATCGGCATATATTTTATAATCATAACTACAGTCATAATTCACATTAAGAGATATATTCTTTTTATCCGCAAGGGATTTTAAAACAGATATAACTTCATCAAGCGCATCCTTTAACGAAAATATGGAGTATTCCAACGAAAATCTTCCCGCTTCGATTTTTGCTATATCTAATATGTTGTTTATGAGCTGAAGCAAATGTTTTCCTGAAATAAGAATATTATTTATATATTGTTTATGTTTATCTGTAATCTCTTTCGACTCCACTAGAAGGTCGGAATAGCCTATGACAGCGTTGAGCGGGGTTCTGAGTTCGTGCGACATATTTGCGATAAATTTTGATTTAAGCTCGTTTGCCCTGGCAAGCTCCTTATTGCTCTCCTCAATCTGTTTTGTCCTTTCCATAACCTTGTTTTCAAGGCTTTCGTTAAGTTCTTTAAGCTCCCCTTCGTATAGCTTTTTTTCCGTAATATCTTTAGAAATGCCGATTGTTCCGATTATATCGCCGTCTTTATTTAAAATGCGCGATATTGTAAGGGATATATCCGCAAGACTTTTATCTTTTCTTTGCAAGACGGTTTCATAATTTGCAACGAAGTGGTCTTTTTTTAGCTTTGAAAGAATATCGTCCCTCTCTTCCGGGTTTACATATAAATCGGAAGCCTTCCTGCCTATTATCTCCTTTTTGGAGTAGCCAAGTATCTTTTCGCCCCCTTTATTAAACTCGGTAATCTTGCCGTGTTTATCGGTAACGACAATCATATCGAAAGAATCGTCGAGAATATTTTGAAAATATGCTTTTTGCTCCCTTAACTGCTTAATTATGATTTCTTTATCGATGTGGCTTTTATGCCTATCGTAAAGAAGGTCGTAAATTAACTTAGAGCTGACGGAATTTATAATCTCTACGCCGTTGTCCGCAAGCTCTTTAAGCTCTGGAAGAGATGACCGCGGGTTTCCCGTTAAATTAAATATGATATTAAAGTCAAGGCCGCCGTTAAGCGCTTCTTTAATGCTTGAAAGGCATTTGATACCCCTTTCCCTCGCAAAAATTGCACCCTCTTTATTTAAATCTCTGGCAACTAAGGCGATAATATCGATGTTTTTATCGCCTTCAAACATGTCGATCATTGTCTTAGCGGCATTCCCCCCGCCGTAAATCAGGATTTTTGCCATGACACCATTCATAAAATTATTTTTCTTCAGAAAACAAAATCTCCTTTAATATTAAAATTTTTATTCGCCATTATTCTTGCAGGAAATGTTAATCAGTGCGTCGTACATCTTTTTTTGATTTATCAAAAAAACAACTTTAGCTTTAAAGACATCTTTGGAAATCGGTTTTACCATATAATCGTTCGCTCCCATTTCAATTCCCCGGGCAACCGTCAGGGGATCTGTTAAAGCGCTCACAATCATAACGGGAAAATTGCAACGAAGGCGGGTTTGCGCCGGCTCTATGTTGTTATCTTCCCTGCGCAATTCTTTTAGAACTTCAAGACCGTTAACCTTCGGCATCATAATATCTAGTATAATTAAATCAAAATTTATATTTGACGAAATCATGTCGAGCGCCTCTTTGCCGTCGTTTGCAATGGTAATATTGTACCTTTCTCCCGTAGATTCCAAAATTGCTTTCATTAGATTGGCATTTACCGAGTTATCATCCGCAATAAGTATATTAGAATAGGAAACCGCGCCGCTAACGACAAAGCTCACGGTCACGGGCGGGTTAACGCCTTGGCCGGCGTTATTGCCCGTATCGGTTAAAAGGGGCATGTCGTCGTTTTCTAAAATAGAACTTAATAGCATATATATCCTGTATTTAACGTTTAATGTTCAGCATATCGTTATAAAGGGATATATAATCGCCGATTCTTTTATCCCATGAAAGATTTAAATTCATAGCGTTTGTTATAATGTTGTGTAATGTTTTTTTATCATTATAATAAATATTGACCGCGTTTAAAATAGTTTTTTCCAGTTCGGACGCGTCAAATTTATAAAACTTAAATCCCGTCGCAATATTAATGTTTGAACCGTCATAACTTATGATAGTATCATCTAAACCGCCTGTAGCGCGGACTATCGGAATAGTTCCGTATTTCATGCCGTACATCTGACTCTGGCCGCAAGGTTCGTATTTTGAAGGCATAATTAAAAAATCGCTCCCGGCTTCCATTTTGTGGGCTGTTGGATTGTCGTAAATAATTTTAACTGAAACATTGCCCGGATATGTTTCCGCAATTTTTTTAAATTCATCCTCAATCTCCCTTTCCCCCTCTCCAAGAACAGCAATTATACATCCTTTTTCAACCAAACGGCCGATGATTTTTATAAAAATATCAAAGCCTTTTTGGTCTTCCAGCCTTGAAACTACGCCCAATAAAGGTCTGTCAAGAAGCGGCCTTGACTTTTCTTTGCCGAAAAACAAATTAAGCAAATCCCTTTTACACGACTTTTTACCTGTTTTAAAATTTTCGGCGCTATAGTTTTTATTAATATATTTATCCGTTTCAGGGTTCCATTCGTCATAATCTATACCGTTTAATATCCCGTATATATTCCCTTTATTTTTAAGAACCCCCGATAAACCGAAACCAAACTCTTCCGTTTGAATTTCCGCAGAATATTTTTTGCTTACGGTGTTAACCGTATCGCTGAATTCTACGCCGCCTTTAAGCAGGTTAATCTTGTCGAAATACTCCATGCCTTCGGGATTAAATAAGATGCTGTTAATGCCCGCGCAAGGAAATTGTTCTTTTGGAAATATTCCCTGATAACCAAGATTATGGATTGTGAGTAAAATTTTAGAAGGCAATCTAAATTTAAATTTTGAAAAAATCGGGATTAAAGAGGTTTGCCAATCATTAGCATGGATAATATCGAATTTTATGTTATTATCTTTAAAAAAGGCAAGGCTGACCTGACAAAACAGGGAAAATCTTAAAAGATTATCCTCGTAATCTTTACCTGCAAATCCATATATAAATTCTCTATTAAAAAGATAATCGTTTTTTAAGAAATATATATTTACGCCTTTATATTTGTAAGGAATGATGTCAAAAAATTTTAATTCCTTTGCTATATTCTTTTTATCTTCAAATATTTTAACGCACTCACGGGAAATTTCTATTTCCATTTTAAGAATTTTCCCCGTCATTCTTAAATTTTGTTTTTGAACCTGATTATAGTAAGGAAGGCATGCGGTAACATTTATCCCCTTTTTAACTAAATTTACGGCAATAGCCTCGGAAACATCGGCAAGACCGCCTGTCTTGGCGAAAGGAAAAAATTCCGAACTCATAAACAGGACATTCATAAATCATTCTCTCCTTTCAAGAAATTAGCAAGGTTTATTGAAACGGACTGCCGTACTTTGTAACTCTGTTGAAAGGGCAGCCCGCTTCAACATTTATGAAATATTGGATTTTTTTTCAAGTTCTTCTTCTTTTGTCTTACATGTAATACACATTGTGGTTTCGGGCCGCGATCCTAATCTTTTTTCCGATATTTCTTCCCCGCATTCCGTGCAAATGCCGTAAGTTCCGTTTTCTATTCTTTCTAATGCCTCTTTTATTTTTGATATAAGTTTCCTTTCCCTGTCCCTGATGCGAAGTTCAAAATTTCTATCGGATTCTAAAGTTGCCCTATCGGTCGGATCCGGAAAATTATCATCTTCTTTTGACATGGTACCCACGGTCTTAAGGGCTTCGTCAAGGAGCATCTCTAATTTTTTGCTAAGGATGTTTTTAAAATATAACAGTTTCTCTTCATTCAAAGGCAACAACTCCTTTTCTTTTGAGGATATTGAATAAATTGTTTAATTTTAAGTTAACTTAAATAATGGATTAAAGTATTTATTATAACATACTTTTTTATAAAATTATTCAATAATAAGTAATATAATTTAATAAAATTTTACTATATCATAACTATTAAATCTCTGAGCGGGAATAAATCCTGCATCTTTAATAAGCTTTACCATAATTTTTTCGTCAGCCATGACATTTTGAGTTCCTGCCGCTTTAACGACATTTTCCTCTATCATTGTCGAACCCATATCGTTTGCGCCGAAACTTAACGCAGCCTGGCCCATTTTTAGTCCCTGCGTGACCCATGAGGACTGAATGTTGTCAAAATTATCGAGGACTATCCTGGAAATTGCCAGTACTTTAAGATAATAGTGCCCATATACGCCTTTTGGGTTTAATTTTGTATGCTTGCTTTGAAAACTCCACGGGATGAATGCCCTGAAGCCGCCTGTTTTATCCTGAAGATTGCGAAGTTTAAAGAGATGCTCTATAATCTCTTCATCCGTTTCTATGGTTCCGAACATCATTGTGGCAGATGAATGCAAACCTGCGCTGTGAGCTTCTTCCATCACTTTAAGCCATTTGCCTGCGCCTATTTTATTCGGGCTTATTTTCTTTCTCACTCTATCGACTAATATTTCGCCGCCGCCGCCGGGAATGGAACCCAGTCCCGCATCTTTTAAAAGAAGAATCGTTTCCTTGACGGTGATATTATTTGCATCCGCTAAGTAAAAAATTTCGGGCGGAGAAAAGGCATGTATGTGAATATTAAATTTTTCCTTAATTGCGGATAAAAGATTTAAATAATAATCAAAACCGATATCCGGATTTAATCCTCCCTGCAGTAAAATTTGAGTCCCGCCTAAATCCACCGTTTCTCTAATTTTTTTAAAAATATCGTTATCGTTTAAAACATAAGCGTCCTTATCCTGCGGCTCTTTATAGAAAGCGCAAAATTTACACTTGGATGTACAGATATTGGTATAGTTGATATTCCTGTCGATAATAAAAGTAACTATGTTTCGCGGATGTTTCTCTTTTCTTATTTCATTGGCCATCCTTCCAAGTTCGAGAATATTTTTCTTCCTGAAAAGATTGACGGCCTGTTCTTTGTTTATTCTTGAGCTTGGATAAGAAGCCGCCGTTAAAGTATTATTCATTAAAGTATTATTCATAAATAAAAATCCTGTTTTGTCCGTTTTTGTTAATTTAACAGGGTATTAAGCCCTTCTAAACTTTCCTCGAAAGAATATGTTTCATCCGGCGTCTGCCTTATATAATTTTCTATATTTTCCATATGGTCGATTGCAAAATCTATTTTCTCGTTCGTACCCTTCGAGTAAGCGCCGATATTAATAAGGTCCTCATTTACCCTGTATTCCGACACTACTTTTAATACTTCTCTCGTCTTAAGCAAATGGCTTTCCGAAATTACATCGGGCATCACTCTGGATATGCTGTTAAGTATATCTATTGCGGGAAAAATGCCGTTTTCCGCAATTTTCCTCGAAAGCACTATGTGTCCGTCCAATATCGACCTCGCCGTGTCGGAAATAGGTTCGTTCATATCGTCGCCTTCCACTAAAACCGTATAAATGCCTGTAATACTGCCCGTATCGGAATTAGCCGCCCGTTCGAGAAGCTTCGGCAAAACAGCAAAAACCGACGGGGTATAGCCCCTGACCGTCGGCGGTTCGCCGGCGGACAAGCCTACTTCCCGTGAAGCCATTGCAAACCTTGTTATCGAATCCATTAAAAATAAAACATCTAATCCTTCATCCCTAAAATATTCGGCAATTGCCGTAGCGGCAAACGCTCCCCGTAATCTTATCAGGGGAGATTTATCGGATGTCGCAACGATAACAACCGATTTTTTTAATCCCTCTTCTCCAAGGTTTTTTTCGACAAACTCTTTGACCTCTCTCCCTCTTTCGCCGATTAAAGCGACGACATTAATATCCGCGTTTGAATTTTTTGTAATCATTCCAAGAAGAGTGCTTTTGCCCACGCCTGAGCCTGCAAAAATTCCAATCCTCTGCCCTTTGCAAATTGTAAGGAAAGAATTTATCGCCCTCACCCCCACATCCATAACCTCCTGTATTCTTTTTCTTGAAAGCGGCGGCGGCGGGTCGTTGAATATTTTAGCAAAGTCCCCGCAGGTTATTTTACCCTTATCATCTAAAGGGTTGCCAAACGGATCCAAAATCCTGCCCTTAAGTTCCTGCCCTGCAGGAAATTTCTCTTCTTCGTCAAGCAGAATCACTTCGCTTTCTAAATTTATTCCGCTAATATCCCCGTACGGCATGAGTATAGCCTTATCGTTATTAAAACCTATAACCTCCGCCAGAACGCATTCTCTTTTAGCCTGATTTTTACTTTGAATTTTACAAATCTTCCCTATGGAAAGAGCGGGGTGTTTGGCTTCGAGAATAAGTCCTACGGCCTTTGTTAATTTGCCCTTAATAATAAACCTGTCAACGCTTTTAAGAAGGCCGCTATATTCTTTTAAATTAATAATTTTACCCATACGCCGCCATTATGATTTGGAGTTATTATAATCGTCGTAATAACTTAAAACGGTTTTAACATAATTTTTGGTTTCTTCGAACGGCGGTATCCCGTTATATTTGTTGACATTTTCAATCCCCGCGTTATAAGCGGCAAGGGCAAACCCGACATTTCCGTTATAAAGGTTTAATAGCTTTTTTAAGTATAATGTTCCGCCCAAAACATTGTAAGCAGGGTTATACGGGTCAACTCCAAGGTCCTGCGCCGTCCCCGGCATAAGCTGCATAAGTCCTATTGCGCCTTTATTCGAAACAGCATAAGGATTAAAATCCGATTCCGTTTTTATAACGGCTTTTATCAGATTGCAAGGGACATCGTAAATTTCCGAGGCTTTTTTTGCCAGTTCGCTTACGGTAACATATCCATCCCCGTAATTTTGGTAATTATTGCCATTATAGGCGGCATTACCTGTTTTATTTTGAAAGGGGGACGGGTTAAAGCCGCTGGAAGGTTTGGATAAAAGCTTATATGCCTGAAATATATCGTTTGTGTTGGAAAGTTTATCTAAAGAGGGGGTCATGCCTTTTGCCCCGATATTATTTATTAAAGACGGATGCTCCTTAAAATAATCCACTATCATTTTTGCTATGCCTATTCCATTTCCATAGGTTTCGTTATTTGCAATGGCTTCGTAAAAAAGCGAGTTGAATATTTTATACCCTTCCCCGCGGCTTATAAAAGAACCTTTATCAACCTCTTTAGCCATGGAATTAAAAATCATATCCAAAAATAGCGCTTCGAATTTTGTGGCTACAAGTTTGATTTTATTTAAATCCGAAGGCGTTATCTTATCTTTTTGCCGCGCCGCCTTATCGGGGGCGGCATTATTGGAATTAACGGCATCCGTAACGGCTTTAAAATTATTCATAAACTTTTTTCGTTTGATATTAATCTAATTTAATACAGTGAAATTATATCATAATCAAATTATTAGTTCCATATTTAATGAATAAAATAAATGATTTTAAAGAATAATTAGTATATAATTGCGTTAATTATATACAATTCATCACATAAAAAATATAAAAAGGGATAATAATTATTTAAATCTTGTGTTATAATAAAAAAATATTTCAAAAAAAACATAAATAAGTATAAAGTATGGATTTAGCATCTATCATAGGCTTTATTCTTGGGGTTGGCGGCATAATATTCGGGAATTTCCTGCAGGGTTCCAATTTAATGCAGCTGATAGATCCGATTGGTTTTGTCATAGTCATATTGGGAACCGCCGGCGCAACAATCGCCGGAAATCCCATGGAAAACTTAAAACGGGCTATGATATCCGCTAAAGAAGTAATTTTTTTTAAAAAAGTCGATTATGAAAATACTATTTCGGAATTAATCAATTATGCCGCAAAAGCAAGAAAAAACGGCGTGCTTGCCTTAGAATCGGATATAGAAGCCTCGTCCGACCTATTTATAAAAAAGGCGCTGTCATTAGTAGTGGATGGAATAGACCCGCATGTCGTAACGGAAATTATGGAAACCGAGCTGTCTAATATAGAAGATGTCGGAGATGAAAGCGTAAAAATTTTCGAACAGGCGGGGGGATATTCTCCAACCCTTGGTATAATCGGAGCCGTCCTCGGACTTATACATGTTATGCAGCATCTAAATAATCCCAACAGGCTTGGAGCAGGCATCGCCGTGGCTTTTACCGCAACCCTTTACGGTCTTGCTTTTGCTAACACAATTTTATTTCCCATATCGAGCAAGCTTAAGATTAATTTAAGAGCAAAAGTTCTGAGAAACGAACTGATACTAATGGGTATAGAATCCATTCAAAACGGTGAAAACCCAAGGTTAATAGAAGAAAAGCTGAAATCGTTTTTAAACGAGAGTCAAAAAAGGATGTACGAAGAAAGAAATCATGGGAAGTAAGTTGAGAAGAAAAAAGAAAAAGCCGGAAGATGGCGCAAACAAAGAAAGATGGATGATAAGTTACGGGGATTTTTTAACCACCCTTTTGTCGTTTTTCATAGTAATGTTTGCCATATCGAAGGTTAACAATGTCAGGCTTAAAGAGCTTGCCGTATCTATTCAACAGGCCTTTGGAGCAAATAAATTTATTACCGTTTCAAAATCGAAACCCAATATAGCATCCACGCCAAAACTTATCGTTACCAGAGTCGCCCCCTCCACCTTTAAGGTTTCGCAATCCAACAAAAAATTAATTAAAGCGGAAAGACACGAGGTTAAAGTCTTTAATAGTATAGAAGGAAAGATAAAAGCCTTTGTTTCCAGCAACAGCGCCTACAAATCAAGCTTAAGGATTTATAAATCGACGAGGGGATTGGTTATATCCCTTAAAGGTTCAAGCTTTTTTAAGTCGGGCAGCGCACGAATACTAAAAGAATTTCACCCTCTTCTATTGCATATCGCATCCGAATTATTGAAAGAAAAAAATAATATTGCCATAGAAGGCTATACCGATTCGACTCCTATTCACACGGTTAAATATCCTGATAACTGGATGCTTTCCACGGCAAGGGCGGTCAGTGTTTTAAGGTTTTTTATTAAGAATGTGCATTTCCCGCCGACAAGGCTTTCAGCCGCCGGATACGGAAAGTACAGGCCTGCGGCAACGAATAAAACGGCTCAAGGAAGGGCGCTTAATAGAAGGGTTAACATCGTCGTTCTCTCCACCTTTTTGAATAATGAACTCCCAAAATCGTAAACCTTTCCCTTTCAAGAAAAACGCACGGGCGGTGCATCCTGCTTCAATCAAGAAGCGGGGGTTTTAATCTGCTGCCTTTGTTTGTCTAATGTAAATTTGATTATCTCGTCCCTGTCGGATTCATTTATTGCGATAAATTTGCAGGCGATATTATATCCGTCATTTTTCTCAACCTTCACAGCCTGAGCTATAGCCTTTATCATAAACTGGGGAACGGCCGGAAATAACATCGTCATTTTAATAATGCTCCCCTGTTTTAAACCTTCCGCATTTGAACCGTGCCGGTCTTGCGGCTCATTAAACATAATTCCTGACCCGCTGATAGAAACCTTCTTTTCCTTGATATTGGCAAAAATAGATGCCTCAGGGTTAAGCAGCGATAATATAACATCTAATTTGCTGTTTATGGCAATTAAAATCTTCTCAAGACGGGGATTAACCGGTGCTTCGCCCTCCGCAAGGGCAGATAGCTGATAAACTTTAGGAGCGGCTAAATTATAAATTCCGTAAACGGATGTCGAAAACGAGGGTTTAGATATGTACTCATCTTTAATATCAAGAAACTCTTTAACCTGTATTTCTTCATAAATAAATTGAAGGTGCGTCGATATTCTTAAAAATTCTCTTCCTTCTCTTTTAGATAATAATTCAGGCATCTGAACTTTTACTGCAATATTGCCTGCGCTCTTGATCACGCTGTTAACCAAAAGTTTAAATAAATATGCCGAATCGATGTCCTGATATATTAAAGTATTATCTTTAGAACTATTAATTAAATTTATATCGGCATTAATATCGTAATCCGCTTCGTTAAACTCGTAAACCCGGCTTGAAGTAAAGGATGCGTAAAGAATAATATATAAATAACCTTCTTCGATATTAGAGACAAATCCTTTATAAGTTTTTTGAGGTATTCGAAAAACTATTTCCTGATTGTTATAAAAATAGTTTTCTAAATTATCCATATATTTTATTATTTTATGATTTTATTATATTGTTCAATTTATATGCTTTAATTGCAACGGTAATCTTTTGAAAAAATTTAATTTTCTCGCCCGCTTCCTCCTTCCTTGCCATTAAAATATCTAAAATAACCTTTTCAAGCTCCGTTATTTCGATAAGTTTGTTTTTCAGGATAGGCATTTTGCTATCGTTAAAGACGGCAGGCGTCTTTGAAAAAATATTAGTAAAAAAAAGTTTTCTGTCGAATAACTGCGAAATATCGCTAATTTTTTCTCTCTTTTCAAGGAGGGCAAGGAGTATGTATTTATTTATTATAAGAATTTTATTTGCAATTTTAATTTTTAAATCGATAGAATTTTTCATACAAAAAGTCTGCAAAGATTATCAAAAAATGATTTGAACTTTTTCTTTGTTATATATTATAATAAAAACTTGCTTAATTCAAGCAATTATCAATTATAATTAATTTTATCCCGTCCGGAAACGGCTGCGGGGCAATAACCTTAATAAAAAGTTTAAGGGCTGCTATGGAAAAGGTCTTAGCCTCCGAATTAAAAATCGGGGATGTTTTAGGGAGAGATATTGTCTCAGGCAACGGCATGTTAATACTTAAAAAGGGAACGGTTTTAAATGAGAAATTTATAAATAAGATTAAAAATACAAAGTTTGCCGCCGAAGAAATCGAGGAAAACTTTGTATTTATAGAAAAAAACAGGGAAAACAGCGATAAAACCGTTGCGCAAAATAAAGATTATATCAAAAAAGAGATGCAGTTCCGGCAAAACTCGGTTGCTTTATTAGAAAAAAGATTCGAAAAGGTTAAAGGCGACACATTAATGGATGAAATCAAAGAAATCATAAAGGATGTTATTCTAAAACAAACATTTTAAATATACATATGGAATACGGGCGAAAAAATGTCGATAGATTAGATGAATTAATGTCAACTATCCAAAAAACCGATAATATTCCTACATTACCGAAGATTATTAGCAAAATTACGGATTTGATGGATGACGACACTTTTTCCGTAAAATATATCGGAGAATTGATGACGAAGGATTTAAGCCTTTCGGCTCGAATCTTAAAAATAGTCAATTCCCCTTTTTATGGATTTTCTCAAAGAATATACAATTTAAACCATGCCATCGTTTTGCTGGGCGCTAATGTTTTAAAAAGCATAGTAATTTCCACATCGGTATTTACCGCAATGAAGGAATCGATGGAAGGGCTGTGGGAGCACAGTCTTTTTTGCGCCTTCACGGCCAAGTATGTCGCCAGAACATTAAATAAAGATAAAAAGAGACTTATTTCAAACGGAAATAAGAAAAAGTATATGATAGACGAGGATTTGGTATTTTCGGCGGCTCTTCTCCACGACATTGGAAAGGTTATAATAGCGACCACATTTAAAAATGATTTTAAAAATATTATAGAAACCGCCAAACATAATAATATATCGTTAATAGATATCGAATATAAAAATTTTAATACCTCTCACGATTATCTTGGTTATGCCCTCATTAAAGAATGGCATCTGCCGCCGTCCATATATTTTCCGATAAAGTATCATCACAATTTAGTATTGGCGGATGAATTTAAGATAGAAACCGCAATAATAAATCTCGCCGATTTTTTAACAAAATCGCTCGGCATAGGATTTTCTGGAAGTCCTTATATTGAAAAGCTAAACGGGGAGGTCATCAAAATACTCGGCATAGATATAGATTTCATAAGAAACATAATAGAAGAAATATATTCCTTCAAGGAAGAGCTTTATATCTTCGATTAGTTAAAAACTTTTAATTCGTAAATATAATGCTGAAAAAGACAAACATAAAAATTTTTCTCGTTTCAAACAAAGACTCTAAATATAAAGAAATTATTCCCGGCGAACTTAAGGAGTATAGCTTTAAAATATTCGAGTCTTTTAATCAAGCCTACTATTCCGTATATGCTTCGCCGCCGCAGTTAATCGTGATCGGCATAGAAAACCTTTCCTTGCAGTTCAATACTCCTTGCGGGGATGGCAGCTTTCAAGAGTCTAACGGCTCATACATGACCCAGCTTAAATTGATAAACGATATGCAGCTTGACAATATGCTTAGCAATATTCCGATACTTTACATATTACCGGCGAATTTTAATTTTGAAACTATTAAAGACGGGCAGATAGACCGGCAAAGTTCAAAGTATTATTTAAAGGATTACATTAAAGAACCGTTATCAACAGGTGAAATTTCATATAAAATTAACAGTATTTTGTGTTCTTCTAAATCTGCCCTCGATGCCAATCCGCTCACAAAATTGCCCGGAAACTCGTCGATAATGGGGTCAATTAAAAATAAAATAGATGAAAATATAGATTTTTCTTTTTCTTATATAGATATCGATAATTTTAAATCGTATAACGACAAATATGGGTTTGTCAGGGGCGATGAAGTGATTATGATGACCTCGAGGCTTATTGCGACAACAGTCTATGACATATCCAAAACACGCAGAAGGGATATCGAAAAATATGTGCTTGTCGGACATATCGGCGGAGATGACTTTACCGTAGTTTCTCATGCGGGTGATGCGCTGGATATAGCAAACACCATTATATATAACTTTGATAAGATAATACTCTCCTTTTATGATAATACCGACAAAGAAAGAGGCTATATAGAGGCTTACGACAGGCAAAAAATATTGAGGCAATTTCCGATAATGAGCCTGTCTATTTCAATAATTCCAAATGCAAACAAAAAGATTACGCATTACGGGCAAATCAGCGAAATAACCTCGGCTCTTAAGTCTTCCGCCAAAGAAAGCATCGGGTCTAAAGTGGTCATCGATAAAAGGGAGAGGGGCTAAAATTATAAGATTACTTTAAAAAGGTGTCCGATTTATTTTTTGAAAAATAAATCGGACACCTTTTTTGTTTTTTGAATAAGATTGCTAACCTGATGCCGTTTCACCTTTTATAATAGAAAGTTTCTGCCTTACCGAATATATATCGTTGTTTAAAACCGTTTGCAGAGCCCTGTTATTTTTTATGTTTATAACGATAGGGCCTTTTAGATTTACCGTGGAAGAGGAAAAATCGGAAGACAGCGTGGCTATTACGAATATTATTGCATCAGCTTTATTATCAAGGCTTAATAAGTTTTTTTCCTCGTCCGTAACCTGAACGCTATAATCTTTAAAAAACAGGTTTGGGTCGGTGATAATAAAACATAAATCCTCGTTTTCTATGCTTTGCAAAATAAAAAACGGAACATTTTTTTCTTTATCGATATTCAAAATACAGAATTTTTTAAAAGCGTTAAACCCGAGTATGGGCTTAACGAATTCTATAATTTTTGACTTCTCTACGGCCAACCCTTGCGGGTAATATATGCTCTTTACTAAAATAATCGCGCTTCCGTCATCCACTTATCAAAACCCCTTATTTTTGTTATTAATTATTATTTTTTGTTTTTTTCCCTATTAAATATATCGTTCAAGTTGGATATAATACCTGAATTTAAATTGGAGGCATTTATATTCTCTTCCTTTATCGAATCATAAAGTTCTTTTCTTAAAATCAGGGCATCCTCAGGCGCGTTTATTCCTATCTTAACTGTTCCGCCTCTAATAGAAATAATTTCGACAGTAACATTATCGCCTATTTTTATACTTTCACCCTCTTTTCGGGATAGAATAAGCATATAGCGTGTTGGCTTGTTGGCTTAATAATTAATTTACTATAAGTATTTTAACAGCATCGGGGTTAATTGAGTGATACCGGCCGCCGTTTGAAGTGTTGCCTGATATGAATCCTGCGCCTGAGTAAGGCTCGTCATAGCTTGCGGAATATTGACATTTTCCGTTTGCCCTAGAAGTTGGGTAATATTTGATAATACCGTTTGATAACTTGTGGATTGCTCGTTTAATCTTTGCACTTTTGTCCCGAGGGTTGACTGCGCGGATAATATCTGATTTAAACCGTTTTTTATTCCGCTTATTATATTTTGGGAATCGCTTTGATAAATCCCTGACGAAAGCTCCGATTGAAAAAGCGAAAGGACCGAAATTAATCCGGACGGATTATATGAAGCAGTTTGATTTGCAGGATCATTTCCGAATACGGCATCGGCAGTAAGCGACGGAGCAATCGTCTGGTTTTGAGTAATCTGGTATCTCTGGTTGACATCCGTTCCCGCATAAGTATAAACATTATATTTAACCGGCGTTACCGTTCCATTAGATGAAGTAACATTGTAAAAAGCTTGAGAGGATGCGTAAGCCTGAGTTTGCGATAAATTTTCTCCGGTAAAAATATTTTGACCGTTATAAGAGGTATCGGACGATTGCAAAAGTTCGTTTATGATTTGTTTAACCTCCTGTGCCGCACCGGATTGGTTAGACGCCGATGTTCCGCCGTTTGCCATTTCTATTGCAAGGGTTTTAGCCTGATTTACGACCCCGATGACATTATTGAGGGTGGATGAGGCTAAAGACGAAATCTCATTGGCAAGATTGACATTAGAATTGTATTGATTAATAAGCGAAGTGCTATTTTTGTAAGACAAAACGCTAACCATGCCTGCGGGATTATCCTGCGGATAGTTTATTTGCAAACCGCTGGATATTTGATCCTGAAGGTTATAAATCTGGGCTGACTGGTTTAACAGCTCGTTATTAATGTTGTTGTATATCATGTTGTCCGTTATCTGTATCATTTTTCGTGCCTCCTTTACCGCTTTACGGAACAATACTTAAAAGCGCCGTCATAATCGCCTCTGCGGAATGCGTTATAGCCGCCGCCGCCTGATAAGAATTTTGATAATTGACAAGGTCGGTCATCTGCTGGTTCATATTTACCCCGACGGATGATGACAATTGATTTTTCAAATTAGTCAGAACCGAACTTGAATTTGTATAATTGGTGTTCGCGCTTTGAGCCTGAGTGCCGATATTTGAAACAATACCCGAATAATAGGTTGAAATAGTCGTGTCAGTCCCGTTAACAGGCACATTATTGTTTTGAAGCGCTGCAAGATTTAAGGCGTTTTCATTGTTTCCGCTTAAGCCTATCGTATTCATCTGGGTAAGACTTAAACCCGTTGACTGAGGCGATAAAACATTTGCCGTAAAGGAATCATTTGCCTGCGGCGTTCCGGTAATAGTAACGTGAAAATTTTCTGCCTGTGCGCCATTGCTACCACTAAAAGTCTGATTACCAAAAAAAATAGAATATTCGGATTGACCGGACGAATTTGTCGTTATAGGTATATTATTTATTGTTTGAGTTAAATTTGTCGTATTGTTTGTAATGGTAAAATCGCCAGTTCCTGTTGTTCCAGGTCCCGTATATTTTATAGTGTATTGCCCTCCTTCGTTACTGCCGGGAATATTGGTTCCATTTGTATATGTCGTAGGATTTATAACCGAACCTGCGCTTACGGCAGCATTGCCGGTATTGTTCGGATTGACCGCCGTTGCAACGGCTGAAGCGGCAGCAACCTGTGATGTACTTAGATTTGGATTTACAGACATAGTAAATGCCGGATTTGTCGTCAGCTGATTGACGGTAAAAGTATCCCCGTTTGCAGGAGCGGTTCCCGTAGTGGATGTCCCGGTAATATTTACCGATACCCCGTCAAAACCTATAGTATATACATTTTGTCCGTATTTGTTAGCTGCCGAAGAAACGCTGACTTCAGAACTGCTTAAAGTTTGTCCGGTTGTGTTGTTAGTTACGGTAAAAGTGCCGCCGCCCGTTGTCGAAATCGAATATTTATCCCCCGTAAGTTTGGACGGGTCGGCAACATATCCTGTATTGATAGTTGCGTCCGTAACACCGCTGCCGGC
This sequence comes from bacterium, assembly GCA_021802425.1. GTDB lineage: Bacteria > SZUA-79 > SZUA-79 > Acidulodesulfobacterales > Acidulodesulfobacteraceae > Acidulodesulfobacterium. The sequence goes on along the minus strand of JAJZXJ010000001.1, from coordinate 137,206 downwards.
AGAAGTCGTAAGATTAGGATTAAAAAAGTAGCTGCCGGTCGAACCGTCGAGCCCATACCCGTTATATTGCAAAGAGTTAACATTGTCGGTTATTGCGGCAGACAGCGAGTTGAGCTGGCTTATGTAAGACGGCGCCGCCGCCTGTTCAAAATTAACATAGGCGCCAAGACTGCCCCCCGTAACATTTTGAGTAATATCCTGCTGGGAACCGGCAGGTCCATTCCACATTATATTTAAAGAGCTAACATTTCCGCTATTAATTTTGGTTGAAAGATTAAATGATGAATCGCTTAAAACAAGGGGCGTGCCGCCGATCGAAATGTTAATTTTGCCGTTATTATTTTCATAATAAGAAATATTGACTAATTTAGAGAGTTGATTTATTGCATTCATCCTCTCGTCTCGCAATTCGTTGGCATTGCTTCCTGTATTTTGCGCATATGTAACCTGCTGATTAAGCGAGGCAATTTGCGATGTAAGGCTGTTAACTTCGGGTATAATGCCTTTAATGGATGTATTTGTCGAGGAAACGGTATTCATTATGGTGGTATAAGCATTGTTTATATCGCCGGTTAATGATTTTGCATCGGAAAGAAGCGCGGTTCTTTGAGCCGTATTGGACGGGTTATTTGCGACATTTTGAAAGTCGTTGAAAAATGCGGAAATAGCCGAGCTAAAACCTGAACCAGACTGATCGTTAAAGAGGTTTTGAATCTGATTTAAACCCTGATACAGATTAGTATAATAGCTATTCTGGGTTGTTTCGTTATTAACCTCGGACTGAACGAAGGCATTTGTACTCCTTTGAACCTGAGTTAAATTAACCCCTGTTCCATAAGTGTACGGCGCGCCGACAACGGCGGGAGCCTCGCTTAGAATAGGGGTTTCATTATTGTAAAATGGAGTGTTGACATTTGCGACATTCTGGCTCACCGTATTCATAGCCGCCTGATTGGTCGTCATAGCCGAATTGGCAATATCGAATATATTGTTTATCGTAAGCATTTTAAATTACCTTTATGTATTTCCGTTTCATATACTCCATCCTTTGCTAAGATGGAATAAATTGTCAAATCTTTAAACCAGACCCCATTAAAACATTTTTTAATGGAGAAAAGTTTGAATTAGTTTCGCCGACTTTGTTATAAATAGAATTTTTATGAAATATATCGGTAATGAAAGATATTGTAAGCTGATTATAATATATGTTTTTTTTAATCAATCCCGAAAATGCCCCGTTTATATTGATTATTTCAAAGATTTCAGCCCTTATCCTGTTTTTAATATCAGCTAATTCTTCATCGCTTTTATCCTGTTCTACCAAAACAAACTCTCTTAACTTTAAGGTTAGTTCATTTAATATTTTTCTCTTATCGTTAAAAGCATCGATATTTTCGAGAGGATTAAAATCGGACTTTAAGATTAAATAAGATTCGTTAAGTTCTTTTTTTAATCTTAAAACAATTTTGAGCAGCTCATTAAAATGTTTTTTATTTTCAGTCAAATTTTCCATAAATTATAAAATTAGTCTATATTATTCATTAGTTATAGCTAAATTCTTAAGTAATCCTTCGGCTATTTTAGAGCTATCGGCATAATTCCCCGAAGCTACTTGCTGTTTAATGCCGTTGAGCTTTGCATGACCCGCTACTGAAGCCGAATCGATGGAGCTTTTCAAATTGCCGGCGAAACTTGCGCTGTCGGATATATTCACCTCATCTCCGGCCGTTTGACCGGTTTGCAAATTTGCCCCCCTTGTTTTATTGCCGTTACTTTCGGGTATTTCGTTAATAACAGGCGGAACATTTGAAATCTGGATTGTCATATGTTTATCCTTCTTTTTATTTTTGTATTATTCGGTAATTAATTAAACGAGGATTTAATTACGCATATAACAATCGTCATTTTTAAATAAAATCTTTAATATTTTCCGCTCCCCTTTACATTATCTTAATTTGCGCCGAAAGAGCTCCGGCGGCTTTAATAGATTCTAATATAGATATAATACTTGAAGTCGATGCCCCAACCGCATTTAAGGCTTTAACAAGCTGGTCCACCGTTAAGCCATTTTTTAAAAAAAATGCGTTTGGTATTCTTTTTTTATTTATTTTAAGCATTATGTTTCTATTAGATATTGCCACCGGATTTATCCCGATATTGCCCCCCATTACGACAGTCCCGGAGCGTTCATTAATGACTATAATCGCCCTTGAATGCGTTTTCACGCTAACGGCATTAACAATGGAAACATAATCTGCAACATTACCTTTGTATGAGGCGGGAACATCAACCAATACTTGAGTAGAATTTAACGATTTAGAAATACCCTTTCCGAATTTTGCGTTTATAGCCGAGGCTATCCTTGACGCCGTAGTAAAACTTGGATTTTTAAGAATTAATCTTATGGAATTAAATGAATTTAACCCTATTGAAACCCCTTTTTCTATTATCCCGCCGTTATCTATTATGCCGGATGTTTGAAAATTTTGAGACACGGGAATATAACCCGGGAGCGGTAATACATTATCGGTCGAGACATCTCCGCCGGTTGACACGCTCCCCTGCGCCAGCGCGTAAACAGCGCCGTTTGGTCCTTTTAACGGCGTCATTAATAAAACTCCTCCCTGTAAGCTTTGCGCGTTTCCGATAGAACCTACCGTAACGGTTATTTTTTGACCGGGAATAGCAAACGGCGGAAGCTCCGCTGTAACCATAACCGCAGCCGTGTCTCTTATTTCATAAAGAGAAGCCTGGTCGGTATTAATGCCTAATTTGGACAGCATAGTAACAATGCTTTGCTGCGTAACATTGACGCCCCACTGGTCTCCTGTCCCGTCGAGTCCTACGACGAGACCGTAGCCGACGATTGGATTGCTCATTGCGCCGTAAATAGATGTAATGTTGCCGATTTTAGCCGCATAGGAAAAATTAGGGTTTATACCGGTAATAATCGCGGCTGCTAAAAATAACAGCATCGTTAAAAATATATTTTTAATCTTACTCATTTCGTATCCTCATATCCCCGCTATACCCGGCCGCGAAATAAAGACGGGTGAGCGGTAATATATGTTATATTAAAATGGCCATATAAAGTTCAATATATGATACAGCCACCCCGGTCTTTGCTGCCATTTTACTGGACCCTCCCCGTTTATCCATATCCTCGGGTCGGCAATCTGGCTTGAAAGAACGGTGTTGCCCGGAGAAATGTCTATGGGCCTGACGATGCCTTTAATTAAGATATATCTTGTTTCCCCGTTAATAGAGACCTCTCTTTCGCCTTTAACTTCCAAATTTCCGTTTGGAAAAACACGCACAACCTGCGCCTCTATCATGGTGGATATTTGCCCGCTTTCGGCCACCCCGCCCCCCCCGTTAAAACTTTCAACATTTGACCCTTGATAACCTGTGGGTTTTGCGGTCGCAAGACTCCCGAAAGCAATGCTCCCCTGCCCCGAAGAATTCTTGGACAGGGTTGTTCCCGAAGAGTCCTGCGCCTGCGTCTGATCGTTTACGATTATGGTAACTATGTCGTTAAGCTGATATGCGACATTATCCGAATATAGATTCGTCCCGTTTTGCGAACCGTTCCATAAAGAACCTAAAATCGGCTTACTCTTGATTCCGCCGTTTTTTGCCGTAGGCTTGACATAAGTTGGAGGCACCATAGATTTTGGCGGAGTGACAAAACCGGTACCGCACCCGCTTAAAGACAAGGCTAAAAAGGAAAATACAGCTAATAAAAAGAGCCGTTTTTTAAATTTTTTCATACATATTTACCTGACTATCACTATTTTATTTGACTTGACAATCCCGTCCACGACGACGCCAGATTCGATATTTTTTACCCTTATGGTAGAATTATAAGGACCGGCTTGAAGCGCCATTCCCCTCGTTTTTAAATTTAATCCGTATTTTTTGTAAACAATATAAACCATATTTCCAAAATTTATTATCCTTTTTCTTTCCGTATTTATTTTTGACAGGATAGAGTTTTGAATAATAACGAATTTGGCTTCTTCACCGATAATGCCTTTTTTATTTAGATAATACCCCGAATATATGTCGGGAATGTTTTTATAATCAATTTCGACATCGTTTGCCTTTAATATTTGAAATTTTCCAATAGTTTGGGCGGCAACCGCAACAGGCGCATAAATTCTTACTTTAAAAGCGGCATAGGCAATTCCTCTAAGCAAACCTGTGTTCTTATCCGTTAATTTGATTATAGCCGTATGATACCCTGCAAATCCCGGATTATAAGTTATCGGTTTTATAGAATATCTAAAAACATTTTTAAGCGGCCCCGTAAAACTGAAGCGGCTAAAATGAAAATATTTTTTGAATTTTAGCGGTATCTCTTTTAAATAAGAATTTATTATCATTTGTTTTAATTTTACAGGGTTTTTTCTATAACCTTTCGCATAGGAATTTTTCCCGGGACACGCAACAATAAACCCTAAAAACATGAAAATAAAAATCGTATTTTTATAAAAGTTTTTATTTAACATAAGCTTACGGTATCAATCCCGCCGCCGTTTGTAGCATCTGATTTGCGATGGTTATCGCTTTTGAATCGATGGTATAAGCATTTTGGGCTGTTATCATAGATACCATCTGACCCACCAAATTTACATTGGACATTTCCAGAAAACCCTGCTGAACCGTTCCAATGCCGTTCTGTCCCGGGGTTCCAATCTGCGGGACCCCTGAAGCCGAAGTTTGGAGATAAAGATTGTGGCCAATGCTGTTAAGGCCTGCGGGATTAATAAAATTAGCAAGCGTTATCGTACCAATTTGAGCAGGATTTGTCTGACCGGAAACAACCGCCGATACCGTACCGTTTTGCGAAATGGTAACGGAGGTAGCGTTTGGCGGTATAGTAATAGGCGGCACAAGTTGATAACCGTTTGCATCGACAAGCTGACCCTGTGAATTTGTTTGAAAAGTACCGTCTCTTGTATATGCAGCCTCGCCATCCGGCATCTGTATCTGAAAAAAACCCTGCCCCGATATTGCAACATCCAAGGGATTGGATGTTTGCTGGAGATCGCCCTGGGTAAATTCTTTTTCTATAGAAGATACCTTAGTGCCTAAGCCGATTTGAATGCCCGTCGGCACCTGGGTATATTCGGAAGAGTACGCCCCCGGAGACTTAATGGTTTGATAAAAAAGATCCTCGAAGTTAACCCTCGATTCTTTATAGCCCGTCGTATTGGTATTGGCAAGATTGTTTGCAATGTTGTCTATTTCCAATTGCTGCGCCTCCATACCGGTGGAAGCCGTCCATAGCGCCCTCATTTAAAATCCCCCTCTTTACAATTCAAAATTTAAACTTATGCTTCCGGAAAATGGGACAGATTTAAAATCTGTCCCATTTTCCCGTTAATCCATAAAAAGATCGGCAGAGTATTTAAGCATGTTAAACCGCTGCGCCGATAGTATTAATGGTAGTATTATTTACATTTGAATATGACTTTAACACTTCTACCATATTGTTGTGAACCTGGGAAACATTTATCATTTCCGCCATGTCCCTAATTTCGTTTACATTGGATTCCTCGACATAACCCTGCAAGATATCAGGGTTTTTATTTAAGGCCGGCGCTCCGGAATTTTTGTTTGCCGAAAACATGGTGTCGCCGTATTTAGACAAATATTTCGGATTGTTAAAATTTACCGTAAGAATTTGTCCGTAATACATTTCATTGTTTGTCAGGGGGTCTGTTAGATTTATTATGCCGTTCTTTGTAATAGTAATATTTGAACCCCTTTCATTTAAAAAAATAGGTCTTTTGCGAATGTTTAGGACAGGAAAACCATTCTGATTTACAAGCTCTCCCGCGCTGTTTAGAGAAAACACCCCGTTTCTTGTAAATTTAATTCCGCCCGGCGTTTGTAAAACAAAAAACCCATCCCCGTTTATTGCAAGGTCAAGCCTGTTGCCTGTTTTTTTAAGGGGTCCCTGAGAATCATTTATATAACTGTTAAGCATTATCGGATAAGTCTTATCAACAAAAGGCTTATTGTTCCCGGAATCTAAAGTCTGAATAGCTTTACGCGATAAAAATTCACCGAAAAGAGAACCGCTGCTTTTGTATCCGACGGTATTTGCATTAGCCAGATTATTCGTAATCATATTAAGCTTTTGCCCCTCGGCAATTATTCCGCTTAAGGCAACATACGAACCGCCGTTCATAATAACGACCTCTTAGATTTTATTAACATTTTAAAATTTAATAAATAGTCTGCAAAAAATATGCCAAAAATGAAGAGAAATTAAAAACAAAAGATTAACTGCCCTTTCATTATCGCTTCTTAAAAAGGACGATAAAGTTTTTAGGAAAAAATTTCCCTCTTTTTTAAAACAAAGGAAAAATATACCGCAAAAATAAAAAAATAAAAAATATTGATATTATTTAAAAACTTGATTTATACTATAGAATATTTAAAATATAATACGCCTATTATGTTCGATATTAAAAAATTAAAAGAAGATCCTAATGTAAATATTTATTCCAGAAGGCCGGAAATAGACAGTATTTTAAAAGGGTTTCTCAACTTAAAAAAAAGCCTTATAGTTACCCCTGTTCCGTTTAATAACGAAACGAAGTTCGGCAGGGCGGCAGGCATGGCGGGGCAAACCTCATATTCGAGCAGCATAATAAAAATAGCCGAGGATTACATTACCATAGACTCCCTCATGCCGCAAAACGGCAACTTAAGTCTTTTGGAGTCATCATATCTTAAGCTTAATTTTAAATTTAAAAATAACGAACACTTTTTTGTATCGAAGCTTTACGACTTCAGGAAAAATAATGATTATTTTACATTTAATATTTACAAACCTCTAGAAATACTGTCTTTAGAAAAAAGAAAATATTTCAGAATAGAACCGTCTTTGAAGGAGCCTGTGGGATTAAGTTTTTTCCTGAATAATAAGTATTTTAACGCAAACATTTACGACATTGGAGGAGAAGGGATTTCGTTCTTATTAGATTTTCCTATAGAAAAGCATACGGTATTGGAGGGAGTAAAAATAGAATTCCCGGGAAATATTCGGGCAATAACCGTTAGAATGGAAATAAGAGCGGCAACAAGGCTTGACAATCTTAAATATAAAACCGGCGCGCAACTGATAAACCTGGGACCGAAAGAACAGGATATAATGTTTAAATACATATTTAAAAGACAAAGGGAGATTGTGGCGGCTATGAAAGGGATTTAAATTTTAAATCATCAGAGGCTTTTTCGTTTAATTTATAAATAAACGCAAATAGCTGCGCAACGACCCTATAAAGTTCGGGCGGAATCTCGTCATATATGTCAAGCTTGTCCAGAATATCGGCAAGCGCTTTATTTTCTATCACAGGGATATTTTCTTTATTTGCAATTTCTATTATTTTTTCGGCGACTTTACCCTTACCCTTAGCAACCAAAATTGGGGCGTTTTCCTTTTCTTTATCGTACCTTAAAGCCGAAGCCTTAATATTATTATAATTTTTATATTCTTTCATTTATAATATTATGATTCAATAAAACATCATTCGGCATGCCGGTATTTTTATTGTTATTCTTATTATAAAACGAGACTTCTTTTAGCGCAATTCCCTCTAATGACAGCATATCTTTAAATACTTTCATGTTCTTAGTTATGGCGTTATGCGCAATTTCAGAATAATCTTTAAAATTAACGGTTAATGTCCTGTTAAAATAATAGGAAAATACCTTAATGTATCTAAGGGGCTCAAGGTTTATTTCCAGCATAAACGAATACCCGGCAGGCATTTTGTTTAATTTTTTTTTGCCGTCCTTTTTATCGTTAAGCTCTTTACCTTCAACCTGATTAGTTGTCAGGATAACGGTACCGCTTCCCAACCCTGAATTAAAATTGAAGTGAATAAATAAAAAATTACCTTTAACCGAGACGCCGATATTTCCAGTATTAAGGTTTAACTCTTCGTTTAAGACGGTTTTAAAATTACCCGCAATATCATTGGAATATACCTTGCCGTATAATTCTACAGCTTTTTGAATATTTCCTTTGTTTAAATCGTTAACAATCCGAAAAGTTACCTCGTTATTATCAATCTTGCTTAGCTGTAATTTTACCTTCATGCCGACATTAGCGCCGGCAGGCGAACTTAAGGCAAACTCATTATATAAATCTTCCGGAATTTGGGCATTAAATAGTTTGCCGTTAAAACTGAATATGCCTGTTAAATTATCAAGGGCGTCTATTAATTTTACATCTAAAATTTTTCCGGAACCGACAAGTTCCAGAAATGAAGCTAAATTTTTATCGAGAGATGTTATCTTACCCTCTAACGCTTGAAATTGCGCCGTAAATTGAATATCGTTAAAAAAAATTGCGGGATTATCAATCATTGCATACTCATGCAATTATGTTAATATGGGGCGTATTCTTTTTGCCTGTTTCTTTTTCTTCTTCCTCAGGCTCTGATGAAAACTTCTTTTCCCCTTTCGAATTTTTATTTTTATCGTTAACCGGTTCCAGAACCTCGCTTAATTCAACAACCGTGCTCAGTTTTTCCATATCCACATTTTCCATCTCTTTTTGGATAATGTTGCTTGAATTAACCGCCAGAACCTGAGGCGTGGAGGTAATTTTTTCAACCGAAGGCATGTTTGAAATAATCTGTTGAATTTCGACTAAATCTATCATGATTTTAAATAATTATAAATGCTTTTTATGTCAACCGACGAATAAAATTTTCCGCTTTCACCTTCAAAAACATCGGAACATATTTTATTGGAACCCCAAAACCTAAATGTGGCGGATGAAATAAGATTTTTATTTTTAACCTTAATTATATTCTTAATATCTTCTATGCATAGGCCGAATAATTTGCCTTCATAGACGCAAATGACGATATATTTGCAAATAGTTTTCACATCCGCCGAAGGTAGGACTAATGAAGAAAAATTATAAACGGGTATTATCTTTGCCCTGTAAGGAATCAGTCCCAGCAGTCCAATCTTTTTTGAAGGGATATTTACGGGTTCTTTGTATTTGATTATTTCGTTTATATGAAAGGCGGGTATGCCGTAAAGAGAATTGCCCGAAGTAAAGGTAAAATAAGGCATCTCTTTTTCTGGATTTATTTTTACGCTTGGAGAAATTTCCGGCTTTTTGACCTCTTCTAAATAAAAATCTCCTGAATTTGAAACAACTGCCGCTTCGTTTCGAGGGGTTAATATTCTTTCAACCGGATAAGCAATAACCCGGGCGGGTTCCTTTAGATAGTCCGAATTTTTTGAGCTTTGCCGATTTTCAACTTCATCTAAAAGACTGCCTATCCATGAAGACACCAGGTCCGAATCTTTGAATTTAAAACCATTCATATCATATAACTCTGCGCTCTCATTCATCGTTTACCCCCTTAATCTCGTTATGAAGGCGGTTTATTATCTCTTTCGCAACATTAATATAATCTAAGGTTCCCCTCGCATTAATATCGAGATATGTTAAAGGCTTTCTTATTAAGCTTGCATCCCTGAATCTTGTATCTATATTTATTATACTATTAAAATGGCAGCTTTGATACTTATTTTTAAAATAGTCCAAAGATTTCCATGACGAATTTGTCCTTCTATCAAACATGGTGATTAAAAGCTTATAATTACATTTAATATTTATCGCCGTTTCGATCTTGCCGATGGTTGAGAGTAATAATTCAACGCCCCTTGCCGATAAAAAATCGGACATAACGGGAATAATAACCTCATCGCTTGCCGCGATAGCGCTAATAAGAAGAACGCTTAACGCAGGCGATGAATCTATTATTATGTAATCGTAATTATTCGGTAAAAACTTTAATCTTTCCTTAAGTCTTAACCCCCCGCCCTTTGAAACCGAAAGCTCCGCTTCAATCCTTGCAAGGTTTATATTTGACGGTATCAGATCGATGCATCCGCCTGTTTTTAATCTGTATTTGTTTATAATCACCTCGTCAGGATGAAAAGATTCGGAGACTATAACATTGCTGACGGAATATTCAAGTTTCTCCGGCTCAACCGCTAAATGATTGGTAAGGCTTGCCTGAGGGTCAAGGTCTATCAAAAGCACCCTGTGTCCGAAAAGCGATAAGGAACTCCCCAGCGTAATCGCCGTTGTTGTTTTTCCTACGCCCCCTTTTTGATTTGCGGTTGCAAAAATATACGGGGTCTTCATAAATTATCTCGTCATGCCGTCGATAAGCCTGTGCTCTCCGGTTGTAAATATCTTATCGATATCTAACAATATTATAAGCCTGTCGTCTAATTTGCCCACCCCTTCGATGTAATCGGAATCGAGACCTGCAATTAATGGCGGCGGGGGCTGAATAGTGCTTGAATCGATCCTTAAAACTTCTGAAACGGAATCGACAATAAGGCCTATGGTTTTATTCATTATATTTACCACAATAATTCTTGTCTCTTTTGTAACTTCTTTTGTCTTCAAATGAAATTTTTTCCTTATATCGACTATCGGAATAACCCTGCCCCGCAAATTAATAACGCCTTCGACAAAATCAGGGGCCTTTGGAACCTTGGTTATTTCGACAATTCTATTTATCTCCTGAACCTTTAAAATATCGAGAGCAAACTCTTCATTCCCGAGACGAAATGTAACGAGTTGAACTATTTCCTCTAACCCCGGATCGCTTTCCGCTTTACCTGTTCTATTAATTTGATTATTTGCTTCCTTAACGGCTTCCATAAATTTTCCTCCAAACATGAAAATTAAATTTGATTAATATCAATATAAAGTTTCCCTGATAATTTCATCGCCTATCTTGTATATAGGAAGAACGACATCGGCGAGTCCCGCGTCAACAACGGCTTTTGGCATACCATATACGACGCAGGTAGCTTCATCCTGAGCGATAGTTTTTCCGCCTGACTTCTTAATACTTTTCATACCCGACAGCCCGTCCGAACCCATGCCCGTCAATATGACGCCCAATGCGCTTCCCGGATACTCATTCGCCACCGATTCCATCATAACGCTGACCGATGGTTTATTTATCAAATCGGCCGGTTCGTTTGAAAGAGATATTTTTGTTCCGCCCCCTCCTGTTTTTTTAACGGTAAGATGTTTATCGCCGGGTGACAAATAAGCCGTTCCCGGCTTAATAATCTCGCTTCCGGAAGCCTCTATAACCTTGATATGAGATATCTGCGACAATCTTTCGGCAAAAGGTCCCGTAAAAGCTTTAGGCATATGTTGAACTAAAATTATAGGAACCGGAAAATTACCCGGAATTTTAGGTATAACATCTTGAAGCGCTTTTGGACCGCCTGTTGACGAACCTATTGCGACAATATTAATTCTTTTATTCCATGAACCATCTGTAAGTAATTTTATTGAAGAAATTGCAATATCTTCGGAGGGGGGGTGAAAAACATATCTTTTTGCCGTAACAGCCCTTATTTTAGAAAGCAGGTCGTCTTTTATTTTTAATATATTCAATGATACATTCGAAAGATTTTTGGGAATATAATCGACCGCCCCTAAATCAAGGGCATCTAAAGTAGCCTTTGCCCCTTCCTCCGTGAGCGAACTAACCATTATTACGGGCAGCGGAAATTTTTCCATAATAATTTTAAGCGCCGTCAGCCCATCCATCTTAGGCATTTCTATGTCCATCGTTACAATATCGGGTTTGAAATCTTGAATCTGCCTGATAGCATCCTCTCCATCCTTTGCAAATCCCGCAACTTTGATATCGTTTTCTCCTTCTAAAAGGGAACCTATCGCCCTCCTCATAAAGGCGGAATCATCGACAATTAAAACCCTCACCGGCTCCCCCATAAATCAAATACTCCTTTTAAAATTTATCTTATTGCGGCAGATTCTATCATAGAGGCTATATCTATGATGAGGACAACCTTTCCGTCGCCGGTGATTGTTGCGCCTGATATGCCTTTATATCCTAATTGATAATCTCCCAAAGACTTAATCACAACCTCTTCCTGTCCGTATAGATTATCAACCACTATACCAATCTTTTTTTCGGCCAGCGCAACGACGACTACATAAATCTCTTTTTTTAAAGAGGTATTAAGGTCAACGATGTTTGATTCTTTTATACCAAATTCTTCTCCTAATCTTAGCAGAGATAAAACCGATTTTCTTAAATTTATAACCTCATGTTTATCGATTGTTTGAATAGACGACTCCGATATTCTTAAGGTTTCGACGACAGAATTAAGAGGAATGGCAAAAATATCTTCTCCCGCCCCGACAATAAGGGTTTGAATTATGGCAACGGTCAGCGGAAGTTTTAATACTATCTTCGAACCATGCCCGATTTGGGATTCTATATCTATAATGCCGTTTATTTTCTGTATATTTGTTTTAACGACATCCATTCCGACCCCTCTCCCCGAAATTTCGGTCGCTTTCTCTTTGGTGCTAAATCCCGGCGTAAAAATCAAACTTAAAGCATCCTTATCGGAAAGACCAAAAGCCGTTTTCTCATCTATCACCCCTTTTTCCACGGCCTTCTTTTTTAAGATGTCGGGGTCCATTCCCTTTCCATCGTCCGAAACGCTTATAACGATGTAATTTCCCTCGTGTTCGGCGCTTAATTTAATAGTTCCGGTTTCAGGTTTCCCCAGCCGTTTTCTCATCTCTTTTGTTTCTACCCCATGGTCAACGCTGTTTCTTATTAAATGGACAAGGGGATCTCCTATCTCTTCGATAACCGATTTATCTAACTCCGTTTCTTCACCCAATATTTGAAGTTCAATCTCTTTGCCGAGTTCTCTTGAAAGGTCTCTTACCATTCGGGGGAATTTGCTAAACACCTTTTTAACCGGCTGCATCCTTGTCTTCATTACCGCCAGCTGAAGGTCGGTAGTAACAAGATTTAAATTGGATACAACCTGCGCCAGCGCGGAAGAAAGATCGTCGCCCGCATATTTCATCTCTAATTTAGAGGAGATATTAAATAACCTGTTTCTTGCAAGAACAAGTTCGCCTACGAGATTCATAACATTATCAAGCCTGTCGATATCAACCCTTATTGTAGTCTCTTTGATCTCGGGTGTCCGGGCGGGCGATGGTTTTGGACCGGGTAATGCCGCCTCCGTCTGCGGAGGTTTAGGGACTTCCTGTATCGGCACAGCCTGTCTGTTCCGCTCCTGTTTTTGCTCGAAGGTTTCGGTTTCGGGTTGCTTTATTTCTTTCTCTTTCTCTTTATAAATCTGCTCCAGTTCCTCTTTGGAAATAAGGTTGTCTTCCAGAAGGATATCTCCAAGGTTTCTTACCTTTCTTTTATCCGTTTTAGCGCGATTTTCTTTATGCTTTTCTTCATTGATAATTTCTCCGGCCGCATCGAATTTCTCCACTAAGGCTTTACCGTTTTCAGCCGCGCTATGAGGCAAGTTCTGCCGGACGGCTTGCGTCCCTTTAGCCTCCGGCTGTTTTAACTCTTCTTCCCGTAGTCCAATTATCCCCTCTGCCATGTCATCAAGCCTTTTGATAAGTTCCGTGTTATCTACAGGCGAAAGTCCTTCCATTCCTGTTTCGGATACGGATACTATCATGGCCTTCAATATATCCATAGCCCCGAGTAAACAATCCATCATATTGGGGGTAAGGAAGATTTCACCCTGTCTGAGCTTATTTAAAATATTTTCCGCACTATGCGCCAGCTCGACAATGCTTTGAAAACCCAAAAAACCGGCGGAACCCTTTATTGTATGCGCCGCCCTGAAAATAGTATTTAACAGGTCTTTATTCCCGGGATCTTTCTCAAGCTCGACAAAGTTTTCATTAAGGCTTTCAAGGAGTTCCAGCGCCTCTTGAACAAAATCATTAACTATTTCTTTCATCGAGTCATCTATCATTAACGATTGCCTCCGCAATATGTTCAGGTTAATCCGGAAATATTTTTGAAATCTTTTCCTGAAGGGTTTCCGCCGTAAAAGGCTTTACGATATAATTGTTAACCCCTGCTTTAACGGCTTCGACCACATTTTCTTTTTTTGCCTCGGCAGTAACCATTAAAAACGGTAAATCTTTTGTTGTTTCATTTGCTCTGACGCTCTTTAATAATTCTATTCCGTTCATTTCTGGCATATTCCAATCCGAAATGACAAAATCGTAATTTCCGTCCGCAATTTTTGAAAGGGCGACCTGCCCATTTTCGGCTTCGTCCACATTCGCAAAACCTATCTGTTTTAAAATATTCTTAATAATCCTTCTCATGGTGGAAAAATCATCTACTACAAGAATTTTCATCGACAGATCCAAAGCCATATTCAGCACCTTTTAAATTATAAATTATTACAACATTAATAACGGGTTAACTGCCGTAAACCTCTTTTATTGCTTTTTTTGCAATGTTTATTATTTTTTCATCATTAAACGGCTTTTGCAAAAAAGCATAACTTTTAGATATTTCGTTTTCGCTCGGCATATTTGAGGACATAAGAATAACGGGTATATTTTTGGTCGATAAATTATCCTTAAGACTGCTTAACAGAGTAATCCCATCCATCTCGGGCATATTTAAATCCGTGACTATCAGGTTTATATCGTCTTTAATGGCTTTTTCCAGAGCCTCATAACCATCGGAAGCCGTTTTCACCTTAAAACCCGCGTTTTTAAAGGCAATCGATAAAAACTTAATTACAACTAACGAGTCCTCGACAATTAATACCGTATATAGCGTTTTCATTTATTCTTTCCTGTATAGGGGTGTTTTTCCGAAACCGACCAATTTGAACGATGTAGATATAAAATGTAAAGATTCCGAATGTCCCAAAAAAAGATGCCCGCCTATTTTTAAACTTTCGTATATGTTTGAAATGGCCATTTTCTTTGACTCGTCATCAAAGTATATTATAACATTTCTGCAAAGAACGATATCAAAAATGTCTAAGTTTTTTACTTCTTTCGCATCTACAAGATTGACATTGTAAAAACCTGTCATATGTTTGATTTCGTCCTTTAAAGCAAAAGAATCGTCGTCTATTTTATTAAAATATTTAGCGATAATGTTTTCGCTCGCGTTGCGCAAAGTATAACTATTATATACTCCTCTTTTTGCCGAATCCAAAACCTTTTCGCTAATATCGGAACCGATTATATCAAACTTTACATTAGAAAAAGGGAATTTCTCTTTTATCATAATGGCAATAGTATATGGTTCTTCACCCGTGGAGCATCCAGCGCTCCATATTCTAATCTTTTTGTTTGGATTAATGCTCGGAGCGGGAACAATTTGTTTTAAAACATCTATAAAAACATCAAGTTGAGGCAAGTCCCTGAAAAAACTGGTTTCATTCGTCGTTACACTATTTAAAAGCTCCTTTATTTCAGATTTTCTTTTTGGCGAATATTTTAAATAATTATAATAATCTTCAAAGTTTGGCAGATCTAAAATAGAAAGCCTTCTGGATAACCTCGCTTCAAGGAGATATTTTTTTTGCTCATTAAAATAAATACCTGAGATATCATATATTAAGTTCTTTAATTTATAGAATATTTCATCAGATAAATTAATGTTTGGATATTCCATTCGGTTTTATTTTAAAAATTTTTACCGTATTAATTATTGTATTAATTCTAAAGAATAGCTTCTTAAGTCTTTATCTTTAGATGAATTATATTTTTTTATTATATTTGCCGCCTTTTCCTTATCGATAGTATGAATGGCGCTCAGTATGGCGATTTTTACCATTTTACTTTTTTCTTTATTAAGCATAAAAACGAGAAAGTCAAAGCTCTTCGGGTCGCCTAATTTTTCGATTAATTCCACTATTTTATACCTGAATTCGTCGGAGAAATTTCCGGAGTTAAGAACCTTTAGTATAAGTTTTAAGTCTTTAATTCCCGATATAAAAAGGGAATCCAGATAGTTAAATTTAACTTCTTCGTCGCTTTCATCAAGTAAAAAAGACATGGTACTACTATATTTTGCCATGTCGTATTTTCTTAAAACGCGCGCCAGCAGTCTTTTTAACGGTATGGATTTAACATATTTAAAATTAGCAAATTTAGAATATAAATCCGAAATCTCATTATCGGTTAGTGATAATTTCGCCTCTTCGAGTATTTTTAACGAATATTCTATTATTTTATCGTTCTTTAACGATAGATTATCCGCAAAAAAATAAAAATATTTTTTATTTCGCTTAAAGCTTAAAAGATTGGCTATTGTATTTATAAACGCAGAGGTTACATCGGGGAGGTTTTCCTTAAGAAGAAAAGTAAAAAGTTTATCTATGTAAATGCCGCTTTTCGAGCATCTTGATAAATTAATTGCGGATTTTCTAACATTACCGTTTTCATCGCTTAAATAGTAAAGAATAATATCGTAAAAAGCGGCTTTGTAACTAAAATTTTTATCCGAGAATACCGAACACGCGTAAATTAAAAGAGATATTTTTGCCTCTAAAAATAATTTTTTATCCTTAAAAAAATATAAAAGATTTATTATATCCCTTGGTGAAATCTCTGATAAAACATTTATCAGCAAATCATATTTACTAAAATCGGACGACGGTTTTAACGATTTTATGTAATTCATTATGTACTTGGGTCTTGCAATCTTTTTAAGAATATTTTTTATGTAAAGGTATTCTAATTCATCGATATTCTCATTTTTAGCATAATATTCAAATAAAAATTTAAACATCTTTTCCGACTTTTTATGATTCAACAAAGAAAAATAATAAAGGATAGAATCTATTGCCTCTTTTTCCTCATACTCTTCTATAGACGATATAGAAATTCTAAGGTTTAAATTGGATATTTTTTGGAGCAGCGACTCTTTTGCCCCGCTTTTTTTGCGATTACCTGCCGCATATATTTTATATAAACTTTTAAGTATATAAATCTTATCGATCGTATATCTATTATTTTTACCGAGAAGATTTAACAAAAAATCTAATATTTCGTTTCCGCCTATTTTCGCCAAAGAATCGACTATTATATTTCTTATAACCCTGTCGCGGGATTTTAAAAATAATTCTTTCAACCTTGGAAACGCTCTTTTCAATCTTATTTCCCCTATGGAAAAAATAGCCGATGACGAAACAAAGAATGTATCATCCAGCGCCTTTATCAGTACGCCGTCAAGTTTAAGTTTTAATATTCCTATCGATTCAACCGCGTTAGCCCTTGTTATTTCGTCTTTATCTTTTGAAAGCTTGACCAAAATCCTTTTTGGATAATCGTTAGGGATAAAATTGCCGTATCTTATCAGTTCAGAGATTATCCTGTTATATTTACCCTTGCTTTTATTAAAATATTCGGTTAAAAAATTTCCGTTCTTCATGGCAATTTGCTTTATAACGTCAAATGAATTAGACCTGATTTTAATGCCGCTGCCGCTTGAGGCAGAAATCTCGAACAGCTTTTTTATAAGCCCCTTTTCCTGCAGTTTAATAATGGTATTTTCGGCAAATTCAACAATGCCGGGGCTGCTCGATCCCAATAAATCGATTATGAGTTTTTTATCTTTTATGGTTCCGTATTTTGCTATGTTATCGATTGCATTTCTAACGACATCGACATTATCCGCAAAAAGCAGATCCCTTTGTTTATCTTGTTTATTCATATGATTTTAATTTTGATCTCAATTTTATTATTGCCTTAGAATGGATCTGGCAAATTCTGGATTCGGTTAAATCCAGCAGTCTTCCGATTTCCTTTAAGGTTAATTCGTCATAATAATACATCATCAGTACATTTTTTTCAACCTCGCTAAGCATATCGATATATGTCTTTAAAATATTTTTTCTCTCATTTATCAAAAGGCTGTCTATAACCTGCGGTTCCTTGCTCTCCATTGTTTCTATAGATTCGGCGCGCCCTTTGTCAAAACCGATAAAATCTTTATCGGATAGAAATGATGCTCCTCTTATCTTATATAGCATTTCGCTAAATTCTTCCGAATTAACACCGAGTTCTTGAGCCACCTCTTCATCTGAGGGCATTTCTCCTAATTTTTGTTCCAATTTGGAGTATGTCTTTTCTATCCTCCCTGCTAACTCGCGGACATTTCTCGGCATATAGTCAAGTTTTCTTATGCCGTCTAAAATGGAACCTTTTATTCTTGTTATCGCATATACCCTAAAGTTATCATTTTTTGACGGATCGAACTTAACGGCGGCATCTATCAGTCCCCCTATGCCAAATTCCACAAGATCGTCTCTGTTTATGATTCCGTTAAATCTTATCATCATAAAGTTTGCAACCGTGTTTACGAGGTTAAAATTTTCTTCGATCAGCCTTTTTGATTTAAAATTTATTTTTTCCATTTGACAAAGATTAAAATGCCCTTAAAAGTTTATTCAGAAAAAATTGGATATTGCCGTTGGATATTTTATTATCTTTTTGAGAAAGTATATTATAAGCCAATTTTTTAATACATTCGGACGATTTAGAATCTGGAAAAAGGCTTAACGCCGGTTTCTGCATAATAACCGACCTTGGAATACTCTCGTCATTCAAAACATGCCCCAAATAATTTAAGGTTACATTAAGAAATTTATCGGAAACAAGGCTTAAGTGTTTATAAACCTCCTTAGCTTCCCTTTCGCTTTTAACGTTATTGACTATAATCCGAAAATATTTTTCTCCGTATTTCAAGCTTAAAACCTTTATCAGCGCATAAGCATCCGTTATCGATGTAGGTTCCGGGGTCACGACGACATATATTTCGCTTGCGGCAAGATTAAAATATAAAACATTCGAAGAAATTCCCGCTCCGGTATCTATTAAAAGAATGTCTATAGGCTCTCCCGAACCCTCCATGTCTCCGGCAAATTCATCGAACCTTGACATTAAAGCAATTTTTTGCGGCTCTGAGAGATTGGATAACTCGGGTATGCCCGATGAAGCAGGAAGAACCAGAACGCCGTTAGAATCGGAGATTATGATATCCTTAAGCTGTTTATCGCCGTAAATTACCTGAGAAATGTTATATTTTGGAATAATACCGAGAATTACGGAAACATTTCCGAGGCTCAGGTCGGCATCCATTATCATTACCTTTTTGCCCATAGAGGCAAAACAGTATGCAAGATTGCAAACTATGTTAGTTTTACCGACCCCTCCCTTGCCGCTGGTTATAGAAATAATTTTTGTATAGCTATTCTGAGTTTTTTGCTTTTTCATAATCTTATTCTTAAAAGTATTTAAATTTTTTATTTTTTAATTTTAATATTTAGGCGAAGGGAAAAATAAAGAATAAATATTGTGGACAGCCGCATCTTCGATATCCTCGGGAACATTCCCTCCTTTTGTAATAAAATCGACCGTTGAATCGGTAAGTAAAAATATTTCCGCAAGATTGCCAAGACAATGGGATTCATCCGTCTTTGTGATAATAATCGAATTCACTCCGGCTTTATTCCTGAACGATTCGTAAGTCCTGATAGCGTCCGCATTTTTAAGCTGCGCCGGCAAAAGAAGCTCCACTTTAATTTTCCCGCCTTCCACACCCAAAAATTTTGCCAGATTATTCAGTTGAAAAACGCTGTTGTGGTTAACCGCAAATGTATCGATTATTATAACATCGGACGGAGAATCTGAAATAAATGTTTTCAGGTCTTCTGGATCTTTTATTGCCGCAAAATCTATTTTAAGTTTTTTGGCATAATTTTTTAATGTTTCATATCCGCCCATTTTTAATGAATCAAGCGAGCATACGGATAAATGCATATTTTTTTCAAACAGGAATTTAGCGCATAGCTTTGCGGCTGTGGCAGTTTTTCCCACCCCGCTGTTTCCGACAAGGGCGATAACTATTTTGTTATCCATAAAAGGCGTTAACTTTTTCTTTTCTACCTTTTTCTCGATTATTTTTTTAAAAAACTTTTTAAAATAGTTAATTTTTTCTTCGGACTTGAAGTTTGTCAATTTAATATCTTTAAAAAATATTTCTATTAATTTGGCAGATATTTTTCTATCGAAAGAAAGATTATCGAGATACATAAGTAAATCGTTTTCTTTTTCCCTGACTTTTGTCTTTTCGTCTTTTAATAAATTTAAATTAAACTTAATTTCATCCATATTTTGTTTAATCTCTTCAAACTTTGTATTTAAAATGTATAGAACCTTATCCTCCACGATGCTTTCGAAGTTGTCTTTTAAAAATTTTATATCGTCGTATAACGGGCTTAGAAGGTTTTGATTAAAATTATTATTCTGCCTCGAAGGTATTAGATCTTCATCTTTATAATCTGCCGCAGCTACGACTTCCAAAAACGGTTTTCCGAAAAAACCCAGGTCGTTTGAACTGCTAACCTGCCTTGTGGAAATAATAACGGCATCTTCCCCGAGGTCTCTTTTTATAAGTTCTATCGCATCCTGCATATCTAAAACTTCGTATCTTTTAATCTGCATAAATTTCTATACTTCCCAACGGTTTAATTTTGGAATTCGGCGACAGTTCATTGGATGAAATAACCGTTATCCCTGGAACTATTTCGTTTAAAATATTTTTTAAAAACAATCTTATCTGGGGAGAGGTTAATACGACGGGAGATAAGCCGGTTTCGGCAGATTTTTTTACCCCTTCTTTGACGGCCGAAATTATTTTATTATAGTAAGATTGGTCGATCCCTGCGTATCCCCCTTTCTCTTTTGTTTTATTGTATTCATTAATCATAAGCGATTCGAAATTCTTTCCCAGTATTAAAGGCCTGAGGGTATTATCCGCTCCCATAGCCATTTTGGTTATGGTTCTTTTTAATGCGGCTCTGACATATTCGGTCAATGCGGCAGGGTCTTTGATATTTTGACCGTAATTATGAAGCGTCTCCACGATTGTAAGCATATCTTTGATAGGGACGCCCTCCGAAAGCAAATTTTCAAGAACGGTTTGAACGGCGCTTAAGGAAAGGGTATTCGGGATAAGGTCATCGACTATCTTCGGATATTTAGAGGAAAGCATATCCAAAAGTCTCTGAACATCCTGCCTCGTGAGAAGTTCCGGCGCATTTGCCTTTATTATCTCTACTATATGAGTTGCTATAATCGCTGGTATTTCAACAACCGTCCAACCCGCCATCTGCGCCTTTTGCTTCAGGCTTTCATCTATCCATAGAGCTGGAAGGTTGAACGCCGGTTCATTTGTAACAATACCCTGAATATTCTCTGTTACATTCCCCGGATTCATAGCGAGAAGTTTATTCGGCATTACTTCGTATTTTGCCACGGGGGCGCCCTTAATCAAAAACAGGTACTCGTTCGGCTTTAAATTGAGATTGTCTTTAATGTGAATAGGCGGAACTATAATTCCTAAATCCCCCGCCAACTGTTTTCTAATGCCTTTAATTCTTTCCAAAAGCTCTCCGTTTCTTGAAGCATCGACATAAGATATGAGGCCGTAACCGACCTCGAGTTCGAGAATATCGACTTGCAGAACGCTCTCTATAATTTGCGATTCGGGAATGCTCTTTCTATCTTCTAACTCCTTTTTGCTTAACTCGGTCTTCTTTTTCCCCATTTCTTTAGATATTAAATATGCGACTAATCCTACAAGTATTGCGAAAAGAATAAAAGGCCAGTGCGGAAGCCCGGGAATAATGCCGAAAAAGAAAAGAACGCCGCTTGCGGTATATAAAGCCCTCGGATTAGACAAAAATTGATACGAAAAGTCTTTCGAAAGATTGCTTTCCCTCGTAGCTCTGGTAATTATTATACCGCTAGATGTCGAAACTATTAAAGCGGGAATTTGGGCAACAAGCCCTTCTCCGACGGTAAGAAGGGTATAATCTGAAGCCGCTCTTAGTATGGATAAATGATGCTGGATGACACCTATTAAAAGGCCGCCTATAATATTTACGATTATTATGATTATAGCGGCGATTACATCGCCCCTGACAAATTTGCTTGCGCCGTCCATCGACCCGTAAAAATCGACCTCTTTTGTCAAATCCGTCCGTTTTTTTCTTGCCTCTTCCTCGGTTATAAAACCCGAATTAAGTTCGGCATCGATGGACATCTGCTTGCCCGGCAAGGCATCTAATGTAAATCTGGCCGAAACCTCCGCTACTCTGGTTGCGCCCTTTGTTATAACCAAAAAATTAATTATGATAAAAATAATAAATATAATAATACCGACCGCATAGTTGCCGCCTACCACAAACTTCCCGAACGATTGAATCACAATGCCTGCGGCGTCCGATCCTTTATACCCATACAGGAGTATTAATCTGGTGGCGGCTATCTCGAGCGATAAGCGAAACAGGGTGGCAACTAAAAGTATTGTGGGAAACACGGAAAATTCCAGGGGCCTCAGGACATATATGGAAACGAGAAGCACGATTATAGAAAAAGATATGGAAAAAGTTAAAAATATATCGAGCATCCATGTGGTTATCGGTATAACCATAAGGATGATTACCATTACAAAAAGTAAAGCCAGTATTATGTCGGAGTTCTTTAATATAAAATTACCCGAAATAGGCACGGATTCAGCTTGATTCGCCATTATTTAATTAAACCCCATATCTCTTTAAATTTTTTATTTGTAAGATATAAATGCGCAAGTATTTCTGCCACAGCCTTATATAAACTTTCGGGGATTAATTGCCCCGGTTCGCACATATCGTAGAGCATTCTTGCTATAAATTTATTCTCGACTAAAGGCACATCGTTTTCCGACGCGATCTTTTTTATCAGAAAAGCTAAGTTATCCGCCCCTTTTGCAACAACGACGGGGGCGTTATATTTTTTGTTGTCATATTTAATGGCCACCGCAAAGTGCGTCGGATTAGTAATAACGACATGGGCTTTTTTAACCTCCTTTAATATCTTCCTCCTTGCTATCTCCCTTTGCATTTTTCTAATTTTTCCCTTTATCTGCTGATTCCCCTCATATTGTTTTGCCTCATCCTTAACCTCCTGCTTGGACATCATTAAACCTTTGTTGTATTGGTGCCTCTGTATGAAAAAATCGATAATGCTTAATATAATCATTACGAATATAATATTAAAAAAGAGTTTATATAAAAGCTTAACCGTAAAAAACAGGTCGTAAGACGGCGCGGTATATTGCAAAATAAAAATTTTTTTGATGTAAGGAATACATGTAAAATAGGCTACTACGGCTAAAACAAAAAATTTGAAAACAGATTTAAACAATTCGTTGACGGATTGATATGAGAAAAATCTCTTGAATCCGGATATAGGGTCTATTCTTGCAAAATCCGGAATTAACGGCTCTAAGGTGAACAGCAGCCCGACCTGGGACAGATTGGAAACGATAGACGCAAAAAAGACGATTAAAATAAACGGAAGGATGGCAAATATTACGATATAAATGAGTTGGTATAAGATTTTTAGCATCCCCGCATAATTCAAATTTATATAAAAGGAGTTGGATAAAAAATAAACTATCTCGGAAGTTATAATATTGCCGATTGACGAAATGTTAAAATATAAATAGATTAAAATAGTTATAAGCACAAAGGCGGTGTTTACCTCCCTCGATTTCATCACCTGCCCTTTGCTTCTGGCATCCTGTATTCGCTTGGGGGTCGCGGGTTCTGTTTTGTCAAACTGGTCTTCTGCCATAGTTTAATTTAATCAATTTTTAATTAACTTAATAAAGCCAAAGAATTTATTAAACGATAATATTCAAATCTGAGGTGTATGAAAGATTTAATTATGTAATCCGTAAAATAAGGCTCGGCGATGTATAAAATATAAAGTCCGACAAATATCAGCAGCGGAAAACCTACCGCAAAAATATTAAATTGCGGCGCTAATCTTCCCATTAAGGCAATAATTATATTTAATAAAATAGCCACTATTACGATAGGAATACTTAAATCAAGACCGATTGTGAAAATATCGCCCCCTTTTAAAACTAAGTATTTGAAAATAGACGGGGAAAATTGTATAAAGGTTAAAGGTATAGTTTCGAAACTTTTATACAACCCTTCGATAACAAAGAAAAAAGCCGATGTTTCTATGAAAATCATCAGCGCAATAAAATTTTGCATATTTGCGATAAGAGAAACCTGTTGATTTGAAATTAACGGGTTTAAAAGGCTTATCATGCCAAAACCTATCTGAAGACCCATGAACTGACCCGCTAACTCAACCCCTGTAAAGATTATAAGGACTAAAAATCCAAAAATAAGCCCTATCAATGTCTGGGAAAGAATAAATAAAACCAGCGCCGGAAAAGATATGCTGGGGATTATTTGGGTTTTAACAATCAAAGGATAAATAATTAAGGAAATAAAAAACGCCATTCCGATCTTTGCCCAGTTGGGAACGGCGGAACTGCCCACAAACGGCATAATAACGATCATTGCAATGACCCTAAAAAAAATCAAGATAAATTCTATGAGAAGGTGCGTATGGATAATTATCATTTTAAATTAACTGCCTCCGCGGATATATTGAGGAAAATGTATAAAAATCACCCTGGTAAAATCAACTAATATGCTGAGCATCCATGGGCCAAAAATCAATAAAACTATTATAACGACAATAATTTTAGGAACAAAGGTAAGCGTCTGGTCCTGAAGCTGCGTTACTGCCTGAAAAACGCTTATCGTAATGCCGATCGCAAGACTGGCGATAAGCGGCGGCGCGCTTAAGTAAAGAACGGTCATTATTACCTTTTGTATTATAAAATTAACAAATGCTACGGACATTTTTATCTCTCTAAAACAATAATCCCGTTCACCTGAAACTTTGAACCAATGAACCGATAACTAAATACCAGCCGTTAACCAGCACAAAAAGCATAAGTTTAAACGGCAGCGAAATCATAGTAGGCGGCAGCATGAGCATTCCCATGGACATTAAAAGGCTTGAAACCACCAGATCTATTATTAAAAAGGGCAAATAGATAAGAAAACTTATCTCGAATGCCGTCGTCAGCTCGCTGGTGATGAATGCGGGAATAAGAACATAGGTCGGGACATCCTTCGGGGAGCTTATATGTTTTATTTTAGCCATTTTGACAAAAAGTTCCAGATCTTTCATCCGAGTCTGTTTTAACATAAAACCTCGAAGCGGTTTTAATCCCGTTTTGTACGCCCTGTTAATCCCTATCGCCTTTTTTGTATATGGAATATAAGCATTTTTATATATCTTATTGATCACGGGCGCCATTATGAAAAATGTAAGAAAAAGGCTTAAGCCTATAATTACTTGATTGGGCGGCTCAGTCGTAAGTCCCAGCGATGTTCTTAGGAAAGACAAAACTACGACTATCCTGATAAAAGATGTCATCATTATTAAAATAGACGGCGCGACGGATATAACGGTAAAAATGAGCAGTATCTGGATAAGCATCGAAACTTCCGAATGATGCGGATGTCCCGTCATAGTTATAGCGGGCAGGGCAAGCAGGCTCGTATTTTTAAAATTTTTTAATATTGCCATTGTTTTCTATCAACCCTTTTAATTTTTCCTCTATATCGAAAAATACATTGTCGGCCTTATTTTTAAATCTGGCTTCCGATATATTTTTAATCTTATAGTTACCTTCCATGTCTAATTTGCCGGGATCAAATTTGATATTCGGATTTAAATTTAAACCCTCTTTTGAATCAACCTGATTTTTTAAAACCTTCGCAAAGTTGTCGGAAGATTTATTTGACAATCCATCTGTACGGAATGAGGTTTTACTGTTATCATCTATATTGCCCCCGTCATTCCCGCGAAGGCGGGAATCCATAAAAGGCGCCCCTGTTTTATTGTCTTTAATATCCGTTTGGATAATCTCATTAGAAATAGAATCCGAATTTAAATCTTTAATGTGTCCTATAACCTGAATATTAGACGGGGATACGCCGACTAAGAAAAGCTCGCTGCCGACCTCTATAAGAAAAACAGATTTTTTGTTTCCCAAATTTAAAGAAGATACTATTTTTAAATTATTTACATTTTTCTTTACCGCTACGCGCCCTTTAAATTTAAGCAACAAGAAGTATATGGCATAAATTAACCCGAGGACTAATGCCAAATATACGACCGTTTTTATTACCTCGAAACCCACATTTAAATTGCCGCCATTTTTGGAACCCGCATTTAAAGAAAAAGGCATGTTCTTTGGAGCATTATTTATATTATTTATATTAACGGCGGGAGGCTTTGTAAGCAAAGCCGGTGAAACAGGTTTTTTTCCGATATTTTTAAATAAACTGCTTGCAAATTTATGGGAAATTTTAATCACAAAATAGTCTTTATAAGAAGACCCTTTAATATCTTTTTTGTTTATCAGGATACCTTTGTTAAAGTAGATTATCGCATTTAAATTTAAATTTTTTAAAGGTATAAGCTCTATTCCCCTGAATAACCTATTTTTAAATTTAATGAATTTTGAACCAACGGCAGGATATGTATTTTGAAATGTGAGTTCAAGGCTATAATTATTTAATACATATTTTGGAATAAAATTACCTCCTTTGCCGTTAAATTTAAACCAGATGAAGTAGCTGCCCGCGCTCTTCGAAACCGAAATATTTTTTAAATATAGATTTTTATTGCTATTATTATTCGCGGCATAAGAAACCCCTGCAAGAGCCGCAAAAACGATTATCGCAATAAATAATGTTTTATTCATAATGTTTTAATTCTCTCCGCAGGGCTGATAATATCCGTAAGTCTGACGCCGAATTTATCGTTTACCAGAACAACTTCTCCGCGCGCCATTAACTTGCCGTTGACATAAACATCGAGCGGCTCCCCCGCCAATTTGGCAAGCTCTATTACGGAGCCCTGCCCCAATTGAAGCATATCGTTTATAACCATTTTTGTTCTGCCGAGCTCAACCGATATGGTAAGCGGAATATCGAGAATAAAATCCAAATTTTTGGGCGGCTCTGCGGTCTTATCGGTTTCATCGAATGAGGAAAACTCTACTTTTTTGACGGGCTTTCTGATATTCACATTTTTAGCGGCTTCATGGACATCCTTAACATCTAAATTTAAATTTTCCCTGCCTGCCTCCGCCGTATTTACGGCTGGAGAATTTTCGCCCGATTTTTGATTAATCATGGCCTCTTCCTTAAACGCATCTTCCCAGCTGACATTATCGTCCTCCTGAGCGGTTTGTTCTTGTCCGGGCTGAATATCTTTCGGCGGTTCTTCCCGCACATCAGATTTAGTAATTTTTTCGTCTTTTTCGGCCGGGCCCTGCTGATTTTCAATTGAGCTGCGCTGATTTTCAATTTCGTTCATAATAACCCTCTTTTCCAATCGGTATATCGGATATTAATTTTACGGCAATTTGATTGTTAACCTTTCCTGGATAGGCTATAAATTTTGGAACATTTTCAAATTTGACGACTAACGGCTCATCTATTTCTTTATCAAGCACTATTACATCCCCCGGTTTCACCTTTAAAAAATCCCTTGCCATTATTTCTGCTTTTCCTAAATCGACTTTTATATCCAGCTCCGATTCCTTAAGCCTTTCTTTAAACCTCTCAATCCATCTCATATCAACTTCCAGCTGCTCGCTTTGAAAGCCGCTGTACAACTTTTCTTTAATAGGCTCTACCATAGAATAAGGAATACATATCATAAATTTTGATATTGCTCCTTCTATGTCAACCTCAAATCTGCTGATTATAACGACTTCCGTAGGCGTTACTATAGTAGCAAATTGAGGATTTATTTCGCTTCTTTGAAACTCGATATCAACGGCATAAACGGGCGACCATGCCTGTTTCATAGCGCTAAAAGCCATATCGATAATTTTTTTAATTATTTTGGATTCGATCGGGGAAAAATCCCTTCCCTCTATTTTAACATGTAAATCAGTGGTTCCCCCAAAGAATATATCTATAAGGTTATAAACCAATCTTGCATCCAGAACAAAAATTCCGTAGCCGCGAAGCGGCGGCATCTTAAATATTGTCAAACTTGTGGGAAGAGGAATATTCTTTAAAAATTCGCCGAACTTTTGCATATCGACCGATGTGGCGGTTACTTCCGCAACCTTTCGCAATGCGGAAGTTAAATCGTTTCTTAATAGCCGCGCAAATCTTTCGTTTATTATCTCGAGGGTCGGCATTCTGCCCCTGACAATCCTGTCCTGAGATGTCAAATCATACGCCCTTACGCCGGAGGTCTCTTCCTGTTTTTCGGTTTCTATGGAACCGGAAGATATTCCTCTCAGCAGGGCGTTTACTTCTTCTTGAGATAAAATTTCAGGCATTTTTTACCCGTCGGATTAATAATTTTATTGAACTAAATAGTTATTAAAATAAACGCCGGTAACCGTTCCGTCTCCAAGAATCCTGTTAAGGCTTCTCGCTATTTGGTGCCTTAAGGAAACTATGCCTTCCGGCGTGTTAATTTCCGCTGTTGTTTTGGAGCTCAAAATCATAATTATGCTGTTTCTAATTTTTGGCGTAAGCTCCTTAAAAAGGCCGGCGTTTCCGCCCTGCTTCAGTTCTATCGACATAGAAACCTTGATATAAGAGGTTCGATTCTTATCGGCAAGGTTGGTTAAAAACGGCTTAAGTTCAATCATCGGTCCGGGTGCGGCTGAAGACTGGGCGGTCAGCTGTGCCGCATTTTTATTGCTATTGTTTTTGGCAAATAAAAAATGATAAGCCGCAAACCCCCCGCCCCCAAGAACGAGTACCGCCGGTATTAAGATAAAAAGAAGTTTTTTTATTCCGACCTTTTTCTTAGCGGATTCGATCTGCGAAACCGCCGAAATGTCATCCTCGTTTACATCTCCGACTTCTTTATTGCCGTTATTGTTATTTGGTTGTACTTTGTTTGATTTTTCTGCCATTTTTACGCCCTGCCTTACAAATTTTATTTAATGAAATTTATGAATTTTATATTCATGAACCGTAATATAAATTCAATAATATAATATTTATTCGTAATAATGCAATGTCTATGCCATCTATTACTTTATGATAATTTTATAATAATATCGGTAAGATATATAAATATGGAAGGTCTTTTACACTGTCATTAATTTGACAATGAAAATTTATTTTTATTTTCCCGCTATGCTATTTGTAAAAAATACCGCATCGGCGGTAGGCATCCTCGAAATAATCGCGGAGGCGGTTCTGGGGGCCATATTGGAAAGAATATACACGGCAACATTTTTATCGATGTGCGGAATAATACTTGCGGCGCTTTTCGGACTCATAGAGGAATACAAAGTTACGAGATTTTTAATTTTTGCCTTTTGTCCGGCTTTGATGCGATGGATTTTGGATTCTATATTTTTTAACTCTTTCAGTTCCAATTTTATCTGTTTTTCAAGAGTTTTAATTTCATCTTTTTTAGCGTTTACCCCTGAAGCAAAAACGTTAGCAGGTAATATGGATAATGTGATAAAGATTATCAGGGAGGGTAAAATTTTCATCATAATAACAAAATTTATAACATTATTTTCAAGGTTTTAAGGTTTACCTTTGATTATAACGATTTGAAGCAAAATCGTTTGCAATAGCTTCATCATGTTTTAATTCTTCTATTTTACCTATCGCGAGATATTTTTCCCTGAGTTTATCTATTTTTTCACACTCCACTCTGGCGCTTATCGTTTGGGCCTTTTTATTCTCTAAATCCACCAGTATGGAATCTTTTATTTTTAATAAGTCGTCTAATTTTGCCAAAAGAGTCCTGTATTGGGTATCCAATAAGTTATAATCATTAATGTTCGAAATATTTAATGCCTTATCCTGAAAGGTTTCCTTAAATGAATTAATAGAATTTTGGACGCTATTTATTCTTAAATTTATCTTAACCAATTCATCCTGAACCTTCGATAATTCGATATAATACCCATCGAGTATTAACTTTCTGTGATTCAATATATTTTGAAATTTGAATGCAGCCATATATAAAGTACCTAAATAAAATAGTCTATTATTGCGTCAGGATTATAATGCATCATATTAAAACCTGAAAAGGAACCGCCGGAGGCGGCTTT
The DNA here is from genome assembly GCA_021802425.1 of bacterium. GTDB lineage: Bacteria > SZUA-79 > SZUA-79 > Acidulodesulfobacterales > Acidulodesulfobacteraceae > Acidulodesulfobacterium. The sequence continues at coordinate 107,297 of JAJZXJ010000001.1, read as the reverse complement.
ACCGCCGTTAACGGAACCGCTCGAATAATTTTTGGAAAGCTGATTTTTATTTATTTCCTCATTATTCCCGCCGTTTTGATTATTCTTGCCGGAATCCAGATTAATATTTAAATTAATCGAGGAAAAACCCTGCCCTTTTAGCGCATTTTGGAGATTTGACGACGATGATTGGAGCATATTCTTTGCGGCATCGTTTTGGGCAAGCATATTAATCGTAATAGCCTTGCCGCCGCCGGCATCTATAAGATTAGACTGAAGATTTTTCAACACGATGTCAATCCTGACATTTCCCAGCGAAGGCGGTTTTAGCGTTATCGTAGCCGATTGAATATTTCTTTTAACCATAAACATAACGGAATTTATGGCAATTTTACCTGACGATTCACTGTTTTCTGCATTATTAAGAGCATTTATATTTATCTGTCCGCTGCCGGAATTAGTCCCCGCATTGTTTCCGTTCAAATTGCCTGAATTTGAATTTGATAAACCGGCATTATTCAAAAAATCAATGCTTTTATTTATAGTCAAGTTATTATCGTTTTTAAGATTTGAACGGGCTAAACCCAATTTTGCTTCATAATTTTGAACGGTAAAATTAGTTATATTTGTGAGTCCGTGTTTTATATTTGACATTAAACCTGCATTAACCCTGTTTTTAATGTCCCCGTTTCCCGCCGCCGCATCGGAATTTATATTTTTTTTATCCTCCGCTATTCTATTTGAGCTATTTAACCCTTTATTATTTTGAAGACTATCAGCTGCCCTTTTACCATGTATATTATTCGTGTTATCGGTTATATTTACATCAGGATTGATTAAATTGTCCGAAGCCTGTTTTGATAAAGATAAATTTGATTTGCTGTTCCGGTTTGTTTGCGTACTTGCAATATTGGCAGTATCGGCATTACCGTCAATTTTTTTATTATCATTTTTATTAGCGCCCGCAGTCCCGCTTTCGCTTAAGGTATTATTTCCGCCGGAAAAATTATCCTTACTATCGGGATTTTGAGCCGATTTTTTATTGCCGGATAAAGTATTTATTATACCCCCATTCCCGTTAGAGGCTTCATTGCCTTTAATACCCCCGCCCGAATCTTTACCGCCACCGTCAGACGATAAAATAACCGGGTTTTGTTTTTTATCCGTATTTAAAGGCGGCTCTGCATATAAAACAAAGCCAAAATTATTATGTTTATTGTTTTTATCACCCGATTTATTTTTCACAGGTTCACCCTCTCCGGATAAAGACCTTTTATCCGATGCCCGGTTTAACATATTTTTAAAGTTTCCGGCGGCAGTATGGACGTGGCGGGAATTTTGCCGCGAAGAAACAGGCATGGTATTCCCGTCCACGGAAAAAGTATTATCCGGAGCGGCAGGTTTAGCCCCCTGTTTCGCCGGCGCAAAATTATTACTCATATTGATTTTTTCGCCGGAAAACTCCGGCGAAAAATTATTTAACATCATCATAATGTTTGTATGAACCCTGATATTTCCGGATATTTAACTTAACTTAAGTAAATAAATTATGGAATAGCCGTTTCAAGAGCCGTCAATACCGCATTTTCGGTCGTCAAAACCTTTGAATTGGCGACATAAGCGTTCTGAGCAATTATCATATTGGTAAATTCGGATGAAATATTGACATTGGACTGTTCCAATGCCGAATCCGTAATGTAGCCGAAATTTCCGGAGTTTGCCACGCCCACGGCAGGCTGTCCCGACTGAAAGCTCTGCGCGTAAAGGCTGTTTCCTTCCGAAACAAGCCCCGTGGGAGCGATAAAGTTTGCTAAAGCTACCTGATATAAGTATTTTGTCTGTCCGTTCGAAAAAAGCCCCGAAATCCTTCCGTTCTGGTCAACCGTAAAACTGGTAAGGGTTCCCGTAGAATAGCCGTTCTGGGTGAATGCCGTCGTAGCGGAAGTTGCGGCATACTGGGTCAAATTATTTAAGTTTAAAGCGACATTTAACGGTTCGGAGGCGCCGTCCGGAAGCGTCGCCGGAGCCGGATTTACATAAGCAGGGACATCGGTTAGCGTTTGAGATGTTCCAGATGTAATCTGGCCGTTCGAATTAAAAATAACATCAGGGGTTGTTGATGCCAGGGACTGTCTTTGAGCGGCGGTTCCGTTAATTGTGTAATAAACATTCCAATCGCCGGCAGATGAAGAAGTCGGAGCAAAGGTAACGGTCATCGGCAGCGAATTCCCCAGAGAATCGTAAACATTAATAGTCGTGGAATAATAGTCCGATGCAGGACCTGCTATAACGCCTCCGCCTGCCGTAAATGAGCCGCCGGAAGGGACAGGCATGGCATTTGACAGATTAACCGTGCTGTTAGAATTAACGCTTGCGACGGTATTAAAAAATTGGTAAGGATCAACCGTGCTGGAAGCCGCCGTCCCGTTTGTGTTTATCTGGATATCGGAACCTTGCAAAACGCCGCTTGTGCTGGTTAATCCTAAAGTATTTTGCGAAATCGCGGTATTTTGAAGAACGGAAGAGGTTAACGGAGAAGATAAAGTTACGGATGTAACGGCTGAACCCGACGGTAAAGTCGCAGGGGTATATGTTACGCCTCCGCTGACATAAGAAGTAACCGTGTATAGATTAGTGGTTCCGTCGCCGTTACCGATAAGCAAAGAGGTCGGCGCACTTCCTGTAGCGCCTTTATAAGTCATATCGACATTAACGGTTGATGAACCGGCGGAAGCGCTCGATGTAAGATACCCGCCCATAAATGTTCCGGTCGTCGTCGTAGGAGTAGTCTGCGGCGATATATTAGAATCAAGATTTGCAGTGAGGGTAGCCGTTGTCGTGGCAAGCGGCGGAATTGCCGATGTTGTAAGGCTTATAGGCTGGGGGGTGCCGGATGTAGAAATCCCCTGGGCATTTAAAGGATATCCCTGAACGATGTTCTGTCCCGTAGAATCTACTATCTGCCCCTGCGCGTTTTCGCTAAATTGCCCGTTTCTTGTATAATAGGTCGAACCGTTAGGCGACTGCACTATAAAAAAGCCGCTTCCGTCAACCGCCATATTCAAAGGATTTGAAGTAGTCTCCAATGCTCCCTGCCCAAACTGCTGTTGAATAGAATAAACCGAGGTTCCAAGCCCTTCCTGAGAGCTTGAGACGCCGCTTAATGTCTGGCTCACAAGATTTTGAAAAATCGGATCGGAGCTTTTAAAACCGATTGTGTTAGAGTTTGCAATATTGTTTCCTATGACCCCAAGGTACGTTTGATTGGCGTTTAAGCCTGATACTGCGGTAAAAAGCGCATTTGCTCCCATTTTTCACTCCTCCGTATTGTCTTTTAGGGGACAGATTAAAATCTGTCCCATGCTTTCGATTTTAACCGTCATTCCTGCGTAGGCAGGAATCTAGTTTTTAAGTTTATTGTTAATACTTATATTTTTATATTAATCGGCATAATCAGTTGTTTTATTAAGTTATTATAGCGTCCGGATTACCGCTTGCATATATATTTAATTAACATTCGTAACGCTCGAAAGCGGAACGGTCGAACCGTTGCTCAGCTCAAGCTCTACGGCGCCGCTGCTTGATGTGGTTAGTCCCATAACCGCGGCGTTCGAATAAGTGGTTGCGGTTATCGGATTACCTGATGCGTCCGTTGCGTTAACCGAAAAGGAATAGTTCCCCGTAGGAGCCGCGGAACCGCCGTTTTCAAGCCCGTCCCAGTTAAACGACTGAGAGCCTGAATTTTGCGGACCCAAATTTGTGTTATAAACAAGATTTCCGGAGCTGTCATAAACATCTATCGACGTGGAATTAGCATTTTGCGGCAAGGAATAGTTTAAGGATGCGCTGCTGCCGCTCGTGAATCCAAATGAGTTGCCGTTTGCCTGAACCGTTCGTCCTATCAAGTTTGCGGCATTGCTAAGCACTGCTTGATTTTGCGAGGATACAAGGCTTTGAAGAGTAGAATTCATAGAGGTAAGCTGGTTCATGGAGTTAAACTGGGCAAGCTCGGAAATAAAATTGGTATTGGACATCGGGTCTAACGGATTTTGGTTTTGAAGTTCCTGAACCATTAATTTCATAAAGGTATTTTCGCTTATGAGGCTATTTGAGTTTGCAGAATTAGCCGCAGCGGCGGTATTGGCAACCGCAGTAGATGTCGTTGCAGGAAAAAGTGAATTTACCGACATTTTTTCTCTCCTATAATTTATTAATATTTATTCATTTAAATTAAAATATTTTCAAAAAGGGAAAATTTTTCCCATAAAATAAAATTAATTTAATATTATTTTAGGTAAAAGCAAATATTATGCCAAATCATTAAACATCGCTTAGATTGAGTTCTTTAAGTTTATTTCTTAAGGTTCTTGCGGTTATTCCCAGCTTTTCGGCAGCTTTTGTCCTGTTCCCGTTTGTTTCTTTAAGAGCGGCAATAATGAGTTTCTTTTCCATTTCTTTAATACTTAAACTTGTAATGCCGGATTCGTTTTCCCTGCTTACCGCTTCGCCATCTCCGGCACGCATCAAAGACATGCTTTGATAAACGCGTGCTTCCGATATGACCTTCGGAATGGCGGCTGGGCCGTTATAACCGGGTGAACCGAAACTTCCGAAATGGGCAATATCTATGATTTCGTCTTTCTGGGCAAGAATTACTGCCCTTTCTATCATGTTTTCAAGTTCCCTGATGTTTCCCTGATAGTTTAAGGACACTAAATAATTTAAAGCATCCTCCGATATTTTAATGCAGTTTCGATAGTATTTTTTGGAATATTTTTCCATAAAATATTTTGCAAGCGGCGGAATGTCCTCTTTTCTTTCCCTTAAAGGCGGCAGGTGTATGGGGATAACATTAATCCTATAAAAAAGGTCTTCCCTAAAAGCGCCTTCCGAAACCATTTTTTCTATATCCCTGTTTGTAGCGGCTATAATCCTGACATCCACTTTGACAGGCTCGTCTCCCCCTACCCTATCGACAGTCTTTTCCTGAAGGGTTCGCAAAATTTTTGATTGAAGATTTTTATCCATATCGGCTATCTCGTCAAGCAGTATAGTTCCATTATTTGCAAGCTCTAATTTTCCGGGCTTTCTTGCCGCGGCCCCCGTAAAAGCGCCTTTTTCATGGCCAAAAAGTTCGCTCTCCAAAAGGGTCGGCACTATGGCGGAACAATTAACCCCGATAAACTTACCCTTCCTTTTACTGAGTTCGTGTATGCTTCTTGCGACAACCTCCTTGCCTGTTCCGGATTCCCCCGTTATTAAAACCGTCGCGTCCGAGGGAGCGATTATACCTATAAAGGAGTTTATTTGCTTCATTTTGCCCGTTTTATAAATAAAAGCGTGTTTGTCCCCGTTATAAGATAATGTTTCTATATTTTTAACTTCTTTAGTTAAAATATGGGAAATTTTTTCCGCATTTTTTATTACCCTTTCAAAATCCGTTATATTAAAGGGCTTTAAAAGGTAATCCGTTGCGCCCAGCTTCATGGCCAGAACCGCGCTCTCTATCGTCCCGTATGCCGTAATAATAACGAACGGGATATTTTTGTAGTTTTCCCTTTTTTTTATTTCCTCCAAAAAAGCTACGCCGTCCATATTTGGGAGATTTAAATCGCTTACTATAAGAAAAAACGGGCTTTCTTCGCCGCCTTTGCCCGCCCCATCGATAAATTTTAAAGCATCTTCGGCGGATGAAAATATTTCACCGTCTTTGCCGAGCTTTTTTAAGCTTAAGTTTAGCGCCGAGCGCATATGTCGGTCGTCATCCACTATTAATATTTTATCCTGCGCCATACCTTTATATCCTTATATATTATTCCTTTATATATCTTAAATTATTCCGGCAGTAAATCAATCTATTAATGAGGATAAATAAAATAATCCTAATCCCGATTTAGAAATTTATTTTCTGGATTCCCGCTTTCGCGGGAATGACACCTAACGGGTGAAATTATAAATCACTGCATTGTCATTCCCGCGAAAGCGGGAATCCAGTGTTATTTAGCATTAAAACTTATAAATATTTTCTAAATCGGGATTTGGGAAATAATATTTTATTATATAGCATTTTTTATTTTTGTGATAAAATTTTATGTTATGGAAGAAAATATCGATATTAATGATAACACAAGGTCATTTCTTGATAAAGATGAGTTAAAGGAAGCATTTAAATCCTTCGAGATAGCCTCGCAAAAACTTTCGGAAAATTATAAAAATCTGGAAGAAGAAATTAAGGATTTGAAAGAAAACCTTAATACCGTCCTTGAAAGTCTGCCGCTTGGCATAATTATTACGGATGAAAAAAACGGAATTAAATTTATTAACAAATTTTTAACCGAACTTATGTCCGAATACAATTTAGTAAGTTATTTAAATAAAGATATGGAAGACTTTATAAAAATGTTTTTTAGCAATTCCAAAACCGTTGATTTTATAAAGCCTATTTTTAATCCGATAGAAAAAATAATGAAAACAGGCGAAGGCAAATATATCCATATATTTTTATACACGAAGGCCGTCCATGGGAATAATAAAAAATATTCGGGAAGAATTTTTATATTCCAAAATATAGAGGAGATAAAAAAATTTAAAAGATTGGCGGAATTAGGCGAAATGTCCGCAAAAATTGCCCATGAAATACGGAATCCGCTTGGTTCTATCGACTTGTTCGCTTCCATTTTGCAAAAAGAGCTTAATGATGAAGGACACAAAGAGATTGTTTCTAATATCGTATCCGCCGTCAAAAATATGAACGCTACGATAACAAATATACTGGAATTTTCTAAAGCGTTAAACCCATCCATTTCAAGATATAACTTGCGGGAAATTATTAACAAATCCCTTATCTTCGCTTCATATCTGATAAAACAAAAAAATATTAAAATAATTAACGGGATAGACGATGATTTAATCGTTGAGGCTGACGAAAATTTATTAGGTCAGGCATTTTTGAATATCTTAATAAACGCCGCCCATGCAGTTCCGGAAAATGGCGGGTTAATAAGAATAATATCGCGTTTTGTCGAAAAAAATGCCAAAGACGGGGAGAGCGATTATGTTTGTATCGACTTTGAAGACAACGGGACGGGATTTTCAAAAGATATAATCCAAAACATTTTTAACCCATTTTTTTCGACTAAAAAAAGCGGGGGGACAGGCTTAGGATTACCAATCGCCTTAAACAATGTCATAATTCACGGGGGCTATATAAACGCGGAAAATTCCTCTGAAATGGACGGAGCCAAAATTAGCGTTTTTTTGCCGGCTTTGGCATAAATATTGCATTGAAATTAACATATAAATTAAATTATAAAAATACAAATTAGTAGGGAACGGTAAATTATGTTTGGTAAAATTTACGATATACTCGGCGAAAGTTTAAATGTGCTTAGCGACAGGCAAAATATAATAGCTTCCAATATCGCTAATGCCAATACGCCGGGATACAGGGCTAAAGCCTTAAATTTTGAAGATGTTATGAGAAGCTTGGTGCCGTCAGAGTCGCTTTTGCCTATGAAAACAAATTCCGTAAAAGATTTATCAAACGGAGACATATATGATGCCGCGCCTAACAGTTCCGGATTTATAAAGTCTTTTGTTCATAATCAAACGGATGAATCCATTCCCCCGCTGGACGGCAACACCGTCGATTTAAGCAAAGAAATGACGGATATGGCATCTAACGCCATCAGATTTCAGGCGGTAGCGAACCTGATAACAAAGAAATTTAACATGTTAAATTACGCCATAACGCAAACTAATCCATAGGGGACAGATTTGAAATCTGTCCCCACCTGACCCCTAACGGTGGTTTAAGGTAATAATATAATATAAAATAAACAGGGTGAAATTATGAGCTTTAATGATTCTTTAAGTATTGCAGCACAGGGGCTTAACGCCGAAAGAATTAGAATGAATGTTATTGCTTCCAACCTTGCAAACATCAATACGGATAATGCGGGAAACGGCCTGCCTTATGTCAAAAAAGAACCGCTGTTTAAAACGGTTAAATTTAAAAACTACTTTGGCGTCGAGGTTGAAAGCATCGAAAATGCAAAAAATCCGTTTTCGGAAAAATATGACCCGGGCAGTCCGCTGGCAAACAAGGCTGGATATGTAAAAATCCCGAATATTTCATCTATAAGGGAGCTCGTGGATATGATATCGGCGACGAAGGCTTATCAGGCTGATGCGCAGGTTATAGCCGAGTCAAAAGCTATGTCTCAGGCATCGTTAAAAATTTGACGCTATGTCGGGAAAACTTGTGATATACTACTAATTGATATACTATTAATAAAATAGATTATTTTTAAATTTTAAGGAGTGATTTTATGTCAGCGATTATAATAAATAATGCAAACAATTTAAATCCCGGCTCTATTAAAGAACTTAACCCAAATAATATTGCCGGCGGCGCAAGCCAGGCCGCAGGTTCAAGCGACGGCGGTTCTTTTGCAAATACTCTTTTAAATTACATCGATAAAGTAAATAATCTTCAGGAGGGCGCCAATAATCAAGCATCGGCTATTGCAACGGGACAATCCTCGAATATTCATCAGGCAATGATAGATATGGAAAAAGCTAATAATTCTTTCGAGTTAATGATGCAGGTCAGAAATAAAATTATAACGGCATATAATCAAATTATAAATATGCAGGTTTAACCGGATTCTGCATTCGTCAAAGAATGGCAGGCTGAACTCTTTCGATTCCAATTAAAAATTTTATAAACTATGGCAACATCTTTTAAAGATTTCGGTTCCCAATTAGCAAAGTTTTACACGGAACTGTCAATAGAAAGAAAGATTGTGTTCTCTCTTTTGATTTTAGCCGTCGCGGGAGCCGTTTATTTCACGGCTATCTATGCCGCAACCCCCAGATACAGCGTTCTTTATTCTAATTTAAATTCGTCAAGCGCCTCCGCCATAATTGACAAGCTGCATTCTTACTCTATTCCGTATAAGCTTTCGAATCAGGGAAAAACAATATTAATTCCCGAAAATAAGGTTTACGAAACCCGTTTAAAGCTGGCATCCATAGGCCTCCCTCATCAGGAAGGAGTCGGATTTTCCATATTCGATAAAGTTCAAATAGGAATGACGGACTTTATCCAGCATGTAGATTATCAAAGAGCGCTTCAGGGCGAGCTTGAAAGAACGATAAATGAACTCAGTCAGGTTAAATATTCCAGAGTCCTGATTGTCTTGCCGCGGCAGTCTATATTCGTAAGCAGAAGGGTTCCCGCCAAAGCATCGGTCATCGTAAAATTAAGACCGGGAATGCATTTAAACAAAATGCAGGTAAACGGCATTATACACTTAGTAGCAAGCGCCGTCGAAGGGCTAAAGCCTAAAAATGTAACGATAGTCGATACGGACGGGCAGGTTTTATCCGTCCCGACAAAAGAAACATTTGAATACACCGTCAATCAATTAACCTATGTTCATAAAATCGAAAAAAACCTCGAACATAAGATAAATTCGATGCTGATACCCGTGGTCGGGGAGGGTAATGTCAACTCTAAAGTCTATGTAAAAGCTGATTTTTCGAAAAAAACGGAATCAAAATTAACTTACGACCCTAATACTACGGCTATTGTTTCACAGCAGACTTATAGATCTTCACAGGTAGGGTCCGTAAAACCATACGGCATTCCGGGAGCAAAGTCTAATCTTCCGCCCGGCAAAACCCCAATTCCTCTTGCCAAACCAAGTGTTCATACTGTAAAAAAAGATACTACCAATTATGATGTTTCCAAAAAAATCGAAAAAATTTCGTATCCGGCAGGAACAATAAAAAGAATTTATGCTTCCGTTCTCATAAACGGAACATATAAGAAAATAAAATCGCCGCATGGTAAAATATCTCTACAATATATACCCAGATCGTCCACCGAAATGAGTTTATTTAAAAGCATCGTAGAAACAGCGGTCGGATACTCAAAAGCCTCCAACGACAAGGTTGTGGTGGCAAATATTCCTTTCAAAAAAATTAACTACGTCATAACTCCGCCGCCTAAAAAAACAATTACGGCTATTATCAAATCCAATTTGGGGGAAATAATAAAATACGCCGCTATTTTATTCGGCATTATCCTTTTAATATTTTTTGTTTTAAGACCGATAATAAAATATATTACCGCTTATGAATCAAAACAGAGGGGAAAAACCGCGGAGGAAGAAAGGCTTGAAGCCTTAACGCAGATAAAACAGGAGTCTGTTCCGAAACCAGAGCATAATATGAAGGATGTCGCAGCAAACATCGTTAAAACCGACCCCGATGCCGCAACAAATTATGTAAAAAATTTATTAAAAGAAACGGGTAGAGAAGTATAAAAATGGCGAGAAAATTTTCAGGTCCGGAAAAGGCGGCAATATTTCTTGTTTCGGTTGGCGAAGACGCCGCTTCCGAAATTATAAAAAGGCTCGAATTAATGGAGATACAGAAAATTACGAAGTATATGGATCAGCTTCCGACGATCGAAAAAGATGATTCCGAATCGGTGCTGAAGGATTTTAACTCCAATTTTTCAAAAGTCGGCATAGTCGTTAAAGGGGATGATTTTGTTAAAAACCTTATAGCCAAATCTCTTGACCCCGATAAAGCAAAAAAAATATTAGATAATCTGCACGGCCCTATAGAGGAAGAAGGGCTTCAAACATTAAAATGGCTTGATCCTCATGTTATCGCAGATTTCGTAAAAAATGAACATCCCCAAACTATTGCCTTAATACTGGGGCATTTAGAACCTTTGCAGGCGGCGACGGTAATCAGCATCCTGCCCTCGTCGATAAGGTCGCAGGTAGTCTTCAGGCTGTCCAAATTAGAAAGAGTTCCGCCGGGTATAATCAAAGACCTCGACGAGGTTCTTCAGGAACAGTTAAAATCGACGGGTTCGACCCAGAGCAAACTGGTAGGCGGCGTAAGAATCGTGGCAGACATTTTAAATAATATGGATAAATCCATAGAGGAGCCGATACTAAACGATATCGAAACGATGGATAAAGAAGAGGCGGAAAAGATAAGAGAGCTTATGTTTACATTTGACGATCTTGCAATGGTTGACGATAAATCTATGCAGTTAATGCTTAGAGAGATATCGCACGACCAGATTGTTATGGCATTGAAAACAGCTTCCGACGAGCTCAAAAATAAGATCCTTGCCAATGTATCAAAAAGAGCGCAGGAAATGATAGCGGATGATTTAGAGGCATTGGGACCCAAAAAGCTTTCCGAGGTGGAAAAGGTACAGCACGAAATTTTAAAGATTGCAAGAAGGCTTGAGGATGAAGGCAAAATCAGCTTAGCCGTAAAAAGCGAAAGCGAAAAACTTGTTTAAAGCAATTAAAATAATGGCTGAAATTCTAAAAGGCGATGGTGTTAACATAGAGGGCAAAACCGTATATGACGGGAATAAAACACTATTAGTCAATGTCCTGCAAAATGAAGTTAAAGACGATAATAATGAATTAATGGCGGCTTTGGAACCTGTCCCTGTTTCACTTCAAAAATATATATTAAGCTATATAGAAAATTATAAAAAGAAATTAGGGAAAGAGTATCAGGGCAGGGAGAAAGCCGTCTTCGACAGCGCCAGAAAAAACGGCTACGAAGGGGGCTTTAACGAGGGCAGGAACGAGGCGTTAAGATTGTTGGAAGATAGCATCAAAAACATTCGGAAGGCTGCAAATTCCATCGAACAGTTTAAAAATATACTGTACGAGGATGTAAAAGCAGATGTAATAGAATTAACCTTTAATATTGCTCAAATCATTACAAAACAAATTGTTTCTACAAATTATGATGCGTTGAGTGGTATAATTGCCGATGCAATAAATAACACATCGGCAACGGTAAATTTTAAGATTTATTTAAACGCCGCCGATTATAATACAATAAATAAAAACCCTGACTTAATAAAAGATTCTATAACAAAAGAAACTAATATCGAATTTTTGCCCGACCCAAACATCCTGCAGGGGGACGTTATAATAAAAACTGATTTTGGTGAAATAGACGCAAGGTTAGCTTCGCAGATAGCACAAATAAAAAAAGCCTTTACAAAAATAACGCCCGATTAAATAAAATATTCAAATTTTTTTAATTTTTTTAATCTTAAGCCTTTCCTTCTTCGAAAGCCTGTGCGGATTCCCCTTTTTCTTGCGGTTTGACATATCCTCATCTTCAATGCTATACGGTGCAATATCGCTATAACCGCCGTTAATAATATTTCCTGCAAGCATTTTAAATTCTTCGGGGCTCATACATGAACAGTTCACGCCCTCAACGCTCCTTCTGATTTCATTGTCATTTGTGACGACAATAGAATTTTCACACCCCTTTGCAAGTCTTACAATAACATCGTCCGCCTTTTCGTCCTTTTTGGAATATATTACTTCGATATTTTGAAGAACATACTTCGATTCCGACAATTCAAGCGTATTATACCCGTCAAAAACCACTATCACTTTATTTCTTTTTACATTATAATATTTTGATAAAAAATTGACGGTATCATCTCTAAGTTTTTGGAGTTTCTCGGATTTAACATTGATTTTAAAATATGAGTTGAAAATGAAGTTATATCCGTCTATTATAATTGTTATCATAATATATAGATTATAAATAATATGAGTAACTTTAGTCAAACCGAAAAAAACTTTAAATCATTAGTTTATATCATAATCAAATCAAAGCCGACAATTAGCCTGTTGAAAAACGGACTTAAAAAAACTATAGACGAGGCTAAGATAAGCGCACTGAAAAATATCGAAGAACTTCCCGCCAATTTCGACAATAATACTTACATTATTATAGAAAATAATAAAACTTTTATATCTAAAGTATCAAAAATATCCCCCAAAAGAAATGTAAAGCTTTTTGTGTATATCGAGAACATTTACAATTTAAATACGGATGATTTAATCTTTTTTATAAAACATGATATCGACCATATAATTCACCCCGAAAATATTAAATATCTTAATTATGAAAAATTTATAGATTCAAAAATTTTTAAGAAAAAACATTATAATGCTTTTATTGATAAAGAATCCTCCCTTTTGGCAGATTTATGTCAAAGATTTGACAATATGGACATTGATACCGGGGACTCTCGCGGGATTAATATATACGGGATTTCAAATCATATCAGGGCAACCGTTGAAAAAGCCTATAAAATATCGCAATCCGACAGCAATGTGTTAATAACTGGGGAATCGGGAACAGGAAAGGAGCTTATAGCAAGGTTAATACACGGCAAATCTAATAGAAATCAAAAGCCGATGGTTTCCATAAATTGCGGAGCTTTCCCCGAAGGGCTTCTCGAAAGCGAACTTTTCGGATATAAAAAGGGGGCTTTTACGGGGGCTTTTAACGATAAACCCGGAAGATTCGAGCTTGCCGATAAATCTACCATATTTTTAGACGAAATCGGCGATATGAGTCTTTCGCTCCAGGTAAAGCTTTTAAGGGTAATCCAGGAACGCGAAATAGAACCTATCGGCGCCATAAAGGCAAAAAAAATAGATGCAAGAATTATCTCGGCGACAAATAAAAATCTTGAGGATTTGATTGTAAAAAATCTGTTCAGGGAGGATTTTTATTACAGGATTAATGTTATCCCGATTCATTTAGCCCCTTTAAGAGAGAGAAAAACGGACATTATTGTGTTAATCTATTATTTTTTAAAAAAATTCAGCGCATATCAAAATAATCAGATTTACGGCATGTCGGAAGATGCGCTTTTAACCCTTCTAAATTATGCCTGGTACGGGAATATCAGGGAAATAGAAAATCTTATCGAGATGCTTGTAGTTTTAAACGAAAGCGGTTTAATCACGAACAAAGATATACCCGAAAAATATTTTAAAAGCGGCGCAAATACGGAAAATAATCAAATAGAAAAAAAAGATATAATTAACAATTTAACTATACCTGATATTAAAGGCATGCAGATGAGCTCCGAAGATTGTAATTTCAATCTTAAGGATAAAATCGAAGAAATCGAGTTCGAGATTATACGAAAGGCTATGGAAACATCCGGAGGGGTAAAAGAAAAAGCCGCAAGAATGCTTGGCTTAAACAGGACCACTCTTATAGAAAAATTAAAAAGATATGAAAAAAGCAGAAAAAAATAAAAAAATCGGCCTATTTTTTATCGCTTTAATAGTTTTATCGGTAACGCACTCTTTTTTTCTAAATAAAGTTTACGGAAAAACGGCGCTGGTTGAAAATAAAAAAGCCCTTATGTTATATCGCAAAGCCGCAGCATATTACAATGCGGGCAACTTAAGAAGCGCGTTGAGCAGAGTTAAATTTATATTGGACAACTATCCGCTCAGAAAAACATTTTCATCCGATGTATATTATTTATACGGCAAAATACTTTATAAATACAGGGATTTTTTTATGGCAAAGCCGTATTTTCAAAGAATTATATATAAAAACCCCGATTATAAAAAAATTTATGATGTCATATTTTATATGGCAAGATGCGATTTCAATCTTAAAAATTACAGGCGCTCTATAAGAGATTTCGATTTTTTACTAAAAAAAACGGAAAAGGGGGCGGGGTTAAATGACAGGTCCCTTATTTATTTAACCCTTTCTTATGCGGCTTATCGAAAAGTAAAAGAAGCAAATAAATTATTCAACGAGGATAGCGTATCTACCATCTTAAAAAAAATAGAATATTTAAAGAAACGCGGAAATTATTTCAAGTCGGTCTATTTGAATTATCTTATAAAATATAGAAATAATTTATCCGATGCTTTAATAATTTTAAATAATAAAAATTTATTTTATCCGAAAGAAAAGGATTTGTGCTATAAATCTTATTTTGAAGGGCTTGTCTTTTTAAAAGAAAAAAAATACGCGGCAGCGCAAAATCTTTTCGCAAATTCCTCTAAATATTGTTCGGATTACTATTATCACGCATCAAAGCTATATTACGGAATATCTTTAATAAAGCAAAATAATCCGGCGGGACTCAAATATATAAAAGATGAGTCGCTGGAAACGGATTATCCCGAAATTAAATTATCCGCTTTGAAATTTTTAGCAGAATTTTATAAAAAAAATAAAAAATACGAAACGAGTCTTGAATATTTAAAAAGAATATTATTTAATTATCGACTGCCCGAAAAAGGTATGGCTATATATGAAAAATCGGCATCGGATTTATTATTTAAAATCATAAAAAATATGTATAAGCATAATGATTTTAAAAATCCATTTAAAATAATGGAAAAAATGGAATTTTTAATTCCAAATAAATTTATAAATCCCGAAATTTATTTATATCTTGCCAAAATTAAACTTAAAGAAAACGACAAAAAGGGTGCCGAGGCTTACGCAAAAAAATATTATGATTTAAGTAAAAATATAAATTCAAAATTATTTTTGGCTTCAGTTTACTATGAAGCCGGAAAATACAAAAAATCGCTGCTCCTTTTAAGCGGCGTTCCGTTTAAAAGCGCCAATAAAACGGCCGCGAAAAACGGCATAATTAACTTAAAAATAGAATTGTATAAAAAACTAAATTATAAAAGCAGGCTTATAAATCTTTTAAAAGGAAGCATAGACATATTGCATGGATTAGAAAAAATAAAAAATCTTTATCTTTTGGCCGTCTATGAATATAATCAAAACAATATGAAAACCGCATCGATATATTTTAACGATGTCGTTAAAAATGGACACTCGAAAAAAAGGGGCTATGAAAATATTTTATACGGCACATACTATTATCTTGGTCTTATAAATTATAAATTTCATAACTATACGGCATCGCTTTTAGATTTTAAAAAGGGATACGCCCTTGACAAATCCGGAAGGCACTTCCAATACGAGCTGTCTCAAATAGCCTTTATCTACCTTAAAGATTTAAACAACAGGACGCAGGCGTTAAAATATTATGAGAAACTTAACCGTAATGCGGTCTCCGGAATCTATAAAAGTCTTGCCGCTTCAATGATTAGCGCTATCAACCTGCAAAAATAAGGGGAAAGATTAGCGCTCACGGCTTTAGATTTAATATAAACGGATTAATGTATTTTGTATAGATTAAGACGCTATTCTCGTCCATATTTTTTATTTCGTCCGCCGATATTAGCGGATACAAACCCGATGCAACAGGTGTTTCGTGAAGGGCGTCATACCATAAAGATTTAATATCCCTTTTTATTAATTCTTTGTGAAATACATACTTTTCCCCCGACATGCCCGAATAATATTCGCAAGTTTCATGGCTTGCATGACCCATTATGATATGGGTTCCTATATTCGCCGTAATTAAAGAAGCATCCCTGTACTTGCTTTTTATAAAGGCGATATCCTGTGCGGTTAAACATACGCCTGTGTTTGTTTTTCTTAAGTTTGCAAGTTCGACATCGAAGTTATTTAAAGATAATGCAGGAAACTCATCTAAATACATAAATATGTCGCGTGGTTCACCTTTGTTTTCACTGCCGCTAACTTCGCTAATATCCGCTCTCAATCTTTTTCTTCTATCTTCATATACCCCGTTCATAAAAATACCGGTTATAAATGACATAAGCTTTGCTCCCCCGGAATTTATCCTTTCCTTCGGTACGCCGATTATAAAGAGAGTGTCATTTTCGAAAAAATCATCGATAAAAAAATCCCCGCTTCCTGTTTTATCCTTATCAATACCGGCATTACTTTTAAAATAAGCCGTAACATTTTCGTCATTCAAAAAGTCAAGGGTGTTTAATATATCCGTAATAATTTTTGCTCTTTCGAAAGGCGGAAGTTCCAAAAAGTTATTAAATAACTCTTTTACCTTTTTATTATTTTCCCCGTTAAATTTTATTATTTCTCCTTCGACGAACTTAATGCCCTTTTCAAAGAAACTCTTAGCGGTAATAAGATTGAAATATTTAACCTCATATTTGTATTTAAGGTATAAAAGGCATCCGTAAAATATATCAGACGACCTTTTCGAATAATACCTGTGGGCGTGAACATCGCCGCCGTTTAGTTCCGCTCTGTCGGGATAAAAAAGCAAGGAAGACAAATTATATAGTTTATCGTTTGAAAGATGTTTTTTTTGCTTGTCTATTAAGGGATTAAAATGGATTTTTGGAAGGGCGCCGCCTTGTCTTTCTGGAAAGTAAGGGTCAAAATGTATAATCTTTCTCCCCGATTCCATCCATTCTTTTTTAACGGATTCATAAAGGTAAGGGCTGTCGATGTCTATCGTAAATATGCTTAAATTGGCATATTTTGCGTCATTTATAATATTAGGAATTATGTAGCGGGATGTCTTTCCGCCTCCGGTAGGAGAAACGATGAGCGTATGTTCAAACCTTTTTTTCCTATCAAGCCCGATTAGCAGATTCGGAAATTTTTTATTTCCGCTTAAAATACCCAGGTCAAACGGCTTATTTTTTTTATAAATCTCGGTTTGGCAAGATATATTACATAAGCTATTTTTAAAATTATCGGGTAAATTTTTTGTGTCAATTTTTTGACTTATATTTATATTATTAATTTTATTTTTAGAAATAATTAAAAATAGGGATAATATTATCCATATACAAATATATTCCGTAAAAATAAGGACAGGGTTAATAATTGTATTTTTATTCAATAAGATAGTAAGAATTATGGATAAAATTAAAGATGCCGCCGGCAATAAGATATTTGAATTTACAAGATTTGCATTATTAGAGGCTTCACTGTTTTGCATTCCCTTTCGTTTTTTAAAACTAAAAGGCATATAGGCAAAATTGGAAACGATTTCTCCGTAAGCGGCAAAGCGGGCGGTTGCGGCAGGATGAGGGTTCTTATTCTTATTGAAAAACATATCCATACCCGCAGTGTCCCGTAACGGTTAATTTTTGAGCGCCGATTTGATATGCCTGTAAAGGTATATTGTTATAAATACTGCAACAATCAATATTATGAAGGTTCCAAATTTGCTAAAGTATGGGAGGATAACCTTTATATTTTTCCCCACTATCAAACCTAAATATGTTATACCCGTATTATAAACAAGGGAGCCTGATATGATGTAAAGGCTAAATTTTTTATAATTCATAAGGGAAGCGCCCGGCGGAAAACCTATATAGGTTTTTATGACAGGCAGGCAAACGCCGGCAAATACCGCAAAACCTCCATATTTTTTAAACCATGCGGTTGCTTTATCCATATCGTCTTTATTAATAAGAAAATATCGCCCGTATTTTTCGATTAACGGTCTTCCGCCCTTTTTTCCGATATAATAGAGCAGGGATGAGCCGATAAATGTTCCAACGGTTGCGCTCAAAACCACAAGATAAAAGTTTATCTTACCCTCTCCCGATAAAAAACCGGAAAACCCTAAAACAACCTCGGATGAAACGGGGAGGGCGCAAGACTCCAGAATCATTAAAAAAATAATGCCCGGATACCCTAAAGAAAGCGCCCAATGTATAAAAATTCCAATGTAGCCGTTATTTAGTAAGTCTTTAGGATTTAAAGTCATATCCGCTCTCCCCTGCTTACGGACTTGATAGAGTCGTAAACTACCGATAAGAGCGTGTCAAGGGTTTGCCTGTCAATGATAAGGGGCGGCATTATAACGATAACATCGCCGAGCGGCCTTATGATAACACCCATATCCCGCGCCTTAAGAATAACTTTATGCCCTATTCTTTCTTTTTGTGCGAAAGTTTCCTTTGTGTTTCCGTCTTTGACCAATTCTATGCCCGCCATAAGCCCTATGTTTCTTATATCTCCCACGATGTTAAGCAGCTTAAAGTCCTTAAGGGTTTCGTTAAAATGAGATATTAACGGCTTAATTTTATTCAGCAGGTCATATTTTTCGAAAAGCTCGGCGGATTTGACGGCAGCAGCAGCGGCAAGCTGGTTCCCCGTATAAGTATGTCCATGGAAAAAAGTCTTATTGTCTTCATAATTTCCCAGAAACCCTTCATAAATTTCCTTGGTAAAAAGCGTCGCCGCCATCGGGAGATACCCCCCCGTAATTCCTTTGGCAATACACATTATATCGGGATGAATATCCTCGTGAAAGGCGGCAAACATTTTGCCGGTTCTGCCAAACCCCGTTGCGACCTCGTCCAGTATCAAAAGAACATCATTATCCTTGCATGCCTTTTCTATTTTTTTCATATATCCGACCGGCATAGTTATCATACCCGAAGCTCCCTGTATCATAGGTTCGATAATTAGCGCGCATGCCTCGTCAGCATGAAAGCCGATAACCTTTTCGGCTTCCTTAGCGCAGTGAAGTTCGCAGTCCGGATATTTAAGATTAAACGGACACCTGTAGCAATAAGGATATGTAATTCTTATAGTGTCAAAAAGGAGCGGCTTATAAATAGAATGAAACATTTCTATCCCCCCGACGGAAACGCTCCCAAGAGTATCCCCGTGATAAGCGGATGTTGCCGCTATTATTTTTTTCTTATTTTTAAACTTTGCGCCCTTTTGCTTGAAATATTGAAATGCAACCTTTAAGGCTATTTCAACGGATGTCGAACCGGAATCGGAATAGAAAACCTTTTTGAGATTTTTTGGGGCAATTTCTATAAGTTTTTGGGCAAGGATAGCGGATGGAACATTTGCAAGCCCCAAAAGCGTGCTGTGGGATATTTTATCAACCTGTTCCTTAATAGCTTCGTTTAATTCCCTGTTATTATGCCCAAAGATATTTACCCAGAGAGACGATACGCCGTCTATGTACCTGTTGCCGCGAATATCGTAAAGATAAACCCCTTCACCCCTTTCTATAACAATGTTTTGCTCGTTTTCCCAGTTTAGCATCTGAGTAAAGGGATGCCAGACAAATTCTTTATCTAATTTCTCTATGTCAATCATTTTTATTATATTTAATTTGTTATATTTAACCGGTAAACTTAATCTGGAATAGTCCGATAAACTTCGATATTATTGGAATAAAGATATGTTATTTTCTTCCATCCGAAATATACATCTATCTCAACCCTAAAAAACGATGAACGAGAAACCGGTTCTATTTTGTACTCCAAATCTTTATTTTTAGAAGAAAATATCCTCGCGCCGTTATGAAACAGGCTTATGACAAATCTATTTTTTTTAGGATTAATCTTAATGCCGGAATATATTATAGCATTTTTATCTTTTTTGTCCATATTTAATGTATCGCCGCTAACATAAAACTTATCATCGTAAAATATCTCGAAATAAAAACCTTGCGGGTGTCCAAACATATCGTATGAAAAATAACATTTTCCGTTTTTTATTGCCCCTGCTATAAGTTTTTTATCGTTATCTTGATCTCCCGAGGGCTTTTTATCAAGCAAAATGTGAGTCCTTGCAACCGTGAACAACTCCTCGTATTTAGGCATTTTAATCTTAAAATTCTTCGTTATTTTAACATTGGAATGCGCATCCGTCGAGGCTATGCCTGTTTTTAAATCCTTATGTTTTTGAACGCTATCCCAAAATTTTATGGTTTTTTTCGGTTTATGCGATAAAAAATGCATGGCATAAAACGGATTTATCCTGTATGTTAAAAAAACAAGAAATATGTACAAAGGGTTCATCCCTCTCCACTGTGAATCAAGGTTTATGATTTCAATCCCGTCATAACCTTTCACTTTAAAATTTTTCCATGGAGTCCACCAGTTGTGCGGGTGGCAAATTATAGAGACGCCGTTTTGTTTTTTAATTTTGGACAGCACATCGAAGTAATCCCCCCTTTTAATCTCATCATTTATGCCGATTGCCAAAAGATGTCCGAACCCGGTATTTATTTCTTCGGCGGCAAAATAAAGAAGCCTGCCGTAATAACCCTCTAAGCCGTCATATTTTGGCTTTAAGGTATTATGGTCGGATGAAATTAAAAAATCGGCTTTAAGCCTTTTTGCAATTTTAATGATATACTCGATTTTTCCCGAGCCGTCCGAATAAACCGTATGAAAATGTATTATTCCGTTTAATTCAACAAGGTTTTTGTGCCTTTTAGACGGTTCAAAATTTAAAAAACTAATTTTTAATTTAAAAAGTTTTACCCTTATGTATAAAAATAAAAAGAAAAATATTAAGAAGAGCAAAGCCGATTTAGACATTAAAACTAATATAGGCAGGTTCATATTATTGTTATTGATATTATTGTTATAAGTAAAAGCTTTTTATTTTTACAGGGATTTAAGGTTTTATAAAATTAGCGGATAAATAGTTAATTAAAGCCTCTTTTGATTTATCCCTTTTTTCGAGATAATAGTTTAAAGCGTTTAAACCGGTATTCCGCCTGTATATATCATCATTTATAAGTTTATATAAAGTATTTTTAAAATCCCGCTCCGTGATAACCGCTATAGCGTTATTTTTTAGCATGCAGGCAATAATATCGCGAAAATTATACGCATAACTGCCCGTTATTACAGCCTTTCCGAATGAAGCCGGCTCTAATATATTATGCCCCCCTCTTTCGCTTTCGTACAGGCTTTTCCCGACATAGACGATATCCGATAACGGATATATGCCGTCAAGACTGCCGTAATCGTTAACGATAAGCGATTGAAAACTATTATTTTTCAGAAATCCCGCCCGTATATCTTTATCGTTAATATTTTTAAGGTACGCGGGTTTAAGATTTAAATTTGAGGCAATTTTAAATAATTTTGATGAGATTTTTATATTTCTTGGAGCAAAGATAAATTTTAAATTACGGTTTTGATTTAAGTCCTTGTCAAGCGTGATATCTTTAACCATTTCGAGGATAAACTTTGATTCATTTTTATGAATGGATACGAAAGATATGACTAAGTCTTTATCGTTATCGCGTTTAACTTCCGTATTATTCCCGTTATTATCCAAATCTAAATTAAATTTTAAAGAATCCGGTAAAACGGTTATTAGAAATGGATTATTTAAAGAATCCGAATATAAAATTTTTTCTAAAAAAATTTTATTACCCTCGCCGGATACCGTTATGAAAATAGTTTGCGAATGTTTTACGGACAGGGTCCTGATTTTTTTAAAAAAAAGCGGATTTATATCGAGGAAACATATCTTTGCGTTAACATTTAAAAGTTCCCTGATTAACTTATTAGATACGGGGTGTTCGATAGATATAAAATAATCCGGCTTAATTGTTGACACATAAAGGTTCGGCAATTTTTTAAAAATACCGGCCGGATGAAAAAAATATATTATATTGTTAAAATCCGCGGGCGGATTTAATATTTTTTTAGCAAGGGCATAAGCGGAATTTGTCTTAAAACTAATAAAAAATAGCGGTTTATTTTTATCGTTATTTTTTTCCGATATATTATTAATAATGCTTATAATATATAAAGCCAGCCTGAATTCGCCCAGCGATTCGGCAAAAAGCCAGAACTTTTTAGGCCTTAAATTATCGCCGCCCGCATTGCCGCCGCTATAAATATTTTCTTTTATTTTTAAAAAAAGGGGTTCGTCAAGCGCCAGAGTTTGTTTGATTTTTACAAAATTATCCATTTATGAATTAATTAGCAGGTTATTTATTTATTTTTTTGGCTTCTTCTATGAGAAGTATCGGGATGTCATCCTCGATTGGATAATATACGCCGCAGGCATTGCAAGCCAATATCTTTTTTTCATTCTTGTCATCCTCCCGTACCGACATGAACTCAAGATGTCCATGGCATTTTGGGCAAACAAGAAATTCATCCGCCATTTCTTTAATATTCATATATACCCCGCCCCCATCCCTCCCCTGACATTATATAGTAAAGGAGGGTGATTTTCTTTTTATCCGTTTATTATTTTAAAAGTGGTTCCGTAATTGGAATCTTCCAGTAATATCCCTTTTTTCAGCAGCATATTTCTAATTTCATCCGCCATTTTATATTCCCTTTTCTGCCTGAGCATATTGCGTTTTTCAATAAAAGCCTGTATTTCTTCCTCCGTTAAAGATATTTTTGATGTATCTTTAAGATTCGTTTCAATGAAAAGTTCAGGATTTTCTTTTAAAATTCCAAATATGTCCGAAACCACGGGGATAAGTAATAGCGCTTTATCTAAAAAGTTTAAGTCATTATGGTTTATAGAGCCGCTCAATAAAGAATCGTTAATAATTTTATTAATTTTTCTTACGAGGTTGAATATCACCGATAAAGCCGAAGGAGTATTAAAATCGTCATTCATCGCATCATAAAAATCGTTATTAAAATCTTTAATTTCTTCCGTTTCCCCGTTTAATAAATAGTTAATCTTAATGATGCCCTTATCTACCTTGTCTTTAAAACCTTTATATAAATTTATAGCCTGATAAAGCCTTGCAAGGCTATGTTTTGCGCTTTCAAGCCCCTCAAACGAAAAATCTATAAACGACCTGTAATGGGTAAACATAAAAAAAAGCCTTATAACCTCGGGATTGTATTTTTCAAGCAAATCCCTGACCGTAATAAAATTTTTAAGCGATTTGGACATCTTTTCGTTATTAATATTAACAAATCCATTATGAATCCAGTAATTCACAAACTTCTTTCCCGTATAGCTTTCGGATTGGGCTATCTCGTTTTCATGATGCGGAAATATCAAATCTGACCCTCCCCCGTGAATATCTATGCTTTCTCCCAGAAACTTCATACTCATCGCAGAGCATTCTATATGCCAGCCCGGCCTCCCGTTTCCCCAGGGGCTGTCCCAGAACGGCTCGCCCGGTTTCGACCTCTTCCAGAGAGCGAAATCTAGAAGGTTTTCCTTTTCTTCGTTTAACGGGATTCTTGCGCCGGCCAAAAGTTCGCCCAAGTTTTTGTGCGAAAGTTTTCCGTATCCTTTGTAAGAGTTCACCCTAAAAAAAACATCCCCGTTTTTCTCGTACGCATGACCTTTATCTATAAGACCTCTTGTTAAATCAATCATTTCTTTAATGGTTTCGGTAGCCCTTGGTTCATATGCGGGCGGCAAAACGGAAAGTGCATTCATATCTTTATGATATTCACCTATATATTTTTCGGAAATCGAACTTACGGTGGCGTTCTCTTCATTCGCCCTTTTGATTATCTTGTCGTCTATATCGGTAAAATTCCTTACATATACGACATCATAACCAAGCCGTTTTAAATATCTGTATATTATATCAAAGGTAATGTATGCGCGCGCATGCCCGATATGAGACAGGTCGTAAGCGGTAATTCCGCAAACATACATTAAGACCCTGTTCCCCTCGATAGGTTTAAAAAGCTCCTTTGATGAGGAGGCGGTGTTGTAAATATATAACTTATTATTTTTATTCATATTCTTTATAAATTATCATTTAAATTTATTTTCATTTTAATCCGGTTATGCCTTAAAGGATAACGGCAATGTTATATATTAACATATTTCCCTAATTTTTTTAATCGTTTTTACACATAAATTTAACAAAAATTTAACGCAAATTTAACAAAACTGTCATAATATTGAAACATTATAATGATATATTAATTTTATCGTAAATATTTATCATAATATTGTTCGAAAAATGATAAGGAGCAATGTCGTAATGGAACTTAATATCGTGGAAGACAATAAATTTCTGGGCGGTAAAATCAACAATGAAAGTAAAGGCGGTTTATCCAATTCTTTAGAAAACAAGAACAAATTCAAGGATATCGAGAACGGCGGACGGGAGGTCAAATCGCTTTTAAATTCCGGTTTTATAATTAAAAACGACGAGGATTTTTTGTGCAATACTTATGGCTTTATCGATAAAAATGTCAGAAATAATTATAACAATATATTTCTTAAAAATAATTTCGTAGAAGTTCAAGGGGCATCGTTCCAATCGATGACGGTATATGGAAGGAATACCACAATTAAAAACATAATAATGTCTAAAGATAAATTTATGGAAATTAATCTTGCGAGAAAGGCAAACAATTTTGGGGCGGATAATAATTTTAATAATGAATTTAAATTATCCGATTTAACTTTAAAAAATTATTTTTCATTAAAACAAAATAATATAAATATCGACCCTGATAATATTTCTCCCGGAATTATTATAATTAAACATCCGAATAATTATAAAAAAGTGGAATACTCTATCGCTGAAATGCCTTCCGTATATAATTTTAATAATGGGCTGCAAACCGGCAAGGGCAACCCTGATAATCAAAAACCGTCCCTTGGAATATTGCGTGATTACAAAAAGACGGCAGACGGGTTTAAAAATGTCAGGGTTAATATCGACGGGAAAAATGCCATTGAAATGGAATCTATTCATAACTGGCAAAAAATTAAGGATTATGTAAAAACAAGGGATATATTGCATATGAATATAGAAGGTAAAAACTTAGATAAAATTCAAGTGCATCATATTACACAACTTCAGGACGGGGGAAAAGAAAATGTAAAAAACTACATCGCGTTAAGCGAAGGCACCCATAAACTTGTCGATTCTTATAAACTTCTTTTAGATAAAAATAGTTCCGTGTACAGGGAATTATATAATTCCAAAATCACAAACGCAAAAGATAATACCGTAAATATGGAGGAAAAAAACGCCAAAAATATTGTAAGCGGGACAGGAGGATTAAATTTGAGCGATAAAATATTTTTAAACGGTTTAAAGTTAGAGGTGGAATCTAACTCCGCTTTAAGACTTAATATGTTAATAGACAAACCCGGCAAGATTAAGATGCTGTTTATAGATCAAAAAACCGGCGAGGAGTTCAGATTAATTTCGGCAAAGGCGGCAATAGATAACGAGGAGGACAAAAATATAGTTAAAACGGCATTAAATAACTTTATTCAAGAATTGGCAACAAGCCTATGAAATTCAAAATTTAATTTATATGGAAAGATTTGAAAATATGAAAAATACTAACGAAAACGAAACGCAGGTCCGGCAAGGCGCAAGTCCGGCGGAAACGGAAACCGCCTCAAATGAAGCAAAAAAATATGATTTATTAAAAGAGCATATCGATGCATTCAGGCAATCGTATGACATAGACGGCGAATATAATAAAAACGATAAGGAATTGGATGAAAACGGAAAAAGGATATTGTTCGATAAAATAATATGCAATTATTATGAAATACTTATCGGGGCTTTTAAAAAGCTCGCAAAATATAACAAAAAATACACTGGTGAGCTTATAGCCGTATATGCGGAAATGTGGAAAATGTCTCCCAGAGTGAAGGACAGAGATTATTTTACCCCATATCTTTATGATTTATGTAAATTTTTATTTGAAAATAAAGAATTCGGCAAATTAACATTTTTCTATAACTTAATGATTTTTAGCAGGGAGATTCCGTTTTTGGCATATAATGAGGAAATGGAAAGCTATTTAAGGGATGCGCATTTGCAAATGGGAGAGGAAGACCCCTTCGAAGAATTCAGGAGAAAGAAAAAGGAGAATGTATCAGGCGGATTTGATATTAATTCGTTCAACGAATTATATGAAAGATTCTTTCAAATACTTAAATTATGGAAAGAAAGAACCGAGGGATACTATTCAAAGGATGAAATATTTTTTATGACAGGACTGTTTATTTTAGATGAATTAATAGATTTATTTTATATTAACAATGAGGAAAAGCTCTTAGAAGTAAAGGATTTTGAAAGTATTGACGGGGATAGGAGCATATATAATTCCATTTATAACGAAAAAATTTATAACGAATTAATGCTTTACTATGACAGCGCCTTGAAATATTTAAAGAAAGCGACGGCATACAATCCGAATAACCCG
Organism: bacterium; assembly: GCA_021802425.1. Classification (GTDB taxonomy): domain Bacteria; phylum SZUA-79; class SZUA-79; order Acidulodesulfobacterales; family Acidulodesulfobacteraceae; genus Acidulodesulfobacterium. The sequence continues at coordinate 80,640 of JAJZXJ010000001.1, read as the reverse complement.
AGGTATTTTTATGAATACGCAAGATGCTTAAAAAATTCGGGGAAATCAAACGAAGCGGAAATATTTTTTAAAAAAGCTTTTGATTTAAATACAAACGAAAAGAAAGACGCGCCGTAATAATAAAATTAAAATCAACTAAAGCTGATAAATTTAAGGTCTGTCATTTCTTCCAGCGCATATTTTATTCCTTCCCTGCCGAGCCCCGATTCTTTAACTCCGCCATAGGGCTGATGATCTGCCCTTGTTGTCGGAATGTCGTTTATTAATATTCCGCCCACATCTATGTGTTTAATGCAATACAGGGCGTTTTTAATGTCATTTGTATAGACGCCTGCCTGAAGACCATATATGGAATCATTTACAAAATGAACCGCCTCGGTAATTTCGTTAAAGCCGACGACCGAAACGATTGGAGCAAATACCTCGAGGCAGGATATTTTCATTTTAGGATTAACATTAGAAAATATGGTTGGATTCATAATGTTTCCGTTAAAATCACCCCCAAGTTCAACCCTCGCCCCTTCTTTTACCGCCTCGTCAATCCATTGGACTATTCTCTGTTTTGCCTCGGAATTAATAATCGGACCTATATCGGTATTTTCATCTGCGGGATCGCCTGTTTTTAATTTTTTAGTTTCCTTAATAAAATGCTCTATAAACTCTTTTTCGATATTTTTGTGGACATATATTCTTTGAAGTGAAATGCAGACCTGCCCTGAATTATAAAACGACCCTACTACGGCCTTTCTTGCCGCTTCAATAATATTTGCCGATCTATCGATAATGAGGGCGGAATTACTGCCAAGTTCCATAGTATATTTTTTAAGCCCGCCCTTTGACATTATCTCTTTCGCCGCTTTGGGGCTTCCGGTAAAACTGATCATTCGTATCTTTTCATTTGAGACAACTGCTTCCCCCGTATCCTTATCGCCATATAAAAGGTTTATGGCCTCTTTTGGCAAACCTGCTTCGATTAAAGCGCTGACAAGATAATGAGCGGCGATAGAACCGTTTATGGATGGTTTAAAAACTATGCTATTGCCCGCGGCTATTGCCGGAGCAATCTTGTGCGCGGGAAGGTTTATCGGGAAATTAAAAGGGGTGATGGCGGCAATAATACCTATCGGGATTCTCACATAAAAAGCGATTTTATTCTCGAATCCCTTAACAATGTCCATCGGAACAGTTTCGCCGTGTATCCTTTTTGCCTCCTCGGCGGCAAATTTAAATAAATTAACCACCCTTTGCGTTTCGATTATGGAATATTTCAAGGCCTTACCGGCTTCAAGAGAGATAAAACGGGCTATTTCTTTTGAATTTCGTTCTAAAATTTTCCCTGTCTTTTCTAGGATTTCATACCTTTCATAGGCATGAAGATTTTTCATTTTTAAAAAACCCTTTTCGGCAGAAGAAACGGCTGATTCGATATCGGTTTTATCCGGCTTGCTTAATAAGCCCGCAACTTCATTGTTAAAGGGATTTATTATATCGTAAGTTTCTTGTTTTTCTATCCACTCTCCGTTTATAAATAAAGGGTAATTTTTGGCGCGGCCCATAGGCATTGTATATTAATTATTGGATTTATTTATTTAAAAATCTACGACAATCCGTCAATGTGTCGGTATTATTATAGCTAATAGGATGTCCTTTGTCAATTGGCCAAATTTGGTTTAAGCTTGGTTAAAAACGCAGAACTTCCGCATATTCCCGTAATTGTAAAATTAAAAGCCGGAGGGCCGATGCATTAAGACTTTCCGTAATAGCATGAAAAACAATAATGCTTATTGTCGTGTTCGGCCACCTTTGTTTTTTCTTTTATCTGGATTTCGCCGCATTTGTTGCATATAACAAGATAATTTATAAGCGTTTTTACCAACTTTTCACGCAAAACCTTATCGTTCAACAAATCCAAAATAAGCTCATGCTTTAAATCTCTATAGGCGTTGTCATGAATAAGACGACTTACAAATTCATCCCTGCCTGCTCTTTCGAAATTTCCTTCCATTGTCAATCCCCCCTTTATTTTAGTTTTATAAATTTTATAACGATGTTATATTTATATATGCAAATATAATGCTATATAGATAAATAAATTATAAACCATGTAAGATTATAGTTTATAGATACGCTATTTAATAAAATTATACACCATAAAATTTAAAAAATCAAACAGCGTTTATAAAATAATAATATTTTGGGGGGTAAAGATAAAAGGTAAAAAATAGGTCTGCTATAATAATGTCAAGGATACCAAATTTTATCCGGTATGACCGTTTAATAATTTTGCGATATAAAGAGAGTAGTAGCTTATTATAATGTCTGCCCCTGCTCTTTTAATAGAAGTAAGCATTTCAAGCGCTGCATCGTCTTCTTTTAAATAACCGAGTTTGGACGCCGCTTTTATCATGGAGTATTCGCCCGATACATTATATGCGGCAAGGGGTCTCTGGAATGCCTGTTTTATCCTGAAGATAACATCGAGATAGCTTAAAGCCGGTTTAACCATAATAATATCCGCGCCCTCGTCTAAATCTAGCCGCGTCTCGAGAATAGCCTCCGCGGCATTAGAAGGATCCATCTGATAAGATTTTCTGTTGCCGAATTTTGGAGAGCAGTCTGCCGCATCCCTGAAAGGTTCATAAAAGGATGAGGCATATTTTGAAGAATAAGACATTATAGGGATATTTATAAGCCCTTCGTCGTCTAAAGCCTCCCGTATCTTTTTTACCCTTCCATCCATCATATCCGACGGAGCTATTATATCCGAACCTGCTTTTGCATAAGAAACACTAATCTTTGCCAAATATTCGAGGGTTTCATCGTTTTTTACATAACCGTTTTCGTCAACGATTCCACAATGCCCATGGGAGGTATAGTCGCATAAACAAACATCCGTGATAACAATTAGACCGGGATAAATATCCTTTATGCTCTTTAATGCCTGTTGAACTATGCCGCCTGCCGAATAGCTTTCGGAGCCGAATTCATCTTTGCGTTCAGGAACGCCGAAAAGAAGGATACCGCCGATATTAAGACTGATTACATTTTTAAGTTCTTTTAAAAGTTCGTCCACCGAATAACGAAACTGGTCGGGCATTGTCCCTATCGGTTCTTTTATGGATTTTCCATGGGTTACAAAGTAAGGCATAATAAATTTTGACGGCTCAAGGGACACTTCTCTTGCCAACCTTGATAAATTAGGAGAAGTTCTTAATCTCCGAGGTCTTATCAATGGATAACCTGAAATCATTTTTAATAATCCTCCGCATTATTTTGTATAAATAAAAATAAGTAATAAACATTCAATCGATAATATATTTTTCCGGCGCTTTTTTATTATATCATAACGCTTATGAAAAAGAGATATATTAAACATGCGGATTAAATCATGAAACGCCATAATCCCGATTTAGAATATACAATTAATATTGGAATATCTAAAATAGTTTCTAAATGGGGATTTCGGTTTAACTGGACGGCTTAATCCCTTCTTATTTTTTATATAATATCGTTAAGTTTAAGTCAATGTAAATATCTTTAATGAGGGATTGCAGGAGGAGGTACCCACTTTTGCAAAACGGGGTCAGAGCCAGAAATGTCAATAAAAAAATTGGGTTATGTCAAGTTGCTATTTAAAAATCGGTAGATGGACACGGACATATTTAACGGTAGGGAAGTAAGAATACGTGAGCAGGCGCGTTATAATCCAAATTTTTCTAAGAATCTCGTCGGGGAATAAAGCCTGATGTTTTCAATATCCTCGAAATGTTTAATATTGCCGGTTATCAAAGGTATGTCTTCTTGGACGGCTATCTCTATAAAAGGAAGGTCAGACGGGTCTTTAACGGGGAACAAAAACGGATCCGGCGTTACAAGTTTGGATTCTGACGATATATAATGCAATAATTGTGTTATAAGAGTTTCGGGAAAAGAAAACTTAGGACTGTTTAAAACCCTGCCGTATTCGGACAAGATTCTCGTATCCGCGTTAATCGTCAACGTTCCGTTAACCACCATATTTAACAACTTAGCCGGAGAACCATCAGGTTTGATAATCCCGGAAACTATGACGTTCGTATCGAGTACGACGTTCATGCGGAATCCTTTTGCTTCCTTGCTTTTTTAACCTCGGCAATAATATCTTCGTTCGTCAGTTTATTTAAACCGCACTTTACTGAATAAGTCCTTAATTTATCGAGAGCCGACCGAGCTTTTGCCCTTCTAATCGATTTCAACTGTTCTTCTATGTCGCCGTTTTCCGCTTCAATCACGATAGCCTTAGGTTTTCCGTTCACCGTTATTACGGTTTCCTCGCCCGTGCCTGATTCCCAAAGCTTTGACGGATTACTCCTTAATTCTTTGCTTGTCATAAATTTCATATTTAGCTCTTCTTTATTTAGTTTTATTTAATAGTATTTTACTATATGATTATTTGAGATATTATATATCATACAATAATTATATTTAAAAGTCAAATTTAGAAGGCTGTTTTGACAGTTTCTAAATGGGGATTTGACTTTTGATATTTGTTATACTATTATTATACTATATAATAGTATTTGTTATTAATATATATATTCACATATGTATATATTTTTATATTAACATAATTTATATTTGGTGCGTTCCGGCTGTTAAAAGCTAGTTATAACAATTAAATTAGTAGGAGGTATTTATGAGAAAAATTATTTTTTTATGTCTTATTTTTATCCTGTCTTCCGCGGGTGTTTCTTATGCAGGAGGTATTAATCGGGCAATGGCGAAAAAAGCTTATAATGCGTTAAATCCGCACCATCTTGGCATCAACATTGCAGGAAAAGGTATGAATCCTGCCATGGGCAAGGTCGGGGTACCGCAGATACTTGCCGCCGCTCTTTACAAAGAATATATAGTCGAGCATAACCCGAAACATTATTTTCTTATGGATGTCAGGGAACCCGTCGCGTTTGTAAAAATGGGACATATACCCGGCGCGCACAATATTCCCCTGCAGGTGGTTTTTACTCCCAGGTATTTAAAAATGCTTCCAAAACATCATACTATAATATCTATTTGCTATGTCGGGCAGTGGGAATCTATGGCGGCTTCTATATTATTATCAATGGGCTATCATGTTAAAATACTAAGATTCGGCATGTCTTCGTGGAATAAACACACCTATACGCTTGTTCATCAGAAAGATGTCAAAAATTATCCGCTCGTCCATTAATATAGTCAACATAGTTAAATAAACACGGAACGCCCGCGGGTAATGCCCTATTCTTCTTTTTGTACGGATAAGAGGAATAGGGCATTTACGCGCTTATAAACCTGTAATGACGAAGGGCTGGATTACGGCAGTTTTAGGGCATTACCCCCTGCTGACTTTTATTACGCCCTTAACGCCTTTTATGCCGCCGATAATTAAATCTACCTGCGCGTTATCTTTTACCTCGATGTCGAATAAGTGAACCGCCCTTCCGTCTTTAAGGGTTCTTACCTGTGCTTTTGAAATATTTGCCCCCTTTTCGGATATTAATGTGGCGATATTGGCTAAAATACCTTTTTTGTCTTCCGTAATAATCTTTATTTTAGTCTCGAAAAAACCTAAACCCGATGCGGAAGATTCTAAAGCAGCTTTCCAGCCGACCTTAATAAGCCTGTTTTCATCGACGCCTATAATGTTTTTGCAATCGGATTTGTGGACTATAACGCCTCTTCCTCGTGAAATAAACCCGATAATATCGTCTCCGGGTATAGGACGGCAGCAGCCTGCAAGCTTGTACAGCAAATCGCCGCCAAACGGTGAAATAACCGCCTCGCCTCTTGATCTAATGTGGCTTCTTGCCCCCGGTTTTATCTTTTTTAGAATCCTGTTTATTACATTTTCTGTTGTTTTGGTTATTAAAGACAGGCTGCCTGTTTTTTTAAAATCGGGTATCGCGGTTAAAAAGATATAAGATGGCAAATATTTGCCGTAGCCTACACCCGCGTAAAGGTCTTCTTCATCCTTAATAGACAGCTTTTGAAGAGCGAGATTTACCATTTCTTTAAAATCTATCTTTCTATCGCCAATCTTTTTAAATTCCCTTTCTAAAATTTCTTTCCCCGCTATAATGCTTTCATCCCTTTCGGTCTGCCTTATATAGCTCCTTATTTTTGACAATGCCTTGGAAGATTTGGCATATTTCAGCCAGTCCTTTGAAGGGTGGTGGTCTTCTTTTGTGATTATTTCCACTATGTCGCCGTTAGATAATTTATGCCTTAACGGAACTATTACGCCGTTAACTATGGCTCCCATTGCTTTATCGCCGATCTCGGTGTGAATGTAATATGCAAAGTCTATCGGGGTAGAATCCTTTGGCAAGGCGATAACTTTGCCTTTAGGGGTAAAAACATAAACCTCTTCCTGAAAAAGGTCTATCCTTACGCTGTCTAAAAATTCGCGGGGATCTTTGAGCTCTTTCTGATATTCGACAAGCTGCCTTAGCCAGTTGAACTGATTTAAATCGCTCTTTTCAAACGACATATTCTCTTTATATTTCCAGTGCGCCGCAATACCAAATTCATCGATAAAATGCATCTGTTTCGTTCTTATTTGAATCTCGACCCTCATGCCTTCGGGACCAATTACCGTTGAGTGAAGCGAACGGTACAAATTTGCTTTTGGCATTGCAATATAATCTTTAATTCTGCCAGATACAGGTTTCCAGATAGAATGGACTAAACCCAGAGTTTCATAACATTCCGTTTCGGTATTCACTATGATTCTTAAAGCCAATAAATCGTATATATCCTCGAAGCTGACATGCTGCTCGATCATCTTTCTATAAATACTGTAAAAATGCTTCGGTCTTCCATAAATTTCAGCCTTTAGGTTATGTTTTTCCAAGTTTTCTTTTAATATGCCGATAACCCTTTCGATATAGTTTTCTCTCTCCGCTTTCTTTTTATTTATTTTAAAGGATAAATCCTTATAAGCTTCAGGGTTTAAATATTTAAACGATAAATCCTCAAGCTCGCTTTTTATAAAAAATATACCTAATCTATTGGCAAGGGGGGCATAAATATCGAGGGTTTCTTGCGCTATCTTTATCTGTTTTTCTTTTGTCAAAAAATCAAGGGTTCTTAAATTGTGCAGCCTGTCGGCCAATTTTATTATTATAACTCTGATATCTTTGGCCATCGACACAATCATTTTTCTGATATTTTCCGCTTCAAGCTCTTCCGAACTTTGAAAAGATAGCTTTCCTAGCTTTGTCAGTCCATCTACTATAAAAGCAACCTCTTCTCCAAATTCATTTTTTATATCATCCAAGGTTGCAAGAGTATCTTCAACCGTATCGTGAAGCAAGGCGGCGACAATCGAGGCACAATCCATCCTTAAGCCTGCCACAATGGCTGCTACCTCGATAGGATGCGTCAGATAAGGTTCTCCCGATTCCCTTTTTTGCCCCTGATGAACCTGTTTTGAAAAATTATAAGCCTTTTTAAAAAGCTTAAACTTTTCATCATGTATATCATCTATATTGACATCCGAAATGTTATTAATATTATTTCTAAATGCTTCTATTAAGAGGTTTAGCGAGCTAAAATCGCTGGAGGGATTAACGGTAACAAGTTGGTCATATGAATTCATAGTATTATATAATTTGGCGCTATAGCAAAAGTAAATTAATCGGCCGATTTAACTTTGGCATATCCCTGGGCAATTTCCCGCAAAGCTACGACTATAGGTTTATTTTTGCTTACTACTTTCGGCGGCGCGCCTTCAAGAAGCTGCCTTGCCCTTTTAGCAGCTATTACAACAAGCGCAAACCTGTTTTCGACATTTACTAAACAATCTTCAATCGTAACTCTTGCCATTTAATTTATCTCCTTAAATTATTTATTTTAAAATTAGTAAAATCAATTTTTTATATTTTATATTTTTTTATATTCCTGCATCTCGCGGCAATTATAATGGATTTTAATTTCAAATATGCTTTATCTAAAACATCATTTGTTATTATATAATCGTAAATATTGCTTTTTTTAAGTTCGACATAAGAGACATCGTACCGTTTTTTTAACTCTTCGCTGCTCATTCCGCCCCTTTTTCTTAATCTATCTATTAAATCATTATGCGTGGGCGGCGTTATAAATATAGTAACCAGCCTGCCGGAATCTTCCCTATCCTTAAAATATTTTATAAGTTTCTCAACACCTTGAACATCTATTTCTAAAAGAGTATCGTTTAAATGACCGGCATTATTGCAGAAAATGGATTTATATGCCGTTCCATACCTTTTACCGAAGACATTCGCCCACTCTATAAATTCGCCATTTGCTACCATTTTATCGAATTCTTCATCGTTAATAAAATGATAACTCACATCGTCTATTTCACCGGTTCTCTTCTGCCTTGTAGTAAAGGAAATGCTCGGCTTTATATCTGCAAATTCCTTTGTGAGCATATTGCAAAGGGTAGTTTTTCCTGTGCCTGACGGCGCCGAAACGGCAATAATCAACCCCATTGGATAGCCGTCTAATGATACATCGATATTAGGTAGATTATTACCGTTATTATTTATCATCAAGACTTTTGACAAGTTTATCGTTAATTTTTATATAATTTATAAATTAGCCGTCCTTTGTTTCCAATCTTGAAGTAATAGTTGCCGTATTTAAAGCGGAAAGAATAATATGACCCGAATCCGTAACTATAACCGACCGTGTCTTCCTGCCTTCTGTCGCGTCTATTAAATGGTTTCCGTCCTTTGCGGTTTCCCTGAGTCTTTTCATTGGAGACGAGCCCGGAGAAACAACCGCAATAACCCTGCTTTGTATCACGATATTTCCAAAACCTATATTAATTAATTTTTGCATCCGTATTTAATTAGCATTAAGAGCGATTTTTCCCTAAATTATAATGGCAAATGTAGATTTATTCTTATATTATATAATTATCCGGCATACAGTTCAACTGAAATATGGCTTCCAAATCCCGATTTAGGATTTTATTTTCCTAAATCGGGATTTGGGCGGCTGCCTTTATTGCTCCGATAAAACTTTCATCAATTCTTCCACGCCGACCGCATAAGTCCCCAACTGCGAAACGGCAATACTCGCGGCGGCATTCGCAATGTAGCAAGCTTCAAAAATGCCGGCGCCGACGCTTTTGGCAACGGTAAGAGTAGAAATAACGGTATCTCCGGCGCCGGTTACATCATAGACATCTTTTGCGCGGGCTTTTAAATGCTCGGATTTATTATCCGGATAAAAAAGCGACATACCGGATTCCCCCCTTGTAATGAGCAAATAATCGGACTTTACCTTCTTAAATATCATTTTGCTTGCCTTGATAAGAGTTTTTTCATCTTTTATTTTGATTCCAGACCCGCCGAAAGCTTCGTTAATATTAGGCGTTAAAATCGAGATATTCTTATAAAATTTAAAATTTTCGACCTTTGGATCAAGGGATATAAATTTACCTTTTTCCCTCAAAAAATTCACAACCGTCGAAAAAAACTTTTTTTCTATTAATCCCTTGCCGTAATCGGAGATTATAACGGCATCGATATCGTCCGCTATTTTTTTAATACCTGAAATAAGTGCTTTATAAACACCCCCGCTAAATTTTCCATTATTTTCTTTATCAAATCTGACTATTTGTTGATTGTGCGCAATTACTCTTGTCTTTATGATTGTTTGAAAATTATCGAGCGTCAATATGCCTTCGGAATTTACAGTCTCTTTGTCAACCATCCGTTTTAAAATATTGCCGTTATAATCATTTCCGACAACTCCCGCCACATAAACCTTAGCTCCTAATTTGGACACATTGTTTACGACATTGGCGGCTCCCCCGGGCATCAATTTTTCAGATTTGACCTGCACCACCGGAACAGGGGCTTCGGGAGATATTCTGTCAACCGTACCGTAAACAAAATGGTCAACCATAATATCCCCTATAACAAGTATTTTTGCTTTATGGAATTTTTTAACGATGTTTAATAAGTTTTCGTTCATGGCATAATTTGAAGTTATAAGAGCTGTTTTCTTTAAGTTTAACGATCAAAGGTTAAGGCAAAGCCGATGGATTAAGTAAAATAGTTTTAAATAAATCTTCGGTTTTGTCCGCCATAATATCCGTATTAAACTTTTCCTCTACGGTTTTTCTGGCCTCTTTGCCCATTTTTTCCATAATGTTTTTGTTATTATACACAAAAGCCAATTTTTGATAAATACCTTCTATATCCCCCTTTTTTACTATAAACCCGTTTTCCCCGTCTTCTACAACCTCCGGCATTCCGCCGGCATCCGAAACTATTACGACCTTTTCCATCGACATCGACTCGATAAGAGAAAGCGGCAGCCCCTCTTTTAATGAGGGGAAAACAACAACGTCCAGTTCATTTATAAAAGAAACCAGATTATCCCCTACAAATCCTAAAAAATAAACCGAATTACCGATTCCTAAATTATCGGCTTTTTTTATTAATTCGTCTTTTAAAAATCCGTTTCCCGCAATAAAAAATTTTGAATCCGGAATTTTATTTAATGTAAGGCGCGCCGCTTCTAAAAATAAATCCACCCCTTTTTCATAGGACAACCTGGCAATAATACCTGCATTAAATCCTGCTTTATCTTTAAAGGCTATATCTAATCCTCTTTTATGCAGTCCTTCCGCATTTGGATTAAATTTACCCGTGTCTATGCCGTTATATATCACATGAAGCATTTTTTCGTTTACGCCCTGCGATAAAAGGTTTTCTTTAACGGCGTTTGATACGCATATTATACTGCCTGTATATTTATACTGAGATTTTTTATTAAGCCCGTGAGCCGTTGCCACGGACCTGATTCCCAAAATCTTCGAGACGGCGGCGCCAATTATATTTGCCTTAGAAAGATGGGTATGAATTATCTCGATATTATTTTTTTTTGAAAAATATAAAACCTTAAGAATTGCAAGAGGGCTGTACTTAAAACGGATGTTCATCAGCTTAAACGGCAACCCGCTTTTGCTTAAAAATTCCGCAACGGATAAATCGGGATTTTTCCTGTTTTGGGGATTAGAAGATAAAATATATACATCATTCCCTTTTTCTTTAAGTTTTTTTGAAAGGTTCACTAAATAATTTTCCGCGCCTCCTATATTTGAAGGGGTTATAAATTCCAGAATTCTCATTTTTTATTTTATTTTTATTTTAATTTTCCCTGCTTTACTTTATTTTATTATTTATTCCTAAAAAAGCCTTTACCTTTTTAATTGCATTTAAAGTTTCATTTATCGTATCTTTAACGATTCTATATATTATCATGCGAAAAAACTGCTTTACACCCTTTTTTTCTTTCATAAATACTTTAAAATCGTCAACATCCCAGTCCTGCCGGAAGGCAAGTTCTCTAAAAGGGGCGGGATGAAATTCCAAATTATTCCTGTCAACTCTTTCAAGCCAGCTAAAATCGGAATAAATATACTTATCGACGCGCGGGTCATAATTGGAAACCCAGTGTTTTAAAATATTTATTATTTTATGGTTATAAAGCCTCTCCATTTCTTTATCCTTTTTATACATGCCAACCGGATTTTTTGCCCTGCCGTAATGATACATCGTTGCATTAAGCGGTGCGGCGTTTTTATTTTCCAAATTGATTTTTAAACCGTTGATATCTTTAAACCCCATTGCGTCGCCCCATGAAAATACCGTACCGTCGTTTCTTATAATGCGGACCTCTTTATCATAAAAAAACCTTTTTTCGGTCTTCTTTGCATATGAAAAATAGCCGCCGAAGAAATGTACATAATCAAATACGAACCCCTTTATATCCTTATTATTTAAATTGTCTTCCAGCACTCCGATTATTTTTTCATAATCCTTTTCGTGTAAGCCTTCGTCGCACTGGACATATAAACCGTAATCTCCCGTGATATTTTTTATCGCTATATTGGTCTTTTCCGATAAAATAGACCCGCTTTTTTTTGCAACATTCCAACCCTCGTCTATAAGCCTGATTTTAGAATTTTCACCTCTTAACTTTTCCAGCTCATCCTTTGTGCTATCCGAACCTTCGCAGACGACAACCACAAATTCGTCGCACAATGGAAGAGCCGATTTAATAGACTCTATAAACGGATATTCCATTAAAACCCCGTTTCTGATAAAAGTAAATCCTGAAATTTTCATTTTAACAGCCTTTTTGCCCCTTCTATTAAATCGTCTAATACTATAAACCCCATGCAATCCGGAAAATAGTTTTTATTAAAATTTTTCTTTGAACAATCCTTGTAAAAGCAATGATAACATTCCACTTTTTTGTCTATTATATAGCTGTTCCCCGAAACAGGACCGCAGACGGCAGGGTCGGTAGAGCCGAAAAGGGCTATAAGAGGGGTTTTTATGGCTGAGGCTAAGTGCATAGTCCCGTTGTCAACGCTTACGACAAGGCAAGAAAGCTTGATTAATCCGCCAAGCATGTAAATATCGGTTAAACCGGTTATGTCGGCGCTAAGATGCTTACTCTCAATTTTATTTAGTATTTTTTGGGACAGTTCCCTGTCTCTTTGAGAGCCTGTTATAATTATACGGTACCCTTTTCCATTTAAATAATCCGCAAAAAGAGAGAAAGTTTCCGGGTTTGCCTCTTTAGACTTCCTTGTAGAACCAGGGGAAAACAAAACTACTTTATTATTTTCATCATAACCCGTAAATGAATTTTTTAAAATATTTCTTGCATTTTTGATATCTTCTTCATAAACCTCGTAAGCGCAATTTCTATCCTGATATTTTTGCTTTATATAAAACGGTTCGATAAATTTAAGCGACTTATCTATATTATGTAAACCTTCGCCGAATTCAATTTTATCATGAAAAAAAAAATTATTTAATGCTTTATTCTGACCGATTTGTTTTTTTGAAAGTAAAAATCCAATAATAGCGAATTTAAAAGAGGTTAAAAAATTAATGCAGGCATAAAATTTTTCTTTGCCTAATTCTTCTAATTCTATATTTCTTAATTTTAGAAATAAATTTAACACGCCGAATATGCCCCGCATCCCCTTTACTTTTTCCATCTCGACCACTTTCCATACATCGGGATTTCTTTTTAGAACAGGGGACGCGCTCTTAGACGCTACGGCGATAATTTTGCTCTCCGGAAATTTAGACTTCAAGGCTCTGATAGCCGGGGTCAACATTAATGTATCGCCGATGTAATTATGACCGAATATCAAAAAATTTCTATTATTATTCATATTTACAAATAAAAATATTTTTTATTTTTGGAAAAAACTCGTTTTTTAAGAATAAATTTAATTTAAATATCGGATAAATAATCTTAGTTTTATAAATATAAATCTTATAGTTTGCCCTTTTTACCGCAAGAAAGCGCCTTTTATAATCCTCAGACCCTTTTAAAAAATCGAACTCTTTGCAGTTTAATGAAACAGCCTCTCTTATATTATAATATGTGAGCACGATTCCGGGCTGTAAAAAAGAATATTCCGGATCGAAGCCCGGTAAATAAACCTGCCTTTTATCTTTAATGTCGAAACAGGCGGAAGCGGCTATTAATCTGTCATTATACTTTAAAAAAGACAGGTTAAGAATTCCATTATTGTATAAAGCGGTAAAGAGGCTCTTAAAAAATGCGTTTATTTTATTATTATGAAAAACCCCCCGTTTGCCCTTCTTATTCCATCTTTTTTGGTGTAATTTAAAAAATTCCTCAAGATAATAATCAATGTTATTGCCGTCGCCGTTTTTAATACTTATGGAAATATATTGAACGCCTTTTTTTTCTGCCGTCTTAACCCTTTTCAGTATATTATACCTTTGTTTTGAATTAAACCCCTCAAGATATTTTTCTACGGTATGAGGCAGAAGGGCATAATAGCAATCCCCGCCGGACTTCCTTGTTAAATGAAGTTTATCTTTTTCATATTTTAATATTTTACCGCTTTGTTCCTCGGAAACCTGTTTTAAATATATCATATCTGCCCTAAACCCATTTTCTTCTTTTTTATTTATTTCTTTAATTTCTTTATATTCCCCGCGTTTCACATTTAAATAAGAATTAATTTCATCCAGCATGTTAAAGATAGCGCCTGTATTATCGGCCGCTATTCCCAAATAGTCGGAATAGTCATCGCTTATAAACCTTAAACATTTAAAAACAAGGAAAAAAACATCGATATAAATCGGCGCAATAGATTTTATCGTACCTTCGTTATCGTCATACTCCGCTATAACGAAAAGCTGCCTGCCCTTTTTTCCCTTTAAAAAATATTTAATCCATGAAGCTATCCAATCATGGGATAAAAATACATTGGAGTCCGAATTGTTGTCGGTAAACCTGTCCCAATCGGCTTTGATTGCATTAAATTCTTCTTCCGTCCTTATAATTTTAAACATTAATTATAATAAATTTATTTACGCAGGGTTAATAATTGAGCGTGTTGCTTTTGCGCTTTTATATCTTTGCTTATTTCATTGAAAACCTTATCGGGAGTAATTCTTTTCATGCATAAAACGCACTCCTGCAAATTTTTGTTTTCAATCTTATTAAGTGGGCACTCCTTTTTAAAACAAGGGATACAGTAAAGGTTATCTCTTAAAATTACATTATTCTTTCCAACGGGGCCTGTAAGTTTTGGATCGGTTGAACCAAACAGCGCAATCGTTTTGAGGCCTTCTATGCTCGATGCTATATGCATTAAACCGCTATCGGGGGTTACAAAATAATCCATTTTCCCGAGAAGCTCCTTTGCCTGTTTTAGCGAGGTTTTAGAAATAGCGCTTTTGATTTTACCCTCGCCAACCTCTTTTAGAATCTCCTGCGCAAAATATTCATCGCCCTTTCCGCCGAAAATCACGATGTTTGCATTAAAAGAGAGGATGAGCCTCGTAGAAAGTTCTATAAAGTATTTAATCGGCCACCTCTTCGTTTTCCATGCCCCCGTCGGATTTATCCCCACGAATATATTATCGAGGTTCCCAAAATTCTTTCTTAAAAAATCGTCGGCAAACTTTTTATCCTCATCGCTCGTGATAAGCGTAAGGCTTACATCCGGTATTTTTTTTCCGCCTCCGTTTTCGGCCAGAAACTGATAAAAATTGACGGCATGCTCAAGCGGCCTCCCTCTTCTGATAATCTTTTTATTGTTCAAAAAACCTAAATCGGCATATTCTTCCACATACCTTATTTTAGCCCCGCTTAAAAAGGCAAAAACGGATGTTCTGTCCACTCCCTGCAAATCGATGGACAAATCATAACGGCGGCTTCTCAATCTTTTAATTAAAGATAAATAGTCGCGGATTTTGAAATTTTTTTTATCGATGACTATAACTTCATCCACATTAGGGTTTAACAAAGCGATGTCCTTAGATTTGTCCTCTATAAGCCATGTAATAAAGCTGTCCGGATAACCCTTCCTTATCGATTCGATTGCGGGAGTCGCAAGAAGGCAGTCGCCTATAGAACTTAATTTTATAATTAAAATATTCTTTACTTTTTTATTATCTGTCATTTGCCGGCACACCTGACCTGTTAATAAAACAGCTTCACTTTAAATATCTTTCTTTTAAATTTAAAAAAATCGGTATTATGTCTTATTGCAACCCTTTTTAACGCAAAAAAATCTGCTCCCCTTTTTACGATACCAGTTTTTGTTATACAGGCGCCGAGAAAACCCGCCTTTTTAACAAGCGCCGCAACTTCTTCGTTAAAATCCCCGTACGGATAAGCAAAAAAATTTATATTAATACCCAATAAATTCTCAAGGTCTTTTTTGGACGCGGCAATTTCATTAAAAGCTTTATCCGGCGAAATTTGGGTAAGGCGCGGGTGCGTTTTAGTATGGGCGCCTATCTCGATGCCGTAATTTATCATCTCTTTCAGTTCATCCGCAGCCAGCATTTCATCCCTGTTTTCGCCGTTTTTTATGTCCCAATCGTTAAGCCCGCCTATAAGCCCGGAAACCATAAAAACCGCACCCCTGACGCCGTTCGCGGCCATAACTTTAAGTCCATTCGAATAAACCGATTTAGAACCGTCGTCGAAGGTTATAGTTGCATATTTACTCTTTTCGTTTATTAAATTTTGAAAACCTTCGGTTGAACGGGGTTTTTTAACTAAACCCGTATTGCCTGCGTAATAATCATACACGGTTTTTAATTCCGACAGAGTTAAAAAGGTATAGCCGGAATTTTTTAAATATTTTATCTGCCTGTCAAAATCCTCTTCGGCAACATAAAGGCCGGGAAATTTTGCGTTTTGCGAATATTTCCCTATTTTATGGTATAAAAGGATTATAAATTTTGGATTTTGTATCATGTATTATTACTATTTTATATTATTCTTTAAAATTTTTAAACAAATGAATTGTATATTCGGCTAAAACATTATAATATATTTATCACGTATAAAAAATAATAAATTTAATAAATGCAAACGAATTAAGCAAGGAGTTTATTTAAATTTAAATGTCCGAAAATACCTCTAATATCGATTATAAAACTGCCAAAACTTCCGTATCCGTCATTATTCCGGCTTACAACGAGGAAAGAAGAATTAAACAAACGATTTCCGGGCTCAGGTCATATTTAAAATCAAAAAAATACGCATATGAGATAATAGCGGTTGACGACGGAAGCACGGATGGAACCGTCACTGTATTGAAAGATATGCTCGCATCCGATTTACGGATTATCACCATTACGAGGTCGGGAAAGGGAACGGCTGTTAAAGAGGGCATTCTGTCCGCTAATTATGAATATGTATTTTTTATGGATGCGGATTCATCGACGGATGCGGGCGAGATTGCCAAATTTATCAATATTTTTAAAAAAGACAAGGATCTGGATGTCATAATAGGTTCCCGCTATTTGGAAGGCGGTTCGGTCATAATCCAGCCGCCCTTCAGGAATTTTGTCGGAAAAACATTTAGTTTTGTAAAGTCTAAACTTTTAGGCATTAATTTTTACGATTCGCAATGCGGATTTAAAGCTTTTAGATTGGAGACGGCTAAAAAGATATTTTCAAAATCGGTAATAAAGGGGTTTTCGTTCGATGTAGAAATACTTTATATCGCTTTGCTGAATAATATTAAAGTAAAAGAGGTGAGCGTCGAATGGAAACATAAGCCGGGGGGGCATGTCAATATAATTGCGGATTCCGTACCGATGCTTATAGAATTGTTTCAAATTTTTCTTAACAAAAATAAATATTATTTTTAAACCGAATTTGGCTCCCGCAGGTTTTCTTAAAATTATGAAAAAATGAAACGGCGAGCCTATCTATTATAGATATGTCAGCCACTTTTCATGCTTCTTATCCCCGCCTTTGACTATGTTAAAAAACTTTTCCTGAAGTTCAAGAGCAATTCTGCCCGCCTTTCCTATGCCTATCTTTCGGTCGTCTATTTCTCTGACCGGCGTAACTTCGGCTGCGGTACCCGTTAAAAAAACCTCGTCCGCAATATAAAGCTCGTCTCTCGTAACCCTTTCTTCTTTGACCTTTAAACCCATTTCATTTTCCATAACCTCTATAACGCTGCTTCTTGTGATGCCGGGAAGAACGGATGACAACGGAGGAGTTTTTATATAACCGCCCGAATAAACAAAGATATTTTCGCCGCTTGCCTCGCAAACAAAACCTGAGGTATCCAACATAATTGCCTCATCGTAACCGGCGCTCACAACCTCTTTTTTTGCAAGTATGGAATTAATATACTGGCCTGTCGATTTTGACATCCCCATAAATGTGTTGACATGGAACCTTGCGTAAGACGATACCTTGGCCCTAATGCCTGTTTTAAGGGCTTCTTCCCCCAGATACGCCCCCCAGTACCATGCCGATATCGCCACTCTTGTATCATAATCCTTTATAAAAATACCTAATCCGCCCCTATCTCCGATAAAAACGACAGGTCTTATATAACATTCTTTAAATTTATTTATTTTAACTACTTTTACGATTGCGCTTTTAATCTCTTTTTTTGCATAAGGAACGGGTATTTGAAGTATATGGCAGGAATTATAAATTCTGTCGATATGTTCATCGAGCCTGAAAATCGCCGGCTTGCCTGATTTTGTTTCATAACATCTGATGCCCTCGAAAGCCCCCAAGCCGTAATGCAAAGAGTGGCTGTTCACCGAAACTTTTGCGTCTTCATAATCTACAAACTCTCCATCCATCCAAAATTTAGACCCTGCAAAAGGGCTGATTTTTTCCTTACCTTTACTCATTTTTTTCTCTCTTTTTCAAATTTTAACGATTAACTAAATCAAAATAAAAAAGTGTTTTACTTTATATAAGTTATACGATAATATCATATACCGAAGGCTTCTGCAATAGATTTTTTATACGGGGGATATAAAACTCCTTTTTCCGTTATTATCGCTTTGACATATTTATTCGGCGTTATATCGAATGCGTAATTTAAAGCCTCAACGCCGTTTGGGGCGATTCTTGTTCCGAACACATTAACAACTTCATCTATGTCCCTTTCTTCTATAGGAATTTCATCGCCGGATTCGAGTTTTAAATCTATGGTAGAAAGCGGGGCGGCGACATAGAACGGAATATTATTTTCATGCGCCAGAACCGCAACCTGATATGTCCCGATTTTATTGGCAACATCTCCGTTCGAGGCGATTCTATCCGCGCCGACTATGACGGCATTTATCTTTCCTTTTCTCATTAATAATCCTGCGGAATTATCCGCAATCAATGTTACGGGAATATTATCCTCCATAAGCTCCCAGACCGTAAGCCTTGCGCCCTGAAGAAACGGCCTTGTTTCATCTGCAATTACCGATATTCTTTTATTGTTTTCAACGGCAGCCCTTATAACTCCCAGCGCCGTCCCGTAACCGGCGGTTGCCAATGCGCCGGCATTGCAGTGGGTCAGCACCGTATAGCCGTCTTTTAAAAGCTCTGCTCCGTAATGTCCCATATTTTTGTTTATTTCTATATCCTCATCGTATATCTTTAATGACTCTGTTTTTATGTCTTGTACTATTGAGGTTACGGTTTTGCCTTTATCTTTTATAACGAGCGATTTTATTCTTTCTATCGCCCATCCTAAATTAACCGCCGTAGGCCTTGCCGAAAACATAAAACCAGCTATATTAAAAAACTTCTCCTTAAATGCTTCGTAATCCTTTGCCTCGGATGAGTTCAACAATGACTTGGCCCCGAGATACAGCCCGAAAGCGGCCGACACCCCGATAGCAGGCGCCCCCCTGACAATCATATTTTTTATGGCATCATACACATCTTCGTAACTTTTTAACTTGACATAGGAAATCTCCAAAGGAAGTTTCCTCTGGTCAATCATCTCGACGACATCGTCTTCGGTTAATCTTAAAGTAAAAAAAGCCACTTTTATTACCTCCAATTTTAATTCTTTTTTTAGTTAAAGGGGACAGATTTATTTATTTTCAGTCTAAAAAGCCAGCAAATGCGGACGGCAGTGAGAAAATAAATAAATCTGTCCCCTTTAACTTTTTTCTTTAACGGTTCTTTTTCTCTTCTATAAGGTTTTTTAATATCTCGTTCACCTTTTTGGGATTTGCCTTGCCCTTTGTCTTTTTCATTGCTTCGCCGACAAAAAACCCGAAAAGTTTATCTTTGCCGCCTATTAAATCTGCCAGCTCTTTTGAATTTTCATCCAATATCTGTTTTATTATGCCCTCTAATCCTTTTTCATCCGAAACCTGCGCTAAATTCTTTTCCTTAATAATGTCATCAGGCTTTTTGCCCGTCAAAAGCATTTCGTTTAAAACGGCTTTTCCCGTACTTTTATTTATATTACCGGTTTCAACCTCGAGTATAAGGTTAAAAAAGGCTTGCGGTTCAGGCATATTGCCTTCTTTTAAAGCAGGCTCAGCCGTTCCGGAGGACCGCTGATTTTCAATTGTTTTTAACGCAAACAATAAATCGTTTATAACCCAATTCGTTATTTTTTTGATTTCAACCCTGTTTTTATTTTCCAAATTTATCTTTATTAAATCTTCGAAGTAATACGCGATCTTTTTATCCTGCGTCAGCACCTCGCTGTCGTAATCGGTCAGGGAATATTCTTTAATATACCTTTCCCGTTTTGCCCCCGGCAGTTCCGTAATCGAATTTTTAATCTCCGCTATAAATTCTTCGTCTAAAATTAACGGCGGCAAATCAGGCTCTTCGAAATACCTGTAATCGTGCGCTTCTTCTTTGCCCCTCATAGACCTTGTCGCATTTTCTTTCGAGTCATAAAGCCTTGTTTCTTGAATTACATTTCTGCCGCTTAAAATAACATCGATTTGCCTGCCTATTTCATAATCTATCGCCTTTTCCACAAACTTAAACGAATTGACGTTTTTAACTTCGGCTCTGGTTCCCAGTTTAGTATCGCCTTTTTTTCTGACCGAAACATTCGCGTCGCACCTGAAACTCCCTTCTTCCATATTGCCGTCGGAAATGTCGAGATAAACGAGAATTTCCCTCAATGCTTTCAAATAAGATACGGCTTCAGATGCGGAACTTATATCCGGCTCGGAAACTATTTCCACGAGAGGCGTTCCTGCTCTGTTTAAATCGACATAAGATTCGTTCCCGATATGAATCAGCTTTCCGGCATCCTCTTCGATATGCAGCCTGTTTATTCTGATTCTTTTTTCCGCCGCCCCGTCCGTTTTGACGGTTAAATAGCCGTTTGACGATACGGGGTCTAAATACTGGGATATTTGATACCCCTTTGGTAAATCGGGATAAAAATAGTTCTTTCTTGCAAAAAGGCTTTTTTTATTTATGCCGATATTTAAAGCCAGAGCCGCCTTTACGGCAAGCCTGACGCTCTCAAGGTTGATTACCGGAAGGGCGCCCGGAAGCCCGAGGCAAACAGGGCATACCATAGAATTAGGTTCTTTTCCGAAAATATTTTGACAGGAGCAAAACATCTTGGTTTTCGTAAGAAGCTGGGAATGAACCTCAAGCCCGATTACCGCTTCAAAATCTTCCGCTCTAACACCCTGTGAACTGGCGGCAATACCGGTGCGCATTCCGATACCTATCGCTGTATCCGCATCGGCGGCAACGCCATTAGAAATACGGACGCCGACATTGGTTTTATTAGTATCTGCCGCAATATTACTTTCCATATTTAAACTCCTTTGTCTGGATTCCCGCCTACGCGGGAATGACACCTGTCGGGTGAAACGTTAAATGCTTGTGCAAAGTCATTCCCGCGTAGGCGGGAATCCAGTGTTTTTAAGCTTTTATTGTTTAATTATTTCAAATATTTCATAAATTTTAGTATCAGGATAATCTATTGAATTATCCGAATAATTTTTAGAATTAAGGTTTTTTGCTCGATTTATGGCATTACCCAATCTATTAAGATAACTATCGAAAAAATTAATTCTTTCGAAAGCATTTTTATTTTTGTCTTCAGGATAAGACGGTAAAAATTCTTGCAACCTTTTTATAATTATTTCGCATTTCACCCCTGGCTTGCTATAGTCCTCAAAATGCAAAAGAAGCCACAATTCGAAGCATGGAAAAGAGGTTATTAATCCAAAATTATGTTTTTTGGCCAATTCTTCAGCCTTTATAAAATTTTTTTTATTCTCCGTACCCTGTTTTATTGTATCTGTATCAAAAACGCAAAATATCTTTTCGAATATTTTACGGTCTTTCGAGGCTTTAATTTTTTTTATAGCATATTTTACAATGCCTAAAGGATCCGTTGTATGGCCGGCAGTATATACATTTATATTAACTTTGCCATCAAGTTGATTAAGATACTTGTTGTATTGGTTGAAATATATTTTTTCTATATCGCCCTCAGAAATTATTAAAAATACCCTCCGGCTCTTTCTCGGTTTTTCCAGCCTCTTGAATTTAGCCATTATTTAATCCGCATATTATTACGCTATTTTTGGGATAGCGCCGTATTGACCGTAAAGATAGCGCATTTTAATATCGTCTTCCAATCTTGGCTTAGGTTTTATGTCGTCCAACGAAAAAAGCGACGTGCTTCCGTTTTTTTCCCTTTCCGTAAACCATATTTCATCCCTGCGGAATTTTTCCGTATCTAATAGATCAGAATTGTGTGAAGTAAAAATAAGCTGGGAGTCGGGATAAATATCGTAATAAAAATCTAATAAGAAATTTATTATATGGGGATGCATTGAGGATTCTAATTCGTCTATCAGAATAATCCCTTTGTTTTCGACAAAAAACGGCAAAAGAAAGAATAATTTTTGTGTTCCACTCGACTCTTCGTTTATACCTAATTCACCCGGGATGCCGTTATATTCATGCTTGAAATTGATTTCATCTACGGCAAGGTTATCCATATCGAATTCTTTATTGGAGCTTTTTATTTCAACGGCATTATCCATAAGAAATTTCCTCAAATCCCTAAATTCATTGCTTATATTTTTGGTTTTAATTTCAAAATCGGTAATTCCTAAATCCGCTTTTTGTAAAAAATTAATTAATTTATTCTTATCATCTTTTTTCTTATAATATTCCACGATATTTTTCATAACAACCACACTGCTAAATAAATCTATCTGATTAAGTACCAGGGTAATATTGTTAAAAAAAGCATAAATATTTTTCGCTTTTTCCTCGTTCATCATCGCCGCAACTGATAAAAAAAGGGAATTCTCTTTAGTCATACCCGCGATAGACTTATTATTCCCCTTCATATCGCTTCCGAATTTATATCCTTCAGTTTTGCTTCTTTGAAAAAGATTTTTTTTCTGATTTTTAGGATAATAATACAGCCATTCGCTATGTATTTCTTTTTCGTCAAGCTCAAAACCGTAGGAATACAAAATCCCGTCGTCAAGAATAAAGGTAATTTCGAATTTCGATAGTGTTTTATCTTTTTCTTTTATAAATTTAAACGGCACAACCCCTGTTGAAGCGCCCGGAAGATTTTTTGAAGAGAAAATCACAAGTCTTTTCATAAAATCACATGCTTTAAGCATATTTGTTTTACCTGATGCATTAGGTCCAAATATGCCCGCCGTCCTTAAAACTTTGATTCTGTATTTACCGAAATCTTTAAAGTGATTTAATAATGTTTTGTCGGCATTATTCGCAATCATGCTAAGCGTTTGCTCTTCGTTTATCGAAAGATAATTCGAAACTTTAAATTCCACTAACATAAATTTAGTGTCTCGTTAATAATTTTATTAACATCAATTTTATTAAACATATATTTAATTATACCATTTTTTGTGATTTAATTGCAAAAAATTAAATATTTAAACTTTTTGCTTCGTCTATTATACTCATTATTCCGTTTCGTCTAAAAGTTTTATTATCCACTCGCGCCGGTAATTCTTTTTGAAATTTTTCCGGCAGATATCTGGTTATCCTGTATTGGGCCTACCACAATCGGCTTATTGCTTTCTCTAAGAACATATTCGACGATTGTCCGTAAACTCGTCGTCTTCGTTCTCTAATTTCTTGCACAAGCGGTGCAAGTTTCTCATTGTCTTTGTTTTACAAATAAAACTTTCTCATGTGCCGGAGATTGTCTTTTGAATAGCCCTGAACGCCGAAAAACTCAAGTTATAAACCTTCGGAAGATTCTCCACTATAAATTTGTGCCAGCCGAACTTATTTTGGCGCTCGACAATCATTTTGCCGATGCCCCAGTAAAGGCGGATTAATTCTTTATTGACAGTCTTAAGCGCTTCGTATTGCGCGGAACGGATGCGCAGTTTAATACCCTGCAATAAGCAGGTATACTCGTTCAACGTAATTTTTTTTATCTTTAGCTTTTATTGCTATTGCTCTATTACGTCAATTTTTCCCGTTACTTTCTCTAATATTAAAGCAGTGCGACTAAACCGGCATAGAAAATTGAACGGTGGTTTTAATTAGACCTATTAGGTATAAAATAATCTATGATATCCTCAATTTTTTTGTTAAATTCATTAACTTTATTTTGGTTCATGCTTTTCCAAATATCAATAACTTTATTGCAACCCCTGCCCCAATATTTTTTATTAGAATTAAACCACTCCTTCATATATGTACGATTACCTAATGATCTTGGAGGATTAGCCCGAAAATATTCTTTGGTGTATCCACCGCATTTTCCCCAAAAATCATTTTCTTCGGGTATTGAATTTAATAAGTCATGAAAAACATTTTCTGGACGTTTGCCTCCCGGCAAATAAAGAACATTTTTAAATTTACTTTTACTTTTACTTCTATCACCATCCAATACAACTATGCTTGATAGAAATGAAGGGACTTTATTCCTTATTAGATTAATATAATTCTCAGCACCTAAACTTACACATTTAATATCGATATATTTTCTCCAATCTCTTTTAATAATACCTTTTAAAAAAAATCTTGCTTCTTCATCCTCCGTATATAATTCTATTTTTCTTTCGACATCTTCATTAAATATCTCATAACGTAAGGCAGATAACATCTTTTCTATATCATTTTTAGTTTGATGAGTTATTATCTTGCTTCCTCTTTTTTCTATAAATAAGAATTTAACATCTTCTGATTTAGAAAATTTATTATTCATAATTAATTTAATAATATCCGTGGAATGGGTCGTAAAAATTATCTGCAAATCGTATTGTTTCGCAAATGTTAAAAATGTATCCAAAAGTTTTATTTGCGCGCCGGGAAACATTGTAGCATCAAGTTCATCAATCAGCAAAATACCGCCTTTATAATTTTCATTAGTATTATCTTTTATTTTTTTAAAAGATAATATTGAGGTCAAAATTTGGCCGAGGTTATCTTCTCCGGCTGAATTACTATAACTATCATGCTTTTCACAAGAAGGGGAATAAAATCTTTTGTGAGAGGTTTTACAATCTTCTATATTGACGGATTCTTCTGAAGCAAAAATTAAATTATAATAATTCTTGTACCATTCTTTATCTTCATCGCTTAAACTAGTGAGGTTAATATTTATATTTTTATCCTTTTCCTGAGCTATTGGAAACAATCGCTCCAAACCTAAATAAATAACAGGGATATTGATCTTGCCTTGCCCCTTTTGTTTCTTGCCGACGTAAATCCTAAATCTTTTTTCAGTTTCATTATATCCGTTAAAATAAGCATTCCTAAAGATTTCTTTATCTTTATCATCACTAATTAAAACTTGATAACTATATTGGCTATCTCTCTCGTGTTTTAAAGAAAATCTAAAAATTTTATTAAATTCCGTCACAAACTTTTGGCCTGATAATGTTCTTGATTCCCCTTTATAATCAAAAATATGCCCGATAAGTCCAAGTAAAGCAGATTTACCAGTTCCATTTCTACCGGCAATGATGGTTAATTTTTTCCCAATTATACAGTCAACATCTTTAAAATTTCTAAACTTTTCTATTTTTAAATTTGTTATTTTCATATTTAAACCAATTATATTTACATTTATATTATCTCTATATTTTGTTAATTGCAACTTTCATATAGAGCATCATAATGATCTTTATCATTTTCTTTTAAACCTTTCATAATAATGTTAATCGCTTGTTTGCATTCTTGCATATCTGGAAATTTTAATGATCGCATAGCAGATGAATTATGTGAAAATTCATTAACAAATTTATAAACCAAATTTCTTTGGGCTTCGTCCTTGACTAACCTACATAACTTTTCTTTCCATGGTTTTCCATCGGGATATTTTAACCCCAAATATCCTTCCAAAAATCTCCTTCCAATATTTGGCAATATATACATCATATTAAAATCCGTTCCAGAATAATTCTCAAAATTAAGTATTATAGAAAAAAGATAAACATATTCCGATTTGTATTTATTCAATTCTTTTGGAAGGTTTATAATTCTTGATCGGTTTATTTTTTCACCCCACTCTTTTTGAATAAGGAAATACGGGGCAGGGGAATTTTGATGTTTATATAGGTATTTCCCGTTTTGGCCTGTGATTTCCATTATAAAATCTTTCATTAAATTGAAAAATTCCAAATTGTGGGTAGAAACAAACAATTGACCGCAATTTATTAATTTTGATTTTATAAAAGCGTAGATATTGAAAAGATGATTGCAGTCCAAGCTTGAAACCGGATCATCAATAAACACTATTGTTTCATCCAGTTTTGTTTTCTTATCCTCAAGTCTTGCCACAAAATATGCGAACGATATGGCGGTTTTTTCTCCTTCGCTCAGGTTTTTAGCCGGTTCATTATTTCGGATTATCTTAAATTTGCTATCTTCCGTGACTTCTATTTTTATGCCATCGTGCTGGAAAAATTGCCGGATATACTCATTAACTTTTTCTGCCCCCTTAGTAAATTCGGATAATTTCTCTTCAACCATAACAATACCGTTATATACTTTAGTTAAAGCATTTTTATAGATTTCTATTTTACTTTCAATATTTCTTTTATTCTCTAAAACATCAAAATACTTTTGGTCTTGGATAAACTCGGCTGAATAATGATTAATTAATTTTGCCTTAGCTTCTTTCTTTTCATTCGTAAAATTAGCGGTCTTGTTTTTATGTTTTTCTACAATACTTTTTATCTCATTATATTTTTCTTTTATATTATTCGAATTATCGGAAAATTCATTAAATTTTAGCTCTTCAAACGGCCTTAATTGTTTAGACTCTAAGCTTTTTAATAAAGCATCAATATTTTTGATATAATTATCAATAAGAGCATCATATTCCTCTTGCAATTTCTTATATCCTGAGACAAATTCTGCATAAAATTCTCCATTTGCCGGCAAGTCAAACTTTTCAACCTCGGTCTTGTGGCTTTTTATATCATTTATTAATTTTTTTATGTCTTTTTCAAGTCGTTCATATTCTATAGAGAAATGCTGATCCAACTTTAGAAATAAATCTGAAGGCAAATCATTACCGCAGAAAGCACATTTAGTTTTGTCTTTATGTAATTCCCGTCCTTCATTAACCCACCTGTTAAGATTTTCGTCATTTTTTAGTTCCTCAATAATTTTTTGGACGGTAATTTTTCTTTCCATAATTTCTTTTGTTTTATTTTGAAGACTAAGGAAAATTAAAGTAGGCATAGCATTTAAAATAACGTCCTTTCGTTGCTCCGTATTTTTATATGTCGAAGAATGCTTGTCATAATCAGCGTCATTGAGTAAATAACTTCCATAATTCTCTTTTATACCTTCAATTGAGCGTTTAAGCTTAGCCTTATCATAGTCAGTAATGGAAAGATATTTTTTAATATATCTTGCTTTGTCGGTAAGAGCGTTTCCAATTATTTTTTCTGTTTCATTTTTGCCATCGATAAGTTCCGTCTTTTTGTCGTTTAGCTTTTTTTGTCCTGTTTTGAATCTTTCGAGTCGTTTTTGGAGTTCAATATTTTCCTTGCCGATTAAAAAGGAAATTGGCTCTAAACCTTCATCGCCTTGAGAATACCATTTTAAGTTTTCTAGAATAAAATCTGTGTTAAAGACACGAACATTGGGTAAGGTTGAAAGATCCTTGTCATTATATTTATTGCTTGGATCTTTTTCATCTTTTAACTCAAATTCAGCATTCAGATAATCGGCATGTTTTTTGCATAGTTCAAAACAGCGAAATATTCTTGAAATTGTTGTTTTGCCGGAATAATTCCAGCCATAAATCAAATTATGTTTATTAAAATCTGGGGTAGAGCTATCCCATTGAAAATCTTTAAATACACCGAAATTTTTGATTTTATTTATCCTTTTTATCATATCTCATTTAAAACATCGGCAATTTTTTGCTCCATCATTGTTATAAGCTTTTTATTGACCTCGATTATTTTTTCTTGCTCTTCTATTTCCGCTACAAGCTTTTTTTGAGTTTCAAAATTTGGAAGCGGAATTTTGCAAAGCATGAATTGAGGCAAGCTGGTATGGGCGCAAAAATTTCAAATCCTGCTCATTTATAAAATCATTTCTTTGCGCCCCATTAATCCAGCGAGGATCCTTTTGATAATTTGGATTTTGAGTTTTAACGATATAATCGCTCTCCACTTTTTCTTCCGATAGAGATATAAAACTAGGTTTAAAGGATTCAATGTGCTTTAAGGATTCATAAGTAGGAAAAGTTATGATTACGGCAGGGTTGCCATGCTCTAAATCCCATAAATAGTGAAGGTTGCCGTTTGAAAGGATAATAAAGCGAGTATTTTGCGATTGGGCATAACGGCGGGCCTGTTCTTTTCCGTCAAGGGGATCTTTGTCTTCGGATTTTGCCTCTAAAACAACGAAAGGAAAGTCATTTTTGTCAAGAAGTAAGAAATCTATAAATCCCTTTCCGGTTTTTTCAAAATCGTTCCCAAGTTCGTCTATGGATAGTTTTGTGAGTTTGACATTATTTTCTAAAACAATATTTGCCTTGCCTCTTTCATCATCAAAAAATCTCCAACCGGCATTTTTGAGCAGATCGTTGATTTTAATTCTGGCTCTGGCTTCTTTTTGCATAGTTTTATTTCATAACTTTAAAATTTAATATCGAAAGGTCCATTGCAAATACAATATTAATTATGAATAATCCTTAACCCTTCCTTTCGAGTATTTTCCCTGAACTTCACTTCGTCCTCTATTATTTTGGCAAACGATAAAAGCCTGTTTATTCTGATTCTTTTTTCCGCCGCCCCGTCCGTTTTGACGGTTAAATAGCCGTTTGACGATACGGGGTCTAAATACTGGGATATTTGATACCCCTTTGGTAAATCGGGATAAAAATAGTTCTTTCTTGCAAAAAGGCTTTTTTTATTTATGCCGATATTTAAAGCCAGAGCCGCCTTTACGGCAAGCCTGACGCTCTCAAGGTTGATTACCGGAAGGGCGCCCGGAAGCCCGAGGCAAACAGGGCATACCATAGAATTAGGTTCTTTTCCGAAAATATTTTGACAGGAGCAAAACATCTTGGTTTTCGTAAGAAGCTGGGAATGAACCTCAAGCCCGATTACCGCTTCAAAAGAATGCCGGGCATCCTGCAAATCATTGTAATTATCGTTATTCATATTTTTACCTCGGGTAAGCATAAATCATACCGTATTCATATTACATCACAGGGGTATATTTATCTCTAAACTTAACCTCATCCTCTATAACCTTTGCAACCGAAAGAAGCCTTGCTTCCGTAGTCCATGGCGAGATAAGCTGTAAGCCTATGGGAAGAACGCCTCCTTTTTTTGCCGGGTTATCCATAACGCCGGCAGGCAGGCTTAATGCCGGCAAATAAGCAAGATTAACGGATATTGTGTAAATATCCGATAAATACATGCTTAACGGATCGCTCATCTTTTCCCCTATTAAAAATGCGGGCGTCGGGGATGTCGGGCCGAGTATGATATCCACATTATTAAAAGAGTCTTTGTAGTTCTTAATTATTAGTTTTCTAACCAATGACGCCTTTTTATAATAGGCGTCATAATAGCCTGCGGATAAGGCAAAAGTCCCCAATATTATCCGTCTTTTAACCTCTTTTCCAAACCCGAATTCTCTTGATTTTCTATAAAGCTCGTCAAGGCTTTGAATGCCTTTGCCTTCGTTGAATCTGCCGCCAAAACGAATGCCGTCATACCTTTCGAGGTTGGAACTTGCCTCACTTGTGGCTATTACATAATATGCCGCAACCGAATATTTTGTGTCGGGCAGCGTTATATTAACGATATTTGCGCCGAGGTCTTTTAATAAATCCTTTATTTCCATTATCTTTGAATGGATTTTTAAGTCCAGTCCTTCGGAGAAAAACTCAACGGGCATGCCTATCCTTAAGCCTTTCATAATAGATTTATCCGCTCTTTTTACTATTTCGGGATAATCTTTAATCTCGAATTTTCTTGTGGTCTGGTCTTTTTCGTCAAATCCTGCAACCGCTTTAAGCATTATTGCGGCATCTAAGACATCATTGGCAATAACCCCCGCCTGATCGAGCGACGAACTGAAAGCGATAATACCGTATCTGGATATTAACCCGTAAGTCGGTTTTAACCCGACAACGCCGCAAAGGCTTGCAGGCTGCCTGACGGATCCCCCTGTATCCGTCCCGAAAGACCCGGCGCACAAATCGGCGCTGACACTGGCCGCGGAACCGCCGCTTGAGCCGCCCGGCACCCTGTTTAAATCGAAGGGATTTTTAGTTATTTTATATGCCGAATTTTCCGTAGAAGACCCCATAGCAAATTCATCCATATTAGTTTTTCCGATAAATACATAATTATTTTTCTTTAACCTTTTTATAACGGTTGCATCGTACGGACTTATAAAATTATCAAGTATCTTTGAAGCGCAGGTAGTTTTTTTACCTTTTATCAAAAAAATATCCTTTATCGAAAGCGGAATACCTGTGAGGTAAGGGAAATCTTTATTTTTTTGAATTATTTTATCGGCATATTCGGCATTAGATAAAGCCTCTTCAAAATCGTTATAGAGATAAGCGGAAATAACAGGGTCTATTTTTTTAATTCTTTCTATGTAAGAATTTGTAATATCTGCGCTCTTTACCTCACGGTATTTCAAGAGGTCGTTAATCTGATGAATCGTTAGATTAGATAAATCCATTTATTGAATTCCTCTTTTTATAAAAATTATTATCTTATTATCCCGGTAGTTATTTTATTCTATAACCTGCGGAACGACAAAAAAGCCGTATTCCGAAGTCTCCCCGCTTGCCTCAAAGTTTGGAGCGTCATTTTTGACGATATTAAAACTAAAACTGTCGTCCTGAATACATTCATCAAGTCTGCAATCCTTATAAAAATTTGTCTTCAGAGCAACCCCGCTGACTAAGTTATCATAGTCCAGTTCGCCTGACATGGCGTTTACCCCTGAAACATCAGCTTCTTTAAGCATATTGATGTATTCCAATATCTTATTCAGCTCCTTCGAAAAGTGTTCGGAATCGCTTTCGTTTAAATTTAACTTTGCAAGTTTCACAACATGATTTATATCGATAATGCTTTCGGCATTATTCATAACGCGTCCTCCCCAACCCCTCCCTTGATGATATAAAAGCAGAGCGCCCAAAGGGATAAAGCGATGCTTTTAAGGGGGAATTGCTATATTATTTTATAATTATAATCTAATAGTATTCATAACTATCTATTATTTCTTCGATTAAGTTTTCCGGTATTTCTTTTAAAAACCTTGACGGTAAATTATATTTATATTCTCTTGCCATTCTCCTTTTCTTAGACCATGTAATATAAAGTTTTTCCTTCGCCCTTGTTATGCCGACATAACAAAGCCTTCTTTCTTCCTCCAACGACGATTCATCCCCCAACGACCTTATATGCGGAAAAAGCTGTTCTTCCAGCCCGACCAAAAAAACAACCGGAAACTCAAGCCCTTTTGCGCTATGGAGCGTCATAAGAGAAACCTTCGATATATCGGTATCGATTCCCGTATTTCCCCTGCTCTCGTCAATCGAGCTCTGGTCTAAAAATTCTATAATATTTTCAAATTCCTGTGAAGCGTTTATTAATTCTTCTATGTTTTCTATTCTATTTTGATCCATTAAGCTTACGCTGCCCTTCGGGTCATTTATCTCTGCAGGCTCCCCTCTGAGCATGGATTCATAGCCTGAAGCCTTATAAATTAAATTAAAGGCGGCTTCCAATTTATTTTCGCCTTCTTTTTGATTTTTATTTTGACTTATGCAATCTATTTTTTCATCGGTTTCATTGTTGCTTTCATTTGAAAAATCAGCGAAGCTCATTAAATGCCTTAACTCTAAAATTAAATCAAAATAGTTCGCCAGACCTGCGGGAGCTGCGCTGATTTTCAATTTGCCGTATTCCTTTAAATCTTTTTTACCGCTAAAATCAAAACCGCTTTTGTCTGTCAGGGTACTTTTTAAACCTTTGACCTCGCCAAACAAACCTGATTTAAAAGCCGTTAAAATATCCATGCCGTTTTTTTCGGCAATATCTTCCATAGTTTTTATAGTTTTTTCGCCGACCCCGATTGGCACGCACTGAACGCTTCTTTCGAAGCCCACTAAGTCTTTAGGGTTTACCGCAAACCTTAAAAAGGAGAGAATATCCTTTATTTCTTTTCTCTGGTAAAATTTTAAACCGCCATAAATTTGATACTTGACGCTTTCCTTTATCAACCTGTCTTCTATAATTCTCGACTGAGAGTTAGCCCTGTATAAAACGGCTATATCTTTATTGGAATAGCCGTCTTCCCTCGCCAGCTTTCTTATCTCGCGCGCCACAAAATAAGCCTCGGACAAATCGCTATTTGCCCTGTAAACGGTTATAAGTCCGCCGCCCGATTTGTCTGTTTTAAGTGTTTTGTCCTTCCTTAATTTATTGGTTCTCACTAAACTGGAAGCGGCATTAAGAATGTTTTTAGTCGAACGGTAGTTCCTTTCTAATTTTATAACACAAGTGTTCGGAAACGATTCCTCAAACCTTAATATGTTATCGATATTCGCCCCCCTAAAACTGTATATGGACTGGTCATCATCGCCTACGACGCAGATATTTTTATATTTTTTCGATAAAAGCTTGATAAGTTTATCTTGAATAAAATTTGTATCTTGAAACTCATCGACCATGATGTATCTGTATAATTCGGAATAGCGTTCCAAAACTTCGGGATTTTTTTCGAGCAGCTTCACTGCATTAAATATTAAATCCCCAAAATCCATTGCATTATTTTCTTTTAGTCTTTTAGAATATGCCTCATAAATAACCGCATAGTTTTTCTCCCATGGCTTCACAAAAAGGCGGGCCTCTTCGTAACCTACATAAGAATTTTTATTTCTCTCTATGAAATACTTTACTTTAGAAGGGGTGAATATCTTTTCGCTAATATTAAGCGACTTGACTATCTTGGAAAGTATTTTTCCGCTATCGTCATCGTCAAATACTACGAAAGACTTCCCGTATCCAATCAGATCGGCATGTCTTCTTAACAATTTAAGGCAAAACGAATGAAATGTGGAAAATTCGGGAAGTTCATTAATGCTATCCTTCTCCAGCACCCTTGCAATCCTATCCCTCATCTCCTTAGCAGCCTTATTCGTAAAGGTTACGCCTAAAATGTTATACGGTTTAGCTCTTCCTGTTTTTATCAAGTGGAGCGCCCTTAAGGTTATAACCCTCGTTTTTCCCGAACCTGCGCCTGCCAAAATCAAAAGGGGTCCGTCTTCATGCAGCACCGCCCTGAGCTGTTCTTCATTTAAACCGCTTAAATATGGACTTTGCTGATTTTTTTCGGCAGGTTGAGCTCCGCTGATTTTCAATTTGTTTAATTTATTTCCCATTTTCTTATTCTACCGTCACGCTTTTAGCTAAATTTCTCGGCTGGTCGATATCCGTTCCCTTAAGCGCGGCAATATGGTAAGCAAACAGTTGAAGCGGAACGGTATAAAGCACCGGGCTTAAGACCTCCAGCGTTTCGGGTATTCTTATTAAGTCCGATAAGCCGTCTATTTCGGGTTCGTAATCCGCAACGGCTATAACCTTGCCGCCCCTTGCCTTTATCTCTTCGATATTAGATATTGTTTTTGGCGCAAGCATATTGTCCGACAAAAGGAACAAAACAGGCATGTTTTCATCGACCAGCGCAATAGGCCCGTGTTTCATCTCACCCGCCGGATACCCCTCGGCATGGATATAGGATATTTCCTTTAATTTTAACGCCCCTTCAAGCGCAATTGGATACAATATGCCTCTGCCCATATATAAAAAATTGCTGCTTTTATAATACTTCTTTGCAATATCTTTTAAAGTTTCATCCATAAATAAAATCTTTTCCATTTTTTTTGGAAGTTCTACTAAATTTTTAAAAATATTTTGGGAATTAAGCCATTGATACCTTGGCATTAAACCCGACTTTTCCCCCACATATAATGCAAGAAGCAATCCGCAAATAAGCTGCGTAGTGAATGCCTTTGTCGAGGCAACGCCGATCTCCTGTCCCGCATGGGTATAAATAACCCCCTTATTTGACAAGCCTGTTATTTGAGAACCCGGGACATTTGTAATAGATAATATCTTGGCCCGCTTGGCTTTTGCAACCTCTAAAGCGCTGTTGGTATCCGCCGTTTCACCAGATTGGGATATGCCCACAAAAATATCGTTTTGAGAAATAGGAAAATTTTCGTATCTGAACTCGGAACCATACTCCACGATAACAGGCAAACCGCAAATCGTTTCCATCATATATTTAATGGCAAGGCTTGCATAATACGACGACCCGCAGGCTATAAAAACAATCTTGGGTGAATTTACGATATCGTTTTTAGTAAGTTTCAACCCTTCAAGGGAAATATCAAGACCTGCAAATACATCATTAAAGCTATTTTTGGTATTTTCGTTAAATCCCTTTTTAGCCCTTTTCATTTTAATTTTATTTAGACTTATAACATTATCTTTTATTCCTTCCTTTAACATTACCCGCGAGGAAAAGGCGTCTAAAATACGGGCGGGCTGCTCGAATATCTCTTTTTGCATAAAGTGGGAAAAACCTGATTTTGCCGCCCTTGAGGCATCCCAGTCTATTTTTGTAATCGTTTTGTTAACTTTTTTTCCTTTAAATGTAGTTATATCTAATTTACCATCGTGGAAATGTGCTATTTCGGAGTTTTTAAGGTATATAACATCGTTCGTATATTCTATTAGCGGCGAAATATCGCTTGCCACATAAAGATTATTGCCCTTTTGCGCCAAAACAAGGGGCGGACCGAACTTAACCGCAGCAATGCTCCTGGAGGCTCCGTCCAGCGCCAGTATCGCAAAAGCCCCCAAAAGTTCAAGGGACGATAGTCTTACCGCTTCATAAAATGATTTGCCCGCGTTAATATAATCTTCTATTAAATGGGCTATAACCTCCGAATCGGTTTCAGTGGTAAACCTGTGCCCTTTTTTTATAAGCTTATTTTTTAAAGCCGCATAATTTTCTATTATTCCGTTATGAACTATTGCGATATTACCGCTGCAATCGATATGGGGATGGGCATTTTCATCCGTCGGCCTTCCATGTGTAGCCCATCTTATGTGTCCGATGGCAACATCAGAATTTAAAGGGAGAGCGCAGCTAAATTCGTTTGAAAGATTTATTAACTTTCCTGATTTCTTTATATATTTTATTAACCTGTCGTCATTATCGTAGTATGCAATGCCTGACGAATCATAACCCCGGTATTCGAGGCTTTTAAGCCCGTTCAATACGACGCCTACCGAGCTTTCGTTTTTAAGATTGCCGGAAAAACCCATTATACCGCACATTTTATACCCCGTCCTGTTTTTGTTTTTTTGTCTTCTTTTGCTTCATTTTTTTTAATGCCCAGCCCATTATATTTCGCTGGGGCATTCTCGATATTGCCAGAGACCCTTCAGGAACATCCTTAGTAATCGTCGTTCCCGAACCGACATAAGAATTTTTTCCTATTTTAACAGGGGCTACCAATTGCGAATCCGAACCTATAAAACAGCCGTCTTCTATAATGGTTTCATATTTTTTTACCCCGTCGTAATTGCAGGTTATAACACCCGCGCCTATGTTCACGCCATCGCCTATCAGCGCATCGCCTATATAACTGAGATGAGACGCCTTTGTATTTTTGCCGATTATAGACTTCTTAACCTCGACAAAGTTTCCTATTTTGCCGCCCTCAAGAATTAAAGAACCGGGTCTCAGGCGTGCAAAAGGACCAATCCTGGCGCCGTCCATAACGAAGGCTTCTTCCAGAACGCTATAGCTTTTTATTGCCGTTTTATCGGCAATAAAAGATTCCTTTATGACACAGCCGTTTTCCACGATTACATCGTTCAATATATGAGTATTTCCGGATATAAAAACATTTGGATAAATCGTTGCGTTTTTACCTATTTCTACATTATAACCTATATAAACATTGTCGTCCGATATAAAATTTGCCCCGTTATCAATTAACCTTCGAAGAACTCTTTTTTGGAGCGCCTTTTGAGCGTCAAGCAAATCTAACTTAGAGTTGACCCCGATAAACTCGTCCTTGTGAAAAGAGGTATAGCACATGGTTTTTAAACCGTTTTCAAAGAAAATATTTACAATATCGGTAAAATAATATTCCTTCTTAAGATTATCGGGCTTAATTTTCTTTATCAATCTTTTAAGATGGTTCAATTTAACTACATAAACACCGGAATTAATCTCTTTAATTTCTCCGATATTTTTAGGGTAATTTGCAAGTTCGTTTTCTTCTACGATTTCTTTAACATGTCCATTTTTATCTTTTAAAATTCTTCCGTAGGAATAAGGGTTTTCCGCTTTTACCGAAAGAACGGTCAAATCATTTTCGTTGTCTAAATGAAACTTGATTAAATCTTCAAAGGTTTTTGTTTCGATTAACGGCATATCGCAGGGGAGGATTAACAGGCTGGATTCACCTGCCGCTGGCGTAAACATACCTAAAGCCTTTAAAGCCGCATCGCCGGTCCCAAGATACTTCTCCTGCTCGGCGAAATCAAAAAGCACGCCCTTTACTTTAAACCTCTTTTCTTTTAAAATGTAATTTTTGACGGATTCGCCCTTGTGTCCTATTACAATGCCGATTTTATCGATTATAACCCTGTGCTTATACCCTCTGTAAACATTAAAAGCCCTTCTCGTATTTATAAGCGCCTCTACCGCATAAAATATCAACGGGTTTTCCAATAAAGCTGAAAGAGCCTTTGGCTCCCCGGATTTCATCCTTGTTCCAAGACCGCCGGCAAGCACGGCTACGGAAATATTTTTTATCTCCTTATTCATTTTATTTCTTATTTTCTTATATTATTTATTTCATAAATTTTTCTATTTAATATTTAATTATATATAATATTACAGGTATTAATCAATCATTATTACGATGCCTGAATATATCGAGGAGGGTGGAATAGCCGTAGGTCGTTTTTATGGGAAGGCTTATGGAAACAAACACCACCGATGCCGATATAAAAAATCCCCCGATTAATAAATACATATTTTTGTCCTCTATAAATATTAAAGCGGATATTATCCCGATAAAACCGCCGATAAGCGCCGCCATAAGCCTTTTTATGATATGTATCAAAAAGTTTTCCAATCCAGAAATATTGTTCGGATGAATCTTAACTCTGAAATCCTCTGCATAAGCGGCATGCATAACCCTTTTTGTATCCAATATAAACTCTTTTACCTGTTTGAATCCCTCCTTAATAATATTTAACGGCGTCATTTTTTTTCCGAGAGGGGTTTCTTTTATATACCTTTTTGCCACGGGAATTATGTCCTTTACAAGATTATAGGAGGGGTCCAAAGCCGTCCCTATCCCCTCTAAAACCGCCGCCGTTTTAAATATATAAACCAAATTTTGCGGAAGTTCGAACGGAAAGGCGTAAAAGCTTTTCATAATGTCATTAATTATCTGCTGTATTTTTCTGTTTGAAATGTCTTTTTGGCTCAAAACCCTGTACAATTTTTCTGCCATTTTTTCCAAAAGCTGGCGGGAGACCTCTTTATTTATAATCCCAAGAGCATAATAGGCATCTATTATCCCTGGGAAATCCATTTTAATACCCGCAAGAACCGCTTTAACAAGATTTTTTTTAGTATCCTCCGATATATGTATAACAAGCCCGTAATCAAGCACTATTACCTTTCCTTCTTTATTGACTAAAATGTTGCCGGGGTGGGGGTCTGCATGAATTACACCCTTAATCAAGGACTGGTAAATATAAAACTCTATGAGCCTGTTAATGACCATTTTAGGCTCTATCCTCATATCTTTTAATTTTTCAAAATTCGTAATTTTAACCCCTTCATAAAAATCCATAACAAGGATATTTTTTGAATTAATCTCCGAATAGGTTTTGGGAACAATTATATAGTCAAGTTTCTTTCCTATCTTTCTAAACTCTTTAATATTTTTAACCTCGTGCATTAAATCCATCTCTTCATAAATCGTTATTTGAAATTCCCTTAAGACAACCGAAATCGATTGAATGGATTTATTTTGCGGAAAAAAAATTTTCAAAAGATTTAATACATTTCTTAGTGTTACGATATCTATTCCCACATTTTTTTCTATATCAGGCCTGATAACCTTAACAATGACATCCTTGCCGTTATAGGCAGCCTTATAAACCTGGGCTACCGAAGCGGCGGCAAGCGGTTCCTCATCGAACTTATCAAAAACCGCATTTATAGGTTTCCCTAAATCTTTTTCGATAATAGGTTTAATCCTGGCAAACGGAACGGGGGGAACTTCATCTTGAAGCGTGGAGAGGGCATTTATGTATTCGGGCGGCAAAAAATCGGCCCTTGTGGAGATTACTTGAGCCAATTTAATAAAAGTGGGTCCTAAAGACGCAATAATTCCGGTAAGCCATTTTGCGGACTTTAAGTGATATTTTTCGCTTAATGTCCTTCTTCTTCCGAATATTACAAACCTTTTTTGAGTAAAAAGTATATATAAAATAAATGGTATTGCTTTAAAAAAGATATAAAGGTTTCTCTTTATCAATAGTAATTGCCCGTAGAGATTATTGTTACCGTATTAGAACTTGAATTTACGACAAAACAGTAGTGCCCGTCGGGGGAAATGCTAACCGCGGTCGGATAATCCCCCACTTTTATCGTTTTAACCACTTCGTCCTTAGCGACATCGATAACGCTTAATGTTGAACTCTGGGTATTTACGACATATAGATACCTGCCGGACGGGGTTATTGCCGCAGCGGAAGGACCTTTGCCCGTATAAACGGTGGCAACCTTTCCAAACGGCTGAGGAATATAGTTTGAAGACGGCGCAGAAATAGCCGTAGTTGGAGCGGCCGGAGATGTAAGTGCCGCTGCCGCCTGCGCCGGAGACACTGCGCCGGGACCAACCGGGGAAGCAGGCGCAACTTGCGCATAAGCTGCGGTTGTCTTTTTAATCCTTATAAAGGCGGCGCTAGAAGCCGAGGTAACGGTTACTAAGGCAACGCTGCCGTCGGGAGATACCGCTACATTTATCGGCCCTGTAGGTAAATTTATAGTTTTAATATGGTCAAAATGAACGGCATTGTATATCGAAACTGCCATATTTTGATAGTTTACGACAAATAACATCATTCCATCGGGCGTTAAACCTAAGGATGACGGATCGGACGATGTTTTAAATTTTCCTGCGGGGGCAAAATTTTTTGCATTGTAAACATAAATCATATTTTCTTTGCCTGAAGCAACATAAAAATAGCGAACAGGAGAAGATAGCGGCGAAAAAGCCACGGATGTCGGGTTTTTCCCCGTGCGTATATTTCTGATAACGCTCAAAGAAGAGACATTTATAATCGAAACCGAAGAGCCTCCCGCATTTGCGACTAAAACAATTTTTCCGTTAGGAGATATGGCAATACCTTGGGGTTTTTTCCCTACTCCGATCCTCTTAATTACGGCATTTTGCCTCGTGTTAATTACATCGACTTCGTTATTATGAATATTCGCAACAAAAGCAAGCCTTGAATTTGGGGTAAATACGACATTGACGGGACTGCCGCCCGTATTGATATTAAGCGCTTTCGTAAGGGTTGCCATATTTAAAAGGCTTACATTACCCGAAGCGGCGTTGCAGACATACGCAAAGGTAAGCGAAGGGGCAACGGCTACGCCGACGGGATGAGACCCAACCTTAATAGATGCAACGACGCCCTTTGTAGCCATACTGACAACCGAAACGGTATCGTTATCGGCATTTGTAATAAGGGCATAACTGCCGTTCGGGGAAAAAGCGACGCCGAAAGGAAAATTCCCGACAGGGATATTTCTTGAAAGCCGCGGGGCAAGAAATGCGTAAGACAGAGACGAATTTAAAAAAACTCCAAAAATAAATATAACTATAAAAAGAAATAATGCCTTTGTATTGCCGAAAACTTTTAACATGATTTACACCCCGCAGATAAACTTTATTTTTATGATTTTATTAAAGATTTAAATTCATTCTCGCCGATTATGTTTAGCTTTAGCTTCACGGCTTTATCATGTTTAGAACCCGGTTCAAGACCTGCGACAACATAATCTAAACTCTTTTTTACGGTTTTTTCGATA
Organism: bacterium; assembly: GCA_021802425.1. Taxonomy (GTDB): domain Bacteria; phylum SZUA-79; class SZUA-79; order Acidulodesulfobacterales; family Acidulodesulfobacteraceae; genus Acidulodesulfobacterium. Next base: position 40,674 of record JAJZXJ010000001.1, on the reverse strand, counting down.
ATCCCCCCCCGTTCCTTTATCAAATTTTCGGCTTCGTCCCGCGTAAAATCATTTAAAGCGCCGGTAAAAATAAAACTTTTACCTGCTATCAAATTTGATTCACCGGGTTTTACGATATTAATATACGGCGATACGCCGGCTTTAAAAAGCCTTTCTATAACATCGATGTTTGATTTAAGCCTGAAAAAATTATATATCGAACTTCCAATTTCTCCGCCTATGCCGAATTTTGATGAAAGTTCCTGAACCGTTGCGCTTTTAATACCGTTTATATTGCCAAAATAACGAACAAGCAAAGAGGCAATATGTTCGCCTACATGTCTTATACCCAGTGCATAAATAAATCTATCATAAGATATATTTTTAGATTTTTCAATAGAATTAAAAAGATTTTCTTCGGATTTTTCCCCAAACCCCTCTAACTTGCTCAAATCTCCATGTTTTAAATAATAAATATCCGCCACATTTTTAATCAACCCTGTTTCAACCAACCTATCCACTATTCTTTCCCCAAGCCCTTCTATGTCCATTGCCCTTTTTGAAGCAAAATGAACTATTGCGCCTTTAATCTGACACGGGCAGGAAAGCTCATTCATACATCTGCGCGCCGCGCCGTCTATTACAACCTCGGACCCGCAGCAGGGGCATTTATTGGGAAGATTGAAAGCTCCGCTCCGTTTCCCCTTCAAAACAACCTTGACAACTTCCGGTATAACATCTCCGGAACGCTCAACCAGAACCCTGTCCTCGATATTAATATTTTTTTTATCTATTTCATCCTGGTTGTGAAGCGTCGCCCTTTTAACTATAACCCCTCCGATGTTTACGGGGTTTAAAATCGCTACGGGAGTCAATATCCCCGTTCTGCCGACCGATACCTCGATATCTTCGATAACCGAAACATCCTGTTTCGCCGAAAACTTATAGGCGGTTGCCCACCTCGGGCTTTTGGATATCTCGCCAAGCCTTTCCTGCAGGAAAACATCGTTCACTTTTATAACAACGCCGTCTATTTCAAAAGGAAAGGATTCCCTTTTTCTCGAGGCTTCGTCAAAAAAATTCACTGCCCCCTTGATGCCGTTTGCAACCATCATATTTTTATTTATATTGATTCCAAAAGATTTTAAAAGATTCATGAGTTCAAACTGGGTTTTAAAGTTTATTTCTTTTGAATATTTCCCGATGCCGTAAGCAAACATTATAAGATTCCTTTGCGCGGTAATTTTAGGGTCGAGCTGCCTTATGCTGCCCGATGCCGCATTTCTAGGGTTTGCAAAAAGGGACAATCCTTCGTTAAGCCTTTCCCTATTAAGTCTTTTAAAGTTTTCTTTATCCATTAGAACCTCGCCGCGCACCTCAAGATAGCTTATATCTTTTAAAAGCTTAAGGGGTATCGTTTTTATCGTCTTTAAATTCGCCGTAACATCTTCGCCCGTTACCCCGTCCCCCCTTGTAGAACCTTGAATGAATATGCCGTTTTGATAAATAAGCTCTATTGCAAGCCCGTCAAACTTAAGCTCGCACTCATATTCAATATTCCCGTCCATATCGTAATCTAAAAATCTCTTAATCTTTTTATCAAATTCTACGACTTCTTCTTTCGAATAGGTATTGTCCAATGAAAGCATAGGAATATTGTGTTTAACCTGCGCAAACTTTTCGCTGACGGCGCCGCCGACCCTTTTAGATGGAGAGTCTTCCCTTGCATACTGAGGATATTTTCTCTCAAGTTCCGTTAATTCCTCAACCAATTTATCAAACTCGTAGTCGGACAGAACGGGGTCTTCAAGCATATAGTAACGGTAGTTATGGTAATTTACGGCATCCGTCAATTCATCTATCTTTTTTTTTGCGGCTAAATTATCTTTCACTCAGGCTCCGAAGGTTTTCGATATTGATATTTATTATAGAAGAGGTATCAGTAGATCGCATTATATAAGTAATAATTTGTCAAAACCTTTTTGACATAGTTTCTTGTTTGATTAAAAGGGATGGATTCAATGAATAACAGCATATTATCCCCCTTAAACGAATAAGTTTTCCAGTAATTAACGGCATTCGGTCCAGCATTATAAGATGCTATGGCAAGATATTTTTTGTTGTTAAACTGGTCTAAAAGGGTTTTTAAATAATAAGAGCCGAATTGAATATTAATATTTTTAGAATAAAGCATAGGCGGATTAAAATTATAGCACTTGACTCTTTTTGCTATATAATATCCGGTGGAAGGTATAATCTGCATAAGTCCGATAGCGTTTGCGCTTGAATAACAGGCAGGATTATAAAGGCTTTCCTGCCTCATAACTGCATAAATCAAATTAATGGGAATGCCGTAATGGTTTGCATACCTGTTTACATAAGAAAAATAAGGCCGCGGGTAAATAAATTTCAAAAAATCGGCATTTTTAACGAGGGGTTTATCGTAATAGAGTAAAACCTTGGCTAATCCGGAAAGCTGCCAGTAATCGCCGAAACGATTCATAATACCTGCTAAACTTATCAAAACCGCCCTATTTAGCTGCTTTTTATGATTTTTGGCTGCTTTTCCGGCCTGTTTTATGATATCCTGCACTTCTATATTCGCTAAAAAATAAATTTTAAGATTTAGAAATGTCCTAAATCTTTTAAATTTAACACTTAAAGCAGGATTGTGTCTTAATGCCTCATTAAAAAGATGTAAATCGCTTTTAAGGTTTATTTTTTTATAATTGCTAAGTTCAAAAGGGTCTTCCGTCTCTATTCTGGACATTATGCCGTAATACGAAAAAACCGATGCGCTTTTTACCAGATTAAAATAAAAAGAGGCTTTGTTTGTCATCCCGAGTTTTTTCAGTATAATGCCGTACCAAAACAGGTATTTCGCATCACTGCCGTAACTTCTAATAACGCTTAAAAGCGGCTCGAGCTCTTCCCTTGCATTTATAACCGCTCCATTTTTTAAATCCTTCATGGTCTTATTCCAGATTATTGCCTTATAAATGGACAAACCCCGTCCGCTTAAATAACCGTTATCCTTTATTATATGTTTCAACAGGCTTAATGCCTTATTTTGATTATGCAGATTATAATAATAGTAATCAACTTTCAGATATAAAAGCCGGGACGACATGTTGCTATTCTTATTTTTGTTATTATGCCTTAATAATTTATCAACATCTTTTAAAAATAAAGGGCTTTTTGTCATAAGCAAGTCTTTAATCTTTATTAAAGCGGCTTTTTGACCGTTTATGTTTGATAATAGTTCTAACGATTTTACATAATAAGCATCATAATACAAGTCCTGCGCCCTTTCGATTTTTTGAGGATTTGTCAGGTATAAACCGTTAAAGCCGGGGATATTCTTTATCTTTTTAATTATATAATGTTTGTGCGAGAAATAGGGATAGCGGATATAAAGCCGCAGCAAATAGCTCTTTGCTTCCCTATAATTCTTTAATCGTAAATAAATTTTCGCGGCTTGAAAAATTGCGTACGGCCTTACTGACGGAGATTTTGAATGTTTAATAATATACTTAAAATGATCTATTGCCGAATATAAATACCCATCCTTTTTTTCCGAAACGGCAAGATAAAAAACAGAATTTTTATAAAAAACAAAATTTGGGTAATCCTTAGCCAATTTAAAAAGCACATAATTTGCTTTACGGTATTCCTTTAATTTTACAAAACAAATCCCCTGATAGTATAAGGCATAGCCGCTTAATAATCTTCCCTTAAGCGTGTAGAGCCAGAACATGCCCGCCGCCTTTTTATAATTGCCGCCCTTGTAAAAGTTATAGGCCTCTTTAAAATAAATCCCGTTTTTATTATGGTTTTCATTATAGCCGCTTAAATATGAAAAAGACTGCTTTAAATTTATAAAAAATGACAGGATGATAAAAACGCAAAAAATGCATATTTTAATTAATCTTGACATTTTATTATTTCACTTTATTATGCAATTAGAATTAACTTTTATCTAAAATATCGAAGATTACCGCTTCGCCATCTTTGCCGGCCGAAAAGACATGCTTTTCTATCTTTTGAACTTTACCGCTTGCCGGCCGGTAAGTCAAAATATCCGGTAAAAACCTCTTCCGCAGGGCCTGCCATATAAATACCGTCCGTAAGTTCCCCCGATATTTTTAGTATTCCGCCGTAAAGGTTCACATTTAAACTGCCATGGCTTATTTTATTTGTCTTTCTCATAACGGAATACACGGCGCAAGCGCCCGTCCCGCATGCTAAAGTCTCTCCTGAACCCCTTTCCCATGTTCTAACCAGCACATTGCTATCGTCTAAAACCTGAACAAATTCTACATTTGTCCTTTTTGGAAACATTGGATTGTTTTCTATTAAGGGTCCGTAAAAATGAACATCGAAATCTTTTACATCGTCAATAAATATTACGCAATGGGGATTACCCATAGAAACGCAGGAAACTGTGAAATCTTTTCCTTTAACGCTTAATTTTTCCTCGACTATTTCTAAATTTCTAAAATTGGCAGGAATTTTAGAGGTCTCGAAAGCCGGAAGCCCCATAAATACTTTCGCCTCTTTTACTTTGCCGTCCTTTAAAAACACCTCGACGGTTTTAATCCCTGCAAGGGTTTCTATATCTATGACCCTTTTATCCGTAAGGCGATGGTCATAAACATACTTGGCAAAGCATCTTATCCCGTTTCCGCACATCTCTCCTTCGGAACCGTCTGCGTTAAACATACGCATGCGAAAATCCGCTTTGACTTCAGAGGCGTTAGATACGGCGGATGCAGGCAAAATAACGATGATGCCGTCCGAGCCTGCGCCAAAGTGCCTATCGCTTATTTTGACGGCCAATTCTTTATAAAAATCCGTGTCATCCGCAACGCAGCCGGGCAAATCGTTTACGGCATCCAAATACAGATAATCGTTGCCTGCCCCCTGAAGCTTGGTAAATTTGATATTCATTCTTAAATTATCCTCTGCCTGTATTTATCAATCTTGAATTTTATGCTTTTTTAATATGTTTTTTAAGGATGTATTTCCCCGGGTGGTAAAGCTATGGGCAATAACAATTCCATTTTTTATCACGACATCGAGCTTTTCCTCATACTTCCTCGTCGAACTTTTAAGTATCTCGTTGCCCAAATGCACATACTTATGGTAATAAAATCTGTATTTATATGTAACCTCTCCGGGGGTCAACGGGTTTTTTTCTATAGCATAAGGGGGGCCGAATATGGAGACTATCCGGGATTCGGTTGTCGTCCCGTTAATAATTTTATTTACATTGGTTGATATTATCGGCTTACCCTGAATATTTCTTGTCGTAGCGCAACCGGTTAAGGTAAAAACCGATAAAAGCAGAACCGATAAAAGCAGAAAAGCCCTTTTTGTCATTTTAAATACCTCCGAAAAACCGAAAATTTTCCTTAAAAATTATATTTATTAATTTTTCTTAATTTCAAATATTTTCAATTTTAACATAAGCAAGAATATTAATTCAACTTTAACCTTCCCCCGCATCTCACTTTCTAAGCCTGGGGTCAACCAAAGCATAGGCTATATCCGCCATTAGATTGCCAAGAAGGGTAAGAATCGCGCCTATGACTAAAATACCCATTATTGTGGGATAGTCGCGGGCAAGAACGCTCTGATAAAATAACCTGCCCATGCCGTTTATGTCGAATATCGTTTCTATTATGACGCTTCCGCCGATAAGTCCCGGAACGCTTAATCCTAATATCGTTATAAATGGAATGAGCGCATTTTTTAAGGCATGCTTGTAAATGACCACCCACTCCTTTAATCCCTTTGCCCTTGCAGTCATGATATAATCCTGTCTGTACACTTCAAGCATGTTTCCCCTTAAATACCTCGAAAGCCCTGCAATACCGCCGAATCCTGCAACAAAAACCGGCATAACCAAATGTTTCCCGATATCGATAATCTTCCCCCCCAATGAAAGAGAGTTATAACCGATGGATGTTATCCCTCCTATCGGCAAAATACGCAAATCTATCCCAAAAAATATTATTAATAGCAGCGCCACCCAAAAAGAGGGGGCGGCAAAACCTATAAAAACTAAAACAGTGGATATTTTATCAAATAATGAATTCTGCTTTACAGCGGATAACACCCCTATCGGTATCGAAAATATAAAGATAAATATTATCGCAAGCGTGTTAATGATAATAGTAATCCCTATTGTTCTTTTGATCTCCGTTATAACAGGTTCGTGATTTGCCGTAAACGATAATCCGAAATTAAAAGTGGCTATTCTTTTTAACCATTCCGTATATTGTATTAAAAGCGGCTTATTCAAACCATACAGTTTTTCGAGCTGAGTCCTTGCAGACATAGATACTTTGGGATTTAATCCCAACTGCTCCGTTAAGGGATTACCCGGCGCAAGGTGAATGACAAAAAAGGATATCAGCGTGATTCCGATTAAAATCGGAATCATAAATAAAAATCTTTTAAAAATGTAAACGCCCATAATATAATAGCTTATAGTTTTTTATTTTTATTTATTATACAATACAAAGGGTATATTTTAAAACAATATAACGCAGCTTAATATACATCGCCGGCAAATAAAATTATTCGGCATACTTTGCTTATACGCATATTTTATGAAAGAACTTATTAATGCCTTTAAAAATAATAAATTAGCATTTATTTCCCTTATATTCATCTTAGTCGTAATTCTGGCTGCAATATTTGCCCCTTATATTGCTCCATACAATCCTGATAAAATAAATGTAAACTCAATTTTACTGCCGCCAAGTTTTGCTCATCCTTTGGGAACGGACCAGCTTGGAAGAGATGTGCTGTCAAGGCTTATTTACGGCAGCAGGATTTCGATAGAGGTTGGATTTATCGCTGTTTCCATTTCTTTGTTTATCGGAATTATTGTCGGTTCGTATGCAGGCTATTACGGCGGCATAATCGACAGCATTTTAATGCGGTTTGTCGATATTATGCTGACATTTCCGTCTTTCTTTTTAATCCTTGCTATCAGCGCAATATTAAAACCCTCCATTATCAACATAATGATTATAATCGGGCTTACATCGTGGATGGGGGTTGCCAGAATTATAAGGGCCGAATTTGCTCAAAACAAAGAAAAGGATTACGTGTTAGCGTCAAAAGCCTCCGGGGCTTCGGCTGCCTATATAATGTTTTCTGAAATACTGCCGAACACTATTGCTCCTATTTTAGTCTCCGCAACATTAGGTATTGCGGCGGCAATATTGATTCAAGCCTCGCTTGCCTTCCTCGGAATAGGAATAATGCCGCCGACGCCGAGCTGGGGAGGAATGCTCTCGAGAGGTAAAACTTATATAATGATTGCGTGGTGGCTTACGCTTTTCCCCGGAATTGCAATTCTTTTAACGGTTCTAAGTTTTAACCTTATAGGAGAGGCGGTTAGGGATGCGTTAGACCCGAGATATTCCGGTGAAAAATAAAATGATAGAAAATGCACTATGTTTTATTTAACTTTTAAAACTCGGGCAGGTTCCTTAAATCTTTTCCTAAGTCCATATAGAGTAATAACTCCATAATCTTTTGGGCGTGGTCGGCAAACCTTTCATATTTTCGCGCGATAAATATATAAGTTATATTGTTCTCCAATGCTTTTAAATTATTTAAAGAGTTATTTATAATATCGACGACGATTTTATGGGACAATACATCGATAACATTTTCGTCTTTTATGATAATGTCTTTCAGCCCTATATTATCTTTTACCCCGTCGGAATACATCTTTATCGCCATCTTAAGCATTTCGTCGCCCCTTTTTGCGACATCTTCGAAATATGAATAAATGCACTTAAATTCCTCCGAAGACGAAGAACCGTCCGTCAACTTAAGCCCGATCTGGCAAATAGAAGCGCATAAATCTCCCATCCGTTCAAGGTCGGTTATTATTTTCATCGATGTAGTTATAAACATTAAATCGGCGGCTTCGGGCTGGTATAATGCCAGAAGTTTTATGCAGTTTTCATTGATACCGACTTCCATCTGGTTTACTTTAAGGTCATTTTTAATAGTGTCTTCGGCAAGTTTTTTATCCCTTTCGAAAAGAAATATGGTGGCATTGTTGAGCTGATTATTAACAATCTCGCTCATTTCGACAATATTTTTTTTCAATTTTGCAAGCTCATTATCTAATACATTCACCGGCAATTCCTCTCCTTTATATATCATGGACAGACTTAAGTCTGTCCATGATATTATATTTATATTTTAACAAAAATTTATTATTTTTAATACCTGCTGGTTATAAAATTCTCCGTCCTTTTGTCCTTCGGCCTTGTAAAGAAATTGCCCGCTTCGTCAAATTCTATGAGTTCTCCGTTAAGAAAAAATCCGCTATAATCGGAAATTCTGCCTGCCTGCTGAATATTATGGCTTACTATTATAATGGTATAATATTTTTTGAATGCCGTAATCAAATCTAATATAATGCTTGCCGAGGCAGGATCTAAATAAGCGGTGGGTTCATCCATCAAAAGAATGGACGGGTTTGTCGCGATAGCCCTTGCAATACATAACCTTTGTTGCTGGCCGCCCGAAAGAGAAAAAGCCGACTTATGAAGTTTATCCTTTACCTCGTCGTAAAGACCCGCATATTTAAGACATTTCTCAACCCTTTCGGCAATAAACTCCCTATTTTTTATCCCGTGTATTTTTAATCCAAAAGCAATATTATCAAAAATAGATTTGGGAAATGGATTCGGGCTTTGAAAGACCATGCCGATATTTCTTCTTAACTCCACAACATCGACAGACTTATCGTATATATTTTTTCCGTCTATCAAAACCTCGCCCGTTAATTTAGCCCCCTCGGTATAATCGTTCATTCTGTTTAAAGTTCTTAAAAAAGTTGATTTTCCGCACCCTGAAGGGCCAAGCAAGGTGCAAACCGAATTTCTTTTAAAATATAGATTAATATTTTTCAAAAGATGATAATTTCCGTAATAAAAATTTAGGTTTTTAACCTCGACTTTAATCTCGTTTTGTTCCGCCATATTAAGTTTTTGCCCCTTCTAAAAAAAATCAAAAATTATTATAAAAATTTTCTCGTCAAATAGTTTATAAGCCTTAACCCCAAATCTATCGCAAAAATAAAAAAAAGCAGAACAACCGAAGCCGCTTCGGCTTTGATATGTAAAATCCTGGAAGGTTCGTGAATGTATATAAAAATCAGCATTGCCAGATCGCCCACGGCGCCGCCGGGACCGGTAATCCCTGTAGGCAAGCCTGTATTATAATAATTTGTAAATAAAAGCGGGGCCGTCTGTCCGATAATATTCATTATACCTAAAAGTATCCCCGTAAATATACCGCCCAATGCCGCTTTCATTATAACCGATTTTGTCGCCTGCCATTTTGTCGCGCCCATAGCCAGCGCCCCCTCTATATAACCTGCGGGAATATGATTTATAGCCTGTTCGGTCAACAGGGCAATAATAGGGGTCATAATAAAACCAAGCGTAAGCCCGCCGGCAAGCGCAGAAAAACCAAAATGAAAACCTAATCCGGCATTTGTGGAAAATACATAAAAACCCACAATACCCCAAACCACCGATGGAATTCCTATCATTAATTCGTTTAACAGCCTCAGAAAAGTATTTGTTCTTTTCTTTCCAAAAAGGGATAAATATAATCCGGAACCTATGCCGAGCGGAACGGCAAAAATGGAAGCAATGACTATAAGATAAACATCGCCTATAATTGCGTTTAATATTCCGCCCTGCGCTCCGATAGGAAAACCGGTGGGCAGAGTCGAAATAAATCTCCAGTTAAGGTATTTATGTCCTAAGGCGACCGCCTTATAAATAATGTGAAAAACCGGAAAGGCGCCTATAATGAAAGCCATTACCGCAAAAAATACCGCAATGCTATTATAAAATTTTTTTCTTTTAATATATCCCCTGTTTATAGGGAATACCGGCATTGGATCGTCATCCTTTTTAATATTTGCAAGTTCTGCCATAAATCCTCTTAATCAACCCCCGCCAAATTGCGACCTGTTAAACCTTCCGCCTATCACCTTGTTCAATATGTTCCTTCCGACTATATTAACTATGAGGCTGACGACCAACAGTATCAGCGCAAGCTCAACCTCGGCGGATGCGTATATAGGGCTGATTACCGCAAAGGTAAAAGTATTGGCAAGAACGGCCGATATCGTATAGCCGACGCTAAACAAAGACTTTGGAACGATAGCCTGATTTCCTATCAGAAGCACGACGGCAATCGTTTCTCCCACCGCCCTGCCGAAACCCAGTATTATTCCCCCGTAAATCCCGTTCAATGCGTAAGGCAGCGAAACATCTTTGATGACATCAAGCCTTGTAGCCCCCATAGCAAGCGCTCCGTCTTTTGCAATTTTAGGGACGGATGCTAAAGAGTCTTTCGTGATGGACGATATAATAGGTAAAATCATAAACGCCACGACAATACTTGCCGCAAGTATTCCGTATCCGATATTCTCCTCGACCTTTAAAAACGGTATGCTCGAAAAATATCTGTCAAAAAAGGGTTCGACGGATTCCCTCAGCCATGGAACTATGGTTAAAACACCCCATACGCCGAAAACAACGCTTGGTATCCCTGCCAGCATTTCTATGATTACGGTAAAAATTCCTCTTAAAAATAACGGGCAGTATTCCTGAAGAAATATACCTATGCCGAAACTAAAAGGTATGGCAAACAATAAAGCAAGAAATGTTACCATAAAAGTTCCGGCAAGAAAGGTAAGCGCGCCAAAAACCTCTTTTGGAGGATTCCACTCCTTAACCCATAAAAATGGAAAGCCGTACCTGATAATTGCGGGGTAGCTGTAAAAAAGTATAACGGTAACCGCTATTAAAAAAACCGAAATAACGGATAACACAAAAATCGAAAGGATAAACTTATAGAGGTCGTCTTTATATTTTAGATTAAACATCGAGATAAAAAACCTTCCTTTTTTCTAAGTTAATATTCCTTTATCAAATTTTGTCCGATTATAACATATCCGTTTAGGATTTTCATTAAAAAAATCTTTGTTTTTATTATTTTATCATTTCAATATTACGGTTTTATTACAGTTATGTTAAATTTTTATTACAATCCGCGGCTTCGAAAGCGGCGCGGAATTAAAAATATATCCCAAATTACGACAATATATATTATAATAGGTAAATGGATAAGCTAAAAAATGCAAACAATATGAACAATAAAAGAGCCGTCGTTCTTTTTAGCGGGGGACTCGATTCCGCCACTGTGCTGAAGATTGCAATAGATGAAGGCTTCGAGGTTATTCCTCTTACATTTTTTTACAATCAAAGACACAAAACAGAAATAGAGCATGCAAAAAAGATAGTCAATTTTTTTAATTTAAAAAATCATGCCATCGTCAATTTAGATTTCGGTCAAATTAAAGGCTCGGCTTTAGTAGATTTGTCCGTAGCCGTACCGAAAAACAGGATTAATAAAAATAAACCGGAAAAGGCGAACAACGCAAATGATATTCCGATAACTTATGTTCCTGCAAGGAATACGATATTTTTGTCTTATGCTCTTGCCGTTGCGGAGGTTAACCTGGCGGGCGACATTTTTATAGGGGCTAATTATATCGACTACAGCGGTTATCCCGATTGCAGACCGGACTATTTAAGGGCTTTCGAAAAAATGGCAAATCTGGCTACTAAAGCATCGGTAACGGGTGAAATAAATTTTAAGATAAATGCGCCGCTCCTTAAATTAACCAAAAAAGATATAATTATCAGGGCTTTTGAAATCGGCGCGCCGCTTGAGCTGACCCATAGCTGTTATGACCCGATAGAAGGTCTGGCGTGCGGGGTGTGCGACTCCTGCATTTTAAGGAGAAGAGGATTCGAAGAGGCTGAAATTAAAGACCCGACCAAGTATTATAAATAAAAAAGGAATAAAAAAAGGGGGTCTGATTTATTTGAATAAATAAATCAGACCCCCTTTTTTTATGTGAGTTCTGTTACCTCTTTTACATTAAACACCATTACCGCCCTTGCCCAGTTAAAACGGGATTTCATTTTATCGAAGTTAGCTCCGCTATCCTCGAACCTCGCCTTGCCTTTAAGCAAAAACCCGGCGCCTTTGCCCTGCAAGCCGGCAACATCTTTGGAAGCAAGTATCATTTGAACCTCGCTGCCCGCCTCGATATTCCTTTGCGTTTTTGTTAAATGACCCGCTGGAACCAAAAGAGTGTTATTATCTAAAACCTCGATATAACTGTTCCATGTTGCGGCCATATGAATTCCGTCCGTTCCATTAGTCGCAAAACTCGCCGGTCCTTCGTGTTTAAGAATTTCGATGATTTTGTCGTTAATCATAAAAAAATGCCTCCCTATGCAAATTTAATTTTTTTATTTTATACCAATATATATATTATATCAATATCAAGAATATTTATACCTTGATCCTAATGTATATTAAATTTTTTGTTTGATTTTTAAAATAATCGGGATGTATAATAAAAATATCATATTTTATGTTTATTTATTATTTAATATAATTTGGCAAGTTTAATGTGAAATTTATTTTTATTAATTTTTTATGGAGGATTAATTTATGGGAAGTAAACCTCATGATTTAGCAAGGAGAAAAGGCTTAAGGGTTATTTATGACAGCGGGGCGTTTACCCTTATCGAGCTGGTTATGGTCATTTTGCTGATAGGCATTCTGGCGGCTGTCGTCCTGCCTAAGTTCGTAAATTTAACGGGCTCGGCAAACAAGGCGGCTTCGCAGGGCGTGGTCGGCTCACTGGGCGAAGGCTTGACGACCCAGCTTTCAAAAAATTTGGTAAATAACGATTTATCGTCTTATGTTACGGTTACCGGAGCCAGCAAAACAACAGCGGGAACTGTAGCATTTTTAGGAACTGCGCCGAAGGCTAATGCCCCCGGAAACAATCCTTACGAAAACCCGTTTTTGACTTTACCAAATTATCAAATGCCGTCAAGCGGTTACGGATCCGGTACTATGTATAATTTCGGCGATCCTGTCGGTAATGCTAACATCCTGTCAAACTCGTGGTGGCTTAATTATGTTGCGGGAACAGCCGTTGGACCCGGAAGCGTTAAAACCCCTGTAACATACACACCTGCGTGCGATAACGGCACGGCTACCAATCCTAATTTCTTACAGCCAAGTTTTGATGTTCCAAATAACGAATATATCTTACCTCTCGGCGCCGTCGATTATGTTTATTCAAACGGCACAACGGTTGATAGCTATTCGTATTATATGGCATATTCGATAAACGATAACATAGAAGGGTTTTATATGGTTCCCTGCCAGTCATAACGCATAATTTATAATTTACGGCTATTCAGGATATAGACCAAATTCCCCTCTCCCTTTATGGGTTAGGGAGGGGGCTTTGGCATTATTCTAACTATCTCACCCGCCTGTCCATTTCGGTTTCGGCTTATAATTTTTGTAATTTTTCCATATTTACTCCGGCTTCTTTAAGAGAGGCGTACGCTTTTATTTTCATAAGCCGTATATATAAATCCTCAAAATCTTTCTGTTCCTTTATTCTTTTAGATATTTCCTTCATAATTTGCCTGCAGCTTTTTTGTTTTCTTTGAAGCCTGTTTTGCTTTGATTTAAAAAGAGAAAAAATGTTAAAATTGTTTTTCATTTTCACGATAAATCCCTCCCTTTCTTTTTTGATTCCGGTTTAGTGTAATATTGATTTAATTTAATTAAATTTAATTAAATTCACTATACCATATTTATATTACAGAATTATGACGGAATTGTTTCAATTCTATTAAATTTTTGTGAAATTTTAACGAAATTACAGGCCGAGAATAAATAAAACGGAAGAACTTAGAAGCAGCTGGATTAATTGTTAATTGTTGAATTAAAGTATCGTAGGGTGCTTAAACGCAGTATCGTCTTTATAGGGATAGTCAATATTGTAGTGTGTTCCTCTTGATTCTTTTCTTAGGCTTGCGGATGTGATTATAAGGTTTGCAACCTCGGCTATGTTTCTTAATTCCAATAAATCTGGAGATATTTTAAAATTCCAGTAGTATTCCTTGATTTCGGCTATGAGGTTGTCTATCCTTCTTTTTGCCCTCTCAAGTCTTTTGTTTGAACGGACAATGCCCACATAGTTCCACATAGCGCGCCGGAGTTCATCCCAGTTATGCGTTATAACTATCAGCTCATCCGCTACCTCCAGCCCAAAATCTTTCCACTCGGGCAGTGTAACAGGCTCACCGCTATGCAATACCAAGCCCGAAACCGCTCTTGCCTTGCCCTTACCAAACCCCTCGTCTTTTTTAAACATCGGGACTGTTGCCTCATAAGCCTTTTTTGCAAAAACGCATCCCTCGAGAAGTGAATTGCTTGCAAGCCTGTTTGCCCCGTGAAGACCGGTGCAGGCTACCTCGCCGATTGCATATAAATTGCCTATCGATGTAAGTCCTTTTTTGTCGGTCAACACCCCCCCGCAAAGATAATGGGCGGCGGGAACAACCGGAATCCATTTCTTTGACATATCTATACCGAAACTTAAAGTGGTTTTAAATATATCGGGAAACCTTTTCTCTAAAAATTCCCTGCTTTTGTGAGTCATATCGAGATAGACGCAATCACCCCCCGTTCTTTTTAATTCGAAGTCAATCGTCCTTGCCACAATATCCCTCGGGGCTAAGCTCTTTAAAGGGTGAACCTTATCCATAAAGGGCGTTCCGTCTTTTAGCCTTAAAACCCCGCCCTCTCCCCTTAATGCCTCGGATATCAGGAAAGATTTAGCCTCAGGGTGGTATAGTATGGTTGGATGAAACTGATAAAATTCCATATTGGCAATATTCGCGCCTGCCCTTTTTGCCATTGCAACACCGTCGCCGGTGGATATATCGGGATTAGATGTATATAGAAAAACCTTTCCTGCGCCGCCCGTTGCCAAAACGACAACATCCGCGCTCACCGTTATAACCTTATTGATATTTTTATTTAAAAAATACGCCCCCAAAATCCTATTTTTCCTCTCTCTTTCGGCTTTAAGCTTATGCGTCGTTATCAAATCGACCCCGATATGATTCTCAAATATTTTTATATTGGGTTTTTTCCTCGATGTATCGACTAATGCCCTTTCTATCTCCCTTCCGGTGATGTCCCCCGCGTGAAGGACCCTTCTTTCGGAATGCCCGCCTTCTCGTCCTAAATCAAATTCCTCATTGTTTTCTTTGTGTTTCGCAAAATTAACCCCCCAGTCTAAAAGGTCGCGTACGACACCCGGCCCCTCTTCCACCACCATTCTGACGACATCCTCGTCGCATAAACCGTCGCCTGCGGCTAATGTATCTTTTACATGCTTTTCATAAGAATCTTTGGTAAGATTCATAACGGCGGCAAGCCCCCCCTGAGCGTAATTTGTGTTGGATTCCGCTTCCTCTTTTTTTGTAAATATGCCGACGGAAACCGTTTCGCCGAACCTATTTGCAAGAGAAAGACCCGCTATTCCAGAACCTATAATTAGAACATTAAAATGTGTCACGGTATGTATGGCATTAAATTAAAACGGATATTTTAAGGTATTTCATCTGCACAGGTAATAATCAATCGTTAAAATCCCACTTTAAAACGGCTCTCCCGTTCACTCCCGTAATGATTAGTTTAATCCATTTGGTAGCGGGGCTTATTAATAACTTTTTATTTTTTTTATTATAATATCTTGGAAATTTAATTATATATTGCTTTGACCAGTCGGTAACATAGGGGAAAAATGTCTTTAAAAATACTCTTTTTTGCTGCGCAGGCTTTATACTGAGCGGTAATACGCTCTCCCCCTTATTATTTATCAAATAGACTAACCATATCGAACGAATAGAATCTAAATTGTTATAATCTTTTTGAGGAGTATAAACCGAAACAAAAAAGCCGATATGCTTGTTAAGATTTGAATATGACTTATTAAGTTTTTCCTTAAAGGCTTTTTGGGTTAACATATAATATTTTGCATACTCCATTGCGTAAGCATATCTGAACGGGGCATTAAAAAATGTGGCCCTAAGAAACATTACGGTGTTGAACCTGTTATAAATGTCCGCTTTTCTCGTCCATTTCTTTAAAGACGCCTTATAGCTGAATTTACCCGGAAGAACTCGGCTGTTATACATGTATGGCTTAGATAACGGGGCAAAAGAGCACCCGGAAAAATCGAGGGATGAAATTAACACAAGCAGAATTAAAATAAAAAAAGCCGCGGGCAAGTTATGTTTATTTTGGCTTTCTCTAATCATGGCTTATTAATAAATTAACTGAATTTAACAATTTTATTCGATATCGCTTCTTAAGAATATAGAATGAAGCATAACGCCGTTTTCTTTTAAGTTCTCTTTCCCGCCCTCATTTCTATCGACTATGCATAAAGCATCGGTAATTTCATAACCTTCGTCCCTTGCGCTTTTCACGGCCTTTAGAATGGAACCTCCCGTAGTAACGACATCTTCTATAATGAGGATATTGGAACCTTTAGACAAAAATTGCACCGGTTCGATAAGGTTCCCTTTGCCGTAATCCTTTTTTTCTTTTCTGATAACGACCGATTTTAAAGGATTATTATCTAAAAAACCGGCAATAATCGTCGAGGACACAAGCGGCAAGCCCCCTATCGGAACGCCGGCAACAACCGAAAATTTTAAATCTGGATGACTTTTAATGTATTCGTAAAGCAGTTTACCGATGTGATATAAGTATTTGCCGTCAAAGGAAATTCTTCTTAAATCGATATAAAAATTGCTTTTTTTACCTGAAGCTAATGTAAACTCCTTCTTTTCGTAACAAAGGGACTTTATCGCCGTTAAAATTTTTTCTTTTATGTTTTCCATAAACTTACACGGTTAAGGCTTAAAAAATCTCTTTACTGAACAGTTTAAGCTGCCTGTTTTCTTGAGTTTCTATATAAATTGCCTGCGGATAGATACCGGAAAAACAGGCTTCGCAGAAGTTCATTTCGTCTCCGACCGCCCTTCTTAAGCCGTCTAACGATAAAAATCTTGTCGAACTGGCGCCAAGCTTAGCATTAATCTCTTTTTCGCTATATTTCGATGCTATAAGTTCGTCTTTAACGGGGGTGTCGATTCCATAAAAACAGGGAGCCGTCACCATCGGGGAGCTTAAGCGAAGATGTATCTCTTTTGCTCCGGCAAGTTTTAGCATATCCACAATCTTTTTCGATGTGGTGCCTCTTACGAC
Organism: bacterium; assembly: GCA_021802425.1. Taxonomy (GTDB): domain Bacteria; phylum SZUA-79; class SZUA-79; order Acidulodesulfobacterales; family Acidulodesulfobacteraceae; genus Acidulodesulfobacterium. The sequence continues at coordinate 23,463 of JAJZXJ010000001.1, read as the reverse complement.
GGAGTCGTCCACGACAACCACTCTTTTTCCTTTTATAACATCCAAAACAGGGTTTAGCTTAACCTTAACGCCGAAATGCCTTATAGCCTTTTTTGGCTCTATAAAGGTTCGGCCGACATAGTGGTTTCTTGTAAAACCCATCTCGAAGTCGATGCCGGATTCCTTGGCAAATCCTAAAGCGGCTGGAACACCGGAATCCGGAACCGGTATCACTATGTCGGCATCGGCATTAGCTTCTTTTGCGAGTTCCATGCCCATTTGAATGCGAAGTTTATAAATGGACTTTCCGTTAAAAAGACTGTCCGGTCTTGCAAAATATATCAGCTCAAATACGCATCGCGATTTTTTTTCTTTTTCAAAGGGAAATATGCTTTTAATCCCTTCGTTGTTAACCAATATTACCTCTCCAGGTTCAACATCCCTTAAATAGACGGCATTTATCAAATCTAAGGCACATGTTTCCGATGCAAAAACAATGGAACCGTTAACCTTTCCCATGACGAGCGGTCTAAAGCCAAACGGGTCTCTTGCCGCTATCACCTCTTTTTCCGAAAGAAAAAGAAAGGAGTATGCGCCCTTAAGCCTTTTTAGCGAGCTAACGACCCTGTCTATAAGAAGGCTTTCGGTTGATGAGGCAATTAAATGGATTACAACTTCGGTATCCGATGTGGAGGAAAATATCGAGCCGTTTTCCTCTAGTTCCTCCTTTATCACATGCGCATTTGTTAAGTTCCCGTTGTGTGCCACGGAGATTGACCCGTAATAGTAGTCCGCAACTAAGGGTTGAGCGTTTTTAAGAAGCGTTTCGCCTGATGTCGAATATCTGACATGCCCTATGGCATTTTTACCTTTTAACTGGGAAAGGGTATTTTCTTTAAAGACATCGTTTACCAGCCCTAAACTTTTATGAAAGTATATGTTTCTATTATCGGATGATGCAATACCGCAGGACTCCTGACCCCTGTGTTGAAGAGCATATAACCCCAGATATGTAATATTTGGAGCTTCTTCATGGTTATATATGCCAAATACGCCGCATTCATCTTTAATTTCTTCCATTTTTAACAAAAACCTCTTTTAATTTTTAAGGTTTTAAAAATTATAAAAATCTAATTAAATAAAAAAATAAATATAACGGGGGTCGGCTTTACATATAGGCGGCGCTAATAATCTTTTCTACTCCCCTTTCGTATCCATATTTTATTGTATCACTTTTTAGCTCTATTGTGTTATTAATTTTCATCACATCTTTGCCGACAGTGCCTATTTTCAACAAACTTACATTAAAATTACCCGCCGCCTTTAATAATTTTTGCTTAACAATGCTATTTGAGGTTATGATGAAAGCCTGTTCAAATTCGGAAAACAAAATCTCGTCGTTCCTTAATTCTTTAATATTTAAATCGACCGTAAATCCCAGAATTTTATTCGGATTTGTAATAGAGCTTTCGGCTAAAGCAACAAAAATACCCCCCTCGCTAATATCCGCGGCGCTTTTCACCATGCCGCTATTTATCAATGACCTTATACAGTTTTGAAGGCTTATTTCATAGTCTAAATCGATGCCTGCCGGTTTTTGATAAAAATCTTTATGAACTAAATCCATATATAAACTGCCGCCCAAATCCCCCTTAAGTCTGCCGAGTAAAAAAATTTCATCGCCTTCATCTTTAAAATACGGCGTTACGGCATTATTGACATCTTCTATAAATCCAACCATACCGATTACCGGCGTAGGATAGATTTTAGAAATTATGGTTTTGCCGGTTTCCTTTTTTGCGGTTTCGTTATAAAAGCTGACATTCCCGCTTATAACGGGTGTATTTAGTTTTATGGCGGCGTCTTTAATGCCTTTAACTACTTCGCTAAATTGCCACATAACTTCAGGGTCTTCCGGACTTGCAAAATTAAGACAGTCGGTTATGGCAACAGGAGTTCCGCCGCAGGCTGCAATATTTCTGGCGCATTCCGCTACGGCAAGGACGCCCCCCATATACGGATTTAAGTAAGCATATCTGGAATTGCCGCTAACATTCAATAAAAATCCCTTATTATTATCGTTCCTGCCGTCTTTGCCTGCTTCGTTACAGCCTTTAACCCTTAAAACCGCGGCCGAAAAACCCGGGGGGGTAACGGTATTTGTACCTATAGAGTAATCGTACTGGGTAAAAATCGGCCTTTTTGATGCTATATTAGGATGCATTATCAACCTTTCAGCTACTTCGTTTAAATTTTTCGGAACCTTATAATTATTAATTTTTACAGGTAATATTTTTTGTAAATATTCAGGTTTTATTTTAGGCCTGTTATATGCGGGACCATTCACGACCATGCCGACATCGAGAGACTTATAAGGTTTAGAATTATAATAGAACTTTATGGTCTTTTCGTCTATAACTTCACCCACTTTAACGCAGTTTAAACCCCATTTGTCAAAAACCCCGTTTAACGCGTCGAAATCTTCTCTTCCTGTGGCAAGAAGCATTCTTTCCTGCGATTCCGAAAGCATAATCTCGACAGGAGCCATGTTGGGCGTTCGCAAAGGAAAAGCGTCAAGGTTAATGATCATACCGTGTCCGCTTTTGTCGGCCATTTCGAAGGATGAGCTCGTAATGCCTGCCGCTCCCATATCTTGAATGGAAACTATGAGTTTTTTATCCATTGCCTCAAGACAGGCTTCCAATAATAGCTTTTCCGTAAAAGGATCCCCGACCTGCACCGTGCTCCTCTTTTTGTTCTTTTTTGAGTCAAACTCCTCGGAAGCCATTGTTGCCCCGTGTATCCCGTCCATCCCCGTTGCGGAACCGACATAAACGACAATATTTCCAACCTCGCATTTTGAAGATAAAAATATTCCGTCTTTTTTTACTATCCCTATCGTAAAAGCGTTTACCAATATATTGTCGTTATAACATTCGTCAAAAACAACTTCCCCACCTACGGTCGGAACGCCCATGCAATTTCCGTAAAACCCGATCCCTTTGACGACTTCGGAAACATAGTAAGGCGTTTTCGGATTAAAACAACTTCCAAACCTTAATGAATTAAGATTTGCAATCGGGCGGGCGCCCATTGTAAAAATATCCCTCATAATACCGCCGACGCCCGTGGCAGCCCCTTGAAACGGTTCTATAAAGGAGGGATGATTATGGCTTTCCATTTTAAAAATAAGCGCATCTCCGCCGCCAAAGTCCACGGCGCCCGCATTTTCACCCGGCCCTATGACAATCTTATCGCCCTTCGTGGGCAGTGTTTTAAGATAAACCTTCGAACTTTTATAAGAGCAGTGTTCCGACCACATTGCCGAAAATATTCCAAGTTCAAAATCGTCCGGTTCATGTCCTAACAGTTCATTTATCTTTTTGTACTCATCTAACGATAAACCGAATAGCTTATAATTTTCCTTTTCCTTTTCAACGAGCTTCTTGCCCCGTTTTTTTGCAAGCGGCTGCTTTTTTACTTTTGGTTTGATTGCCATTTTATTATTTTTCTCTTATATATTTTATTATCGATTTAAAGATATAACCCCCGTCCTCGCTGCCGAGAAGTTTTTCGGATGACCTTTCAGGGTGGGGCATAAGCCCCATTACATTAAATTTTTCATTTGAAATGCCTGCTATATTATAAAGCGAGCCGTTCGGATTAGAATTATCGGTTAATTCCCCGTCAGGTTCGCAATATTTAAAAATTATTTTATCGTTTTTGTTCAGATCGCCTATTATTTCGGGTGTGGCAAAATAATTACCGTCATGATGGGCAATGGGCATTTTAAGAACGGCGCCTTTTTTTACGGCGCATGTAAACGGCGTATCGGCTTTTAATGTCTTCAGATATACATTTTTACACTCAAATTTTAACGACCTGTTGGCGAGCATAACCCCGCTTAAGAGTCCCGCTTCTAAAAGTATCTGAAAACCATTGCAGATGCCCAGTATTATGCCCCCTTTAGCCGCGTATTCCCTTAAGGTTTCCATAATCGAACTTCTTGCCGCCAGCGCTCCTGCCCTGAGGTAATCGCCGTAAGAAAAACCGCCGGGGATAACAATTAAATTATACCCGCTTAAGTCGTTAATTTTATCTTTATGCCATATAAAAGAGGTGTTTATGCCAAAAATATCGGCTAAAGCATAATATACATCAAAATCGCAGTTTGAGCCGGGGAAAACGGTTATGCCGGCTTTTATGTTTTTATTATTCATTTTATTTCGATATCGAATTCTTCGATTAAAGGATTTGAAAGAACTTTTTCGGATATTTCTTTTATTTCTCCGTTTAACTCAGCTTTACTCTTATCCTCTTTATCCGAATCTATCGTAAGTTCTATATACTTTCCGACCCTGACATCCTTAATATTATTATAACCGGAGGATTTTAACACGGATAAAACTGCTTTTCCTTGAGGATCAAGGACTTCTTCTTTTAATGTTACCTTAATCATTGCTTTTTTGCCGCTCATTCCCCCCCCCCGTAAGATTAAAATAATATAGATGAGATAGACGCAATAGATGCTTCATTTAAATATTTGCGTACTTATCAAAAATATAATTAATATATTTATAGTAGTAATTTATATCGAAAATACCTTCGATCTCGTTAATCGTCATGAGCTTTAACACCGACTCATCCTTTTTTAATAAATCTTTAAAATTTATTTGCGCCTGAATGCTTTCATGCGCCAATTTTTGAACGATTTTGTAGGCATCCTCCCTCAGCATGCCTTTACCCGTCAAAGATAAAAGAACCTTTTGAGAAAAGATTACTCCTTTTGTCAAATCTATGTTTTTAAGCATATTGTCCTTGTTTACAATCATATTGTCAATCAAATAGATTAGCTGATTAAGCACATAATACGCTAAAATAGTAGAATCAGGTCCTATAATCCTTTCAACGGATGAATGCGAAATGTCTCTTTCATGCCAGAGCGGGATATTCTCGATGGCGGCAATAAGATTCGATCTTAAAACACGCGAAAGACCGCAAATATTTTCCGATACGATAGGGTTCTTCTTGTGCGGCATAGCGGACGATCCTTTTTGTCCGGGGGCAAAAGGCTCTTCTAATTCGGCAACCTCCGTTCTCATAAGATGCCTGATTTCAAGAGCAATTTTTTCGCATGAAGCGCCGAGAGCGGCAAGCGCATAAAAGGCATCGGCGTAAACATCCCTTTGAATAACCTGATTTGACAAAATGGATTTTAAGCCGAGCAAATCTAACGCGTCATGCTCGACTTCGGGCGGTATGTTGGCATAAGTTCCCACAGCCCCCGAAAGTTTGCCGTAAGAAATCGATAAAATAGCATCCTTAACCCTCTTTTTAACTCTTTTTATCTCTTCATAAAATATCAACAGTTTAAAGCCGAATGTAATAGGTTCCGCATGTATTCCATGTGTCCTGCCTATCATAGGGGTAAGCTTATGTCTTAGCGCCTGATTTCTTAAAGACCCTTCGAGAGCTTCGATTTTTTTAAGTATCAGTTCCAGCGCCTGCCTCAAAATTAAAGAAAAGGATGTGTCGCCGATATCCGACGATGTGAGTCCCATGTGGATAAACCTTGAATCTTCTCCGACATATTTTGCGACATTGGTTAAAAAAGCAATTACATCGTGTCTTGTAACCCGCTCCGTTTCTTCTATTTCGACAACATTGAATCTGGCTTTTTTAATTATGTTACCTATGGAATTGTCAGGAATTTTACCAAATTTATTGTAAGCGGAACACACGGCTAATTCAACTCTAAGCCATGTCTCATATTTGTTTTCTAAAGACCAAATTTTTGCAATTTCGGGCAAAGAATACCTTTCTATCAAGTAAAATACCCTCCGTATTATAAATACAATTATTTTTTTGTAGCAATGGCTATTTTATAAAACCCGCGTTCCACGCTTAAACCCATAACGCTTACGATATCGGCCGCAGTGGATTTTTTATCGGCCTTAATTATAATGGTCGGGTTGCCGCCGTTTACCTTAAGGTTTTTTAAAAATAAAGAAAGCTGTTTTAAAGAAAGCTGTTTCTTTTTATAAAAAATCCTGCCGCCTTTTGTTATGTATATGGTAACAGGTTTTTTAGATGCGGTAACGGATTTAATTCCCGATTTGGGTAAATGTATTTTTAGACCGTAATTAGAAGTAAATGTGGTTGTCATCATAAAAAATATGAGTAAAGTTAAAAAAACATCAACCATGTTGATGACATTTATGACCGGGTCAGGTTTTCTTCTTTGCACAAACTTCATATAATAATAATTTTATAATTTAAAAAGCGGATACGATGAGAACGATAAATTAACCTTATTTTATAAAGGCTATAACCCTTGACGCCGTGTCTTCCATCATGGCGCCGAAATTAAACGCCTTAGAGGCAAAATATTTATAAAACAAAAAGGAAATAATGGCGATTATAAGCCCGAGAGCGGTTGAATACAAAGCTTCCGAAATACCCAGAGCCAATAAATGGGGATTTGTGATGCCGCTTTGATATGAAACGGCGCCGAGCGCCTTTATCATGCCGACAACCGTTCCCAACAGGCCTAAAAGCGGAGCAATCGTGGTTATCGCGCTCAATCCTTCAAGATTTTTTTCAAGGTCTAAATATGCCCTTTTACCGGACTCCTCAACCTCAAGCTTCATTGTATCGGCGGAATTCTTATAGTTGCCTATAATGGCAAGATAAATCCTTGAGATAGGGGTCTTGCTGAGCAGGCATAAACCTTTAGCCTTTTCGATATCTCCATTTTTTAAAGAATCTTCCACATTCGATAAAAAATCTTCCGGAAATATTTTTGATTTACGAAGGCTGTAAAACCTTTCTATTATAATAGCTAAAGCAACGATAGAACACAATATTAATGGATATAGAAAGAATTCCGTTAATAACTCGCTTTGATTAAACATAATATTTGACCCGGACCTTTTTAAATTCTCTAACGCTTTCTAAAGCGTCAAAATCGTTAATTCCCGTAAGCGCGGAAATATTTTTCATTATTTTAAAAGCCTCTTCTTTAGATTTTGAATGTATCATCGTAAATATGTTATATTCCCACCTTCCGGGATAAACGGGCCTTTGATAGCAATGGGACACTTCTTTTACCGAAGACATCAGCTTACCGTTTTTATCGACATCTTCAGGTTTTGATTTCCATATTCCCATTATGTTATAACTGAATCCGGCTTTTTGATGATACAAAACGCAGGCAAATCTTCTCATCTTTTTTTCGGATATAAAATCTTTTACTTGATTTAAGAGTTTATCTTGAGAAATCCCTAAATATACGGATGAATTTTTAAAGGGTTCGGGCGTAATTTCCAAATCCTTTTGCAGTTCTTTTATGCAGCATTTCTCAAAATCGGATACATTTATATCGGCATCATCTTTAAAATCGTCATGGGAAAAAAATTTAAAGGGGGCATTATCTTCGCCCGTCATATCAAAGTTAACCCCTATTTTAAAAAGTTTAAGGGTCGGAAGTATTAAATAATCCGAAGCATTAGACTCCTTGCTCAAAGCTTTAATCTCTTCTTCGAGATCTAATTCGGCCGGCAAAGTTATAGTGAACCAGATATTATATTCGTTGCTTCTTAAATAATTATGGCTGACCCCGTTATGCGAATTAATAATATTTGCGGCAAAATCCACCGAACCTTCGCTTACCTTGAATGCGGCTAATGTGCTTCTATAACCTATATTATGAGAATCAAATATGGCGCTTATTTGCCTTATAACTTTAATTTTCTTTAAATTTAAAATTCTATCTATAACCTCTTGCTCGGTTATGCCGATTGCGCCTGCGATATCGAGAAACGGCCTTGCGGAAATTGGAAAATCCGTTTGCAGTATATTTAATATCTTTTTATCGGTTAATTCAAATTCCATATTAAAGCCAATGTAATTTCCTTAAAGGTTTTCGGTCAAGTAAATTTTTTATATTTCTATAACAGTATAATTATAACAATTTATTAAAATAACCGTCAAGAATGAAATTCGCCCTGCGTTAATTATAAAAGGAAAGCCCCCGGCCATTAAATTTTAACAACCGGGGGCTTTAAATTAAATAAAGAATGCTTTAGAACTATTTTAAAGATTCAAGATATTCCGCAATAGCGTTTACCTGAGATGCAGGCATATCTTTATGGTTAGGCATAATCGCCATATAGGATTTGCCGTTAATCGTAACCATACTGCCGGATGCAAAATGGGCACCGGGCGTAATTATCTGGGTCTTGATCCATGACAAACTTCTCTGGCTCCCGACATGCGATAGATTTGGACCGACCGTCCCGCCTTTTCCGTTAATGGTATGGCAGGCAATACATCCTTCGGAACTGAAAAGCGATGCCCCGCTATACGCGTATGCCGAAATTCCAAATGCCGATACGCTTAGAAAAATAACCGACATCAAAACAAACTTTTTAACTTTTAACATCAATTTCTTTTACCTCCTTTTTTATTTTAATTGTAATATATGCAAACTTAATTTATTGTACATATTTCAAAATAAATTTATTAACGATTAAGCCGAAAATATAAAAACCAATTAAGTTAAGCCGCGCATATCGAATCAAAAAGAGGTAGATAAAAGGTTTATTTTAAAGATTCAAGATATTCCGCCAATGCGTTAAGGTCTGACGCTTCCATATGCCTATGCCCGGGCATAATTGCCATATAGGATTTGCCGTCAATCGTAACGGAACTTCCATCCGCAAAATGAGCGGAGGGATCGGTTATTTGGGTCTTAATCCATGAAAGGCTTCTTTTGCTCCCGACATGCGATAGATCAGGGCCTACCGAACCGCCTTCTCCGTTAATGGTGTGGCAGGCAATGCAGCCTTCGGAACTGAAAAGCGATGCCCCCGATGCGGCAAAAACCGCGCTTGCGCTAAACATTAAAGCTGCGGCAACAAATAAAGATGCGATAAATTTTTGCATAATTAAAATTTTCACCCCCTTAAAAATTAAATTAATTTTAAAACAATACCGTTAATATTTATATAATATAATAAGTTTAATGTCAATGGTTTTTGCAAGCGGCGCGGAATTAAAATTAGTGCCGTGCTCAATTAATATCATTTTTTTATTGACCTTTACTATTTATAAGAATTAAAATACCCGAAAGAAAAATATTTAAAAGAAAAATGAATAAGCAATAATTACTAATACCTTTGGAGGAATTATGTTTTCAACTTTTAAAGCAAGACTTTACATTTCGTCGATTATTATGTTTTTATTTTTCCTTTTCATTGATTTAATGATCATCGGCTATATTAACAGCTTTAGATATTCCTCGCTCAGGCAGTCCGTTATCGGTTCGACGATTACTTCCCTGTCGATAGCTAATCGTGATATTTTAAGCATAATATATCTTTCGAAAATCAGAAAAGATAAAGCGCTAATCGCAAAACTCCAAAAAAAGGTTTTTAACCCCTCTAAAATAGATAGTAAAATAGCCGTTCTAATAAAAAAGTTACAATTAAGAAGAAAAAATCAGATTATAGCCATTAACGGTTTTTATTCCGGTTTTAAACACGAAAAATTTAAAACGGTTTTTGGCGTAAGCAAGAAATATCTAAAAAGGCCGTCCAATCCGGAATCCGTTATGGAAATGAATAAATTGAAAAAATTTTTAGCAGAATACAGGCCGATGGTCGTAAGGCTCGCAAAAAATCCTTTTACAGTCGGCCCAACGGCAAACATTGACTATTATCAAACGGGGGTAAATAAAATTATTAATTCTCTCGGTATTGTTGAAAAAAATATATCCAACGACTCCAAAAAAAAGATGACTTTCTTATTAGATATATTCATAATTGCTCCGTTTTTAACATTAATTGCTTTACTTTTAGTAAGTTTTTACTTTAAAAAGGCTTTAATAGACGAACTTGAAATAGCAATAAAAAAAATAGAAGAGGTTGCTCACGGAGATTTAAGAACCAAAATAACGGTCAGTGTAAATCCAAAAAACGAAATAGGAAGGCTCATCGGGCATGTCAATACCCTGGTAGAATCTTTGTCTGCTAATGTCAAATCTATCAACAATGCGGTAGATTCTATTTCGAGTTCGGGAGAAGAACTTAATTACTCTTCGAAAGAACTGAAAAGCAATATGGAAAATATGAAACAAAACAGTTCTTCGATAGTTGAATCCATAAAACAAATAACCATGGCTATCTTAGAAGTTGCAAAAAATTCAAGTTCCGGCGCCCAGGAAGCGGACCGCACGCAAAAAGCGACCGAAGAGGGATATAATGCAGTGCAGGGTGTTATCAAAGAGATAAATTCAATTGAAAAGGCGGTTGATAAGGCAGCAGCCGTAATGGAAGAACTGGGAGTTTCATCGCAGAAAATAGGCGAAATTATCGCGGTAATCGATGAAATAGCCGATCAAACTAATCTATTGGCTTTAAATGCGGCAATAGAGGCTGCGAGAGCAGGAGAACAGGGAAGAGGTTTCGCAGTTGTGGCTGATGAAGTCAGAAAATTAGCCGAAAGAACCACGAAAGCAACAAAAGAAATTACCACAATGATAATCTCCATCCAGGAGGATACCGTAAAAGCCATAGAGTCGATGAATAATGGAAAAGAAGAGGTAAAAAACGGCGTCGAGGTTGCGAAAAAAGCAGGGGAAAGGATTGAAGCTATAAGGGAGCTTACAAATAAACTGAAGGATATGATTACGCAAATAGCAACGGCTGCGGAAGAACAGTCAACGGCCACCGAAGAGATTTCCGCCTCAAGCGATTCAATCTTAAGGGCGCAGGAATCGACATCGGCAAGCACCGATCAAATCCAAACGAGCGCATTAGAATTATCAAAACTTGCCTCGTTGCTATCTAAGAACATCAGCGTTTTTAAAATATAAATGGAATAAAGGTATATATATGCAATATAAAACTTAATAAATTAACTTACAAAAGTTACAAATAATAAGATAAATGCCATTAAAATACAAAATTTTTAAAGTTTTAATAACTTTTTTTATTTTAATTGCCATCGGCTCTTCAGGTTTCTTTATACTTAAATTCCGGTATATCAATGCCGCCGTTTTAAAAAATCAAAGACCCTCCTTTAAGCCTCCTGAAAAAGAAGACAAAGTTTCGAATAAAGATTACAATGCGGCCGCAACGCTTTCGGCCCGCGGTCTGACGAAGCCCCTTCGGGACTTTCATGCTATTTATTACGGAAATTACGGAAAAGATGTATTATTGGCCGATTATATCCTTTCTAAGTTAGGCTATCTGCCGTTAAATTGCGTTATTAAAGAAAAACACAAAAAAATAAAATTTATTTGGAAATGGAAATATAAAAATATCCCGGTTGAAATAAAATCTAAATGGAAACCCGGTTATTTTAATGCCTTGATTAAAAGCGCCGTTATGAATTTTCAGTATGAACAAAGACTTATAGTAACGGGCGCGATAAATAAATCATTATGGAAAATTTTAATAAAAGATTATCTGAAAAAAAGCGGCATTAATTATTGGGGAATATACTATACGATAGTCAATAAAAATTTTCCGGAAACTATAAGTATCTGGAGAAACGGGAATATTATCTTTACTTCTTTAGCAAATACGGGGATTACCGAAGCGCCGACAAACGATGGGGTTTTTCCGATATACCTGAAATTTTTCACTACAAATATGAGCGGAACTACCCCATGGAAAACAAAATACGACGACACGGATATCCCGTTCGTAAATTATTTTAACGGCGGCGAAGCGCTGCATGGTTTTCCAAGGGGGATTTACGGCGTTAATCAAAGCATGGGATGCGTGGAACTTCCAATAATAGATTCCTATGCAGTCTGGAAAAAATTGAGCTACGGTTCTTTGATTATTGTCAAGAAATATATAGGCGAAAAACCTGTATATAATGAAAAGCTAAGGCCAAAAAAATTTCATCTAAAATTAAAACTCAAACAATTAAAACAGATAAGCAGAAAATTTAAGCTGTTATATGTTGAACACGGTTATGCTTACAACGGCGTGCCGTTAGCCTATATCAGGCTTTTTTATTCAAAAAGAAACAAAGTAAACGATAAAACTATTTTAACGACCGACATTAATTATGCCTCTAATATTGATTTTATTAGTATAGGTAGAGGTAGAAAGTTAAGAAATAAATTAATTTTTTTCTCCGATACTAAATCGCTTAAAGGAACATTTACCAGAAGTATTTATTGTTTTACTTTAAGCAATCCTTATAATATACAAATGGTTTTAACCGTAAGGCATAAAAATGAAGGAATACTGAGCAATATAGCGGTCAACGGAAATAAGATTTGGTTTATTTTATATCAGTATAAGCATGGCAAGCTTAAAGACTATCTCGAAGAAAATACCTTCAGTTTTATTAACGGTAAAATCAGAGCGCATCCTGTTCGCAAAACGAAACTCAATTTTTATTCCTCCTATTTAACATTCGATAACCGCGGCAATTTATGGATGAGCGGACTAATGCCTTCCGGCGGCAATGCCGTTAATTATATTAAAATGCTGGGGGCTAAAAGCATAAAGGCGAATGAAATTAACCGCCGCTGCATTAAAACAATATATTCATTTAAAGGCCATTTTTACGGTACGATGCCTTTTCTTGTAGAAAACGACGGGTCTATATTTATTCTTAAACATTCATATTATGATAACGATTTCTTAAACGATTTAATAGAAATCAGAAAGAATGCAAAAAATAATTTATCGATATTAAATATATCGAATTTTAAAGGCTTGATAGGAAATTTTACCGGGAATATAAAAGGAAATATTTTTTTCATTAAAAATTACTTAAAACATGGAATAATCCAAAAGGATTTGTATGAAATATCCGCAGGCAAGACGACTAACAAAGTTCATAAAATATTTAGCTTTTATGGAAATTCAAATGGAGTGGTAAATAATATTTTATTAGTAAATAAATAAAAAAATATTAAAAATTATTAAAATTTTTCTTGCAATTTTATCTATATAAAATATAATAAAAAATCGTGTCTTTATTTTAATTTTAAGAAGGAGGTAAAGTAAAATGAATTCCTTAGGAACGCATTTACTTTTAGAGCTTAAAAATTGCAGGAAAAATATCCTTGGAGACCTTGATTTTGTGGAAACTGCCCTGTTAGATGCGGCTACGGAAGCAAAAGCTACCATTGTGGAATATAAATTTCACGAATTTAACCCGTTTGGAATAAGCGGAATGGTAATAATTGCGGAGTCTCATCTTTCTATACATACCTGGCCGGAATATGATTACGCCGCCGTCGATATATTTACCTGCGGAAATCTAATAAAGCCTCAAGAGGCGGCTAAATTCTTAATCGAAAGATTTGGGTCTAAAGAACCGCAAATTATGGAGATAAAAAGAGGACTTATATCGATATACAATGAAGACCTTCCCCATAAAGTTTTTTGCGAAGAGAAGCTTGTAGCCCGTTAGCTTAGAATTTCAAAATTTTTGTAAAGTTTTTATTGAAGCAGCCGTAAGGGGTTATTTTTTGGAAAAGCCCTGCATCGGTTTTATCTATTTCTATTAAAGCTTTTTTTATATTTTTTAAATTACCGCACAAATCTAATAGCGGCAAAAGTACAAATTTGCGATTTTTGATTTCGGGATGGGGTAATTTGAGCTCCGGTAAGTTTAGCTTTATTGTTTTTCTGCTATAATTATCATAAATAAAGAGTATATCGATATCGATAACTCTCGGCGAATATCTAACAGCCTCTTTTTTCCTGCCCAAATCTTTTTCAATATTTTTTAATTTGAAAAGAAGCTGCTTTCCAAAATCTTTATATGTTTTATAAAGATTTTGATTTACCCCCGTCATTCTATATAAAATTACGCAATTCAAAAAATCAGGCTGATGAGCCGCACTGATTTTCAATTTCGCATTTCCCACCGGAGAAGATAAATAAATATTGGATGAGCCTATAATATTAATATTTGTTATTTCTTTCCGTATAAGAAACACCGCGTTAAGCAGATTATTTTCTAAGTTGCCTACATTGCTCCCAAAACCGAGGTAAATATCGTAATATGTATCGCCGCTACCTATTTTCATCCGCAGATTTATCCGTCAGATCTATAGACCCATGCGAACTAATGCCTCTCTAATGCGGTCTTCATTGATGGTTAAAGAAAATCTGACATAACCCTCGCCATAATCTCCAAAGCCGGAACCGGGGGTTATGATTATGCCCGTTTCGTTCAATAAAGATATTGCAAATTCTTTAGAGGTCATACCTGTCCTTGGAACATGCGCCCATACATAAAATGTCGCATCGGATTTATATACTTCATAGCCGAGTTCTTCCAGCCCCGCAACCAAAATTTCTCTTCTTTTTCTATATATAATGTTATTATCTCTTATCGTATCAAGCTCGTTATCGAGCCCGTAAGCGCCTGCTAATTGTATTGCCTGAAAAACTCCCGAATCAAGGTTTGTTTTAACGGCTCCAAGACCATGAAGTATATCTTTGTTTCCAACTGCAAACCCTATCCTGAATCCAGTCATATTAAATGTTTTTGAAAGGGAATGAAACTCTATTCCTATGTCTTTAGCTCCGTGAGCGTTTAAAAACGAATCATTTCCCCTTTCTCCCGTGTAAACCTCGGAATACGCAAAATCATGGGCAACAATTATATCGTTTTCTTTGGCAAATTTTACGATCTCGTTAAAAAAATGCCTGTCAGCCCTTGCGGAAGTCGGATTATTGGGATAATTTAAAAACATTAATTTTGCTTTTTTTAAAACATCGGGCGGAATATCGGAAAAATCCGGCAAAAAGTCGTTATCCTCTCTAAGGGGCATTATGTAGGGAATGCCTCCGGCAAAAATCGTGCCTGCCTTATAGACGGGATAACCAGGATCCGGCACCAAAACAATATCGCCGGGATTTATGAACGCTAAGGGAAGATGCCCTATGCCTTCTTTTGATCCGATTAACGACAAAACTTCCGTCTCCGGGTCCAATGAAACGCCAAACCTTTTATTATACCAGTTTGCTACAGATTCCCTAAACTTTAAAAGCCCTTCATAAGAAGGATATTTTTGATTAATGTCTATTCCGCTTTCCTTTTTTAATATATCCACAATTGCTTTAGGCGTAGAAATATCAGGATCCCCGATGCCAAAGCTTATTATATCGACTCCCCTTGCCTTCACCTGAGCTTTTAATTTATCTATCTCGGCAAAAAGATACACCGGAAGTTTGTTTAATCTCTCTGAAAATTCAAATTTCATATCGGCTTTTTGCATCCTCCTTTGATATTCGATATATTTTACCCTAAAATATTTTCGATGTCTATATATTTAAAGGCTAATTCTTTAAGTAAATCTCTATTTTTTAAATTTAAATCTTTTTCTGTCCGCAGATAAGGAATATCTCCTAAAACAGGGACATCGGTATATTCCAATAATGTTTTTTTGTTGGATAAAACACTTTCGTCATTTTCATTTAAGGCATTATTGATAATTATCCCCGATATTTTAATCTCATGGCTTTTTGCATATTCTATGTTCAACAAAGTATGGTTTATCATTCCTAGTCCGGCTTTCGTTACCAGAATTACACCCGCATCTATATACCTTGCAATATCTATCACAAAATGGTTCTTTTTTAAAGGAACAAGCATCCCGCCCGCCCCTTCGACGATCATATAATCATACATCCTGTTTAATTCATAAAATTTGAAAAGTATTTCTTTTATACATATTGTCTTATCTTCAAGCTTCGATGCGGCGTAGGGAGATAAAGGAGATTGAAAGGTGTACGGCGTAATAATTTCAAGGTTTGCCAAAAGCCCGCCTTCATCTTTCAAACGGCGTCCGTCTAAGTAATTTTTTGAACCGGTTTTATTAATTTTAACCCCTGTTTCAACCGGCTTCATATACCCTGCGTTTAAGCCTTTTTGCTGAAAAGCAAGGAGTAACAGCAGGCTGACGAAGGTCTTTCCGATATTTGTATCTACCCCCGTTATAAAGAATGTTTTGTTTGGCATACGGTATAGCTATAGCTTTGCATGATTTAATTTGGCTTATTGAACTTAAAGAAAGGATATCCCCCGGTTGGTTAAACCGGGGAAGACAGATTAAAAAAACTTATTTTACACCTAAGGCTTTAAGGGTTTTAGGACCGATAATCCCGTCAACCTTTAATCCTTCTTTCTTCTGAAAGGCTTTGACCGCGTTTGTGGTCATAGGTCCGATCATTCCATCGATTTTCCCTTTATATAGCCCGTCTTTGGAAAGCGCCTGCTGAGCAGCTTTAATTGTTGCGGCTGGTAACGATTTGACGGCCTTTTTTACTACAACCTTCTTAGGAGCAGGTTTCGCCGCAGCCTTTGATTTATTCATGGCAAAGGAACTTGACGGCATTACAGCGAAAGCCAAAAGCATAACTAAAAACAAAGATAGTTTCTTCAATTTATTTTTCACCTCCTTTTTTTTACAAACTTAACATCTTTTATTATTTAACATTTTCATAAAATTATTGCAATAAAAATAAATTATCCAAATTCTGATTTAGAAATTTATTTTATGGATTATCGCTTCGCTCTCGGCTTTCAGCATCTCCGGCACGCAAAGGCGGCGTGCGCCTTTCAACGCGTGCCTCCGATATGTGAAGTTTCAAAGAAACTTTCCTGCTTCCTTCGGAATGACTTTGAGGGAATTTATCCTAATGCCTTTTTTAATGTATTAATAAATTCGATTGGGTCAAATTTAACGACATAAAAATCAGCCCCTGCGCTTATTCCTTTTGTTGAATTCTCGGCTCCGCTTAAAGAACTATGCATTATTATAGGAATACTTTTATATTTATCGTCAGACTTCATAGTTTTTGTAAAAGTGTAGCCGTCCATCACCGGCATCTCGACATCGCATATAATGGCATCGAATTTATATTTATCCTCATAGACCGCGTCAAGAGCGGCTTTACCGTTGAAAGTCGTAACCGTCTTAAATCCCTCTTTTATTAAAGCATTGTTAATTATTTTCCTTGCCGATGATGAGTCGTCGATAATAAGTATGGTTTTATCCTCATCGTATTCCCTTTTTTCAATGTCTATCTCTTTGTTTTCCTTGCTGTAAAAGCCAAGTTCATCGACAATGGACTCAAAATCGAGTAAAAGCAAAAGCTCATCGTTTTCAACCTTTATAATTCCCGTTACTTTGGAACCCTCGGAACTTACGGACGATAATTCGGGGGCGCTTATATCGTTCCACGAGACACGCCTTATCTTTGTGGTCTCATGAACAACAAACCCGACTTTAACTCTATTAAATTCCGTGATAATAACCTTAAAATTTTTTCTGTCTAATTCCTCAGGCTCGGCGATTCCCATCCATTTTGGTAAATTGACTAAGGGAACAACAGACCCTCTAAGGTTAAACATTCCTTCCACAAATTCGGAAGTATTAGGAGTCTCGGATATATCCGCCGGCATTTTAATAATTTCGATAACCTTAGCTACATTTATTCCGTAAACCCCCTCTTTTTCCTCTCCGTTTTCATTCACGCTAAAGAGCCTGAAATCCACTAATTCCATCCTGTTTTGTCCAACCTCGAGAATATCGTGTCCGGGATTTATTGAGTTTGCGCCGTTATTAGAATGGTTTGCCATAAACTCCTCCGTAAGGTTTAATGATTTATTATGCAACAAACAATAAAATGCGCACCGGTAATTAATCAATAACAGTGCGTTATTAAAATACCCTGCCTATTCATCGGCCCATGGATTTTCTTCGACTTCTATAATACTGCCTTGATGGTCTCCCGATATTATCCGATTTCTGCCGCGATTTTTTGCTTCGTATAAAAGATTATCAAGATGCTTCAACATATCTTTAGATTCATTTCCGAATTCTTTTTTATAAAAAGCGACGCCCATGCTTACGGTAACCTTTTTTATGTCTTTTGTCCGAATCTTTGAAATCATTTGTTTTATTTTCCTTGCAACATCTACGGCATTAGCGATGTTGGTAGAAGGCAAACATACTATGAATTCCTCTCCGCCAAATCTCACGGCAATATCCGATTTTCTTATATTGTTTTTTAATACATCCGAAACCTCTTTTAAAACGATATCGCCTTTATCGTGGCCGTAAGTATCGTTAATCTTCTTAAAGTGATCTATATCGCACATTATCAAAGAATGAGAGATGTCGTATCTATAACTTTGGGCAAATATATTTTCATAAAAGCTGTCAAAATACCTTCTATTATAAAGGCCCGTCAGACTGTCGGTTAAAGCCGCATTTTCAAGGTAGTTATTATTATTAAATATATTATCTTTAAATCTTACTGCTAAAATAAATGCCGATAAAGTTAAAATTAATAAAATTGAAGCCAAAAATAAGCCGATAAAGACGGCATTAAGCGTATTTTTATATATTAATGCGAATGGATTTATCGCGCCTATTATGTTATATTGTTTTTTAACGGAATTATATGCCGATAGAAGGTCAAAATTAATAAAAATTAAGCCCAATTCGATTAAAAATTGGATAATTATAATTGCAAAAAATGCGGAATAATACCATTGCTTTCTCATAAAATTTATAATATCTATTTATAATTTAAATAAATTTTATATTTTTTTAAGATTTATTACAATTTATTTTTTACCAATATTATTATGAATATCGTTATAAATAAAAACTCTGAAACTTCTTTCGAAAATATTATTGTGCTGATTATGGTTTTCGTTCTGGTCGTTATCTCGATTCATCAGTATTTAAAGATTACAAAATATGCCAAAATTGCCGCATATAAAGAAGATGTTCAGGAAATAAATACCGCATTGATTTTATACAGGTTAAAATACGGCAGATTTCCAGAAAATCTATCGATATTGGCAAAGAGCGGATATTTAAAAAAAAGGATAATAAACGGCAAAATGCAATATATAAAGAATAAATTTATTAAAATTAAGGTCGATAACAAGGGCTATCCCCTATCGCCTTTAGGAAAAAGATTTATTTACGATAAAAAAGAAGGCAGGATACTGACAAGATAAACGGCGGCGCAGGTTATCAAAAACCGTACCCCAGATTTATAAATGTATAATTATTGTACGGCAAAAACGGTTTAACTACAAATGTATTATATTCTATTTCATAAGAACATAACAAAAAGAAGTGTTTTACTAACCGTATTTCAAGTAATGTTGCGGCATCATAAGTATTGCCGATGCCGCCCCCGAGTATTGTATAAAACGATTGCGAAAGCTGGACTCTTTTTGTTAATCTTGCGTTTAAGCCTGCATATAATTTTACAACCCTGCCCCTAAGATAATTGAGATTCATCCTGTTTTCTTCTTCAAATCCGGGACCGCCGTAAAATTTAAGCGTAATTTTTTTACTTAAAAAAAATTTATATCCTGCTCCAAGAATTTGATAAGTGCGAAGATTAAATCCTGCAAACGGGTTTCGTTCATAACTAATATCGGAAAGCCCGAAAAAATTGCGGGAAAAATAGTAATTATTTTCCTCCGAGGTTAAAAGCCTTAAAGCGCTTAAAGTATTATTGTTTTCGGAATATTCGTATAACAGGTTAAATTTAATTTGGAATTTCTTAGTTAAGTAATATGACAGCCAATTATCCGTATTAAGCGAAAGAAGCTGGTAAGTCCCGTTTTGATTTAGAAATCCGATGCTTAGCTTAATGTCTTTTTTGCGGCGGTATTTATGTTTAAACTTAAGCTTTTTAACGGCAGCAGTTTTTTCTAATAAGCCGTATTTTAATTGATTATCGGCAAGAGGAAAGAGAATGGTCGAATACCCCGATGTATTCAATGGCTTTTGAGCATTACATAGGTTACCGAAGGGAACCGAAAAATAAATTACGATTGCAACTATGCTTAATAAAAAAAATTTTATTCCATATTTCATAAGCTATGCACGAATATGACAGCATTAAAAAGTTAGAATCAGGGCTTTAAATGCATTTGCGTTAAATTATCATATATGCTTAGATATTGTCAATAGAAACGGCATTGCCGCAAACGGCTTATTTACCGCGGTTTTGAATGGTGGCGGTGCAGGGACTTGAACCCCGGACACTACGGATATGAGCCGTATGCTCTAACCGGCTGAGCTACACCGCCTTCTTAAAAATAGCCTTATTAAAGCTGTTTGTTTAACGGCAGGGTTTTATTGTATCAGATTATGCTTTAAATTACAATAATACTTTTGTTACGATGACAGCTTATATATCGCGATATAGCTTTTCGGTTTTGAAAACATGGAGCCGGAACTTTCAACTACCGCATTTGCCAGATAGGTTTTTTTGTTTAATTTAAAAATAGAAAACCCTGCACTGTATCCTACAACAGGCCTTATTTTCCACATTGGATAAAAATTTACATTATTCCAGACTAAACTATAAACAGAGTTTTTAGTGTAGTAATTTAAATGCTGCATAAAAGCTCCCTGCCGATAGTTCTTTATTACGACTATGCCGTCTTTTCCATTAATATGAAACTTGCTAACCTGGGCGGGAACATTGTAAATTAAGCCGCCTGTGACGCTTGAACTGCGAACCCCGCCAACGGACGGAACCTCAATTTGGAGCGGCGAGCCGCCATAAGTTTTTGAACCTGTATATACAGTTTTTCCTTTATTATTGATAATCATTAAATTGCCGGAATTTGATAAAGCTAAAAGATATTTTTTTCCGTTCCCCATAAAATTGCCGTAAGCCGTGCCATAAAGGGTTATGCCTGAAAAAAACGGCAAATTACCTGCTTTTACTAAAGTATTATTATTTTCATTAAATCTGTAAATATAAGTATCGCCGCCGAATTGGCCGATCGGATAGGTATTTTGGCCTATAACCGAATCGTTAAAGTATCTGCCGGAAGGAACAACCGATATAGGATTTTGCCCCACTATCACCTTTTTATGGTTTTTAAGGCTCATTACTCTTAAAAATAGATTATAATTTGGGGTGATTTTAATAAGTTTCCCGTCATTATAGGCAAGTAAATACGATATTACCATACCCAGCTTTGCCTTTGTAAGCACTATCGCCGTTCTATTTTTTGATATTTTATAAAATCCGACATATATGGCATTCGACCGCAATGATAGATTATATTGGGCAAGTTTTTTCAAACCGCCGTTTATTAAAAGGTTGTATAATATAATACGGCTTCTTGTGGCAACTACCATTTGCGCGCCCTTATTTAAAAATTTGCCCGCGCTAAATGCTTGAATTACATAATGTTTTGTCGAAGTTCTTAAAAGTCCTTTGCTATTTTGATTAAATCTTTTTATGTACATATTGCTTGTAGCGGGAGGGGCAGAAGAAATGATAGGGGAAGGCGCTTGAAGTTCCTCCGGTTTTTTAACCTTTTCTTGAGATGTCAGCGACGCAATTTTTGTTTTAATGTCCTTAGATAATCCGCTTATATCATTTATTATAAATTTTGAGCCTAAAACCTGAATGGAATGCCTGTAAACCACCGCCTTTTCGGAAGGATTGAATACATTTGTCTCGATATCGAAGATATTCCCAATTTTAATTACCCTTCCAAAAACTAAATATTTTAAATCAAAATATTTCGAAATTTTTAAAAGATTATCGGTCGAAAAAGAGGTTATATGATTTTTCGTAATAAAATCATTTATATCGGAGTTTCTTGAGACAGAAATGCCGCTTGAGGATAAATTTGAAGCCAATATGACGGGAATACTCTCTTTTATATAAGAGTACCTTCCGTAATGCGTAGAAATTATTTTATAGGGTAGAATGCCTATTTTAACAGAGGCATCTGCGCTTTTCGCAAGCAAAAGCACCGATACAAAAATGGAAAAAATGAAAAATATTGCCATTCTAATTGAATTTTTTTGAAAAGCCGTATTCATAATAAGCCTCTTAATTTAATTAAATTAAATAATAGATATTCATTACCCCCGTAATTGTCTTATTTTTACACATTAAAAAGAATTTGTCAATTTTTTACATTTTTATTTTTTTATTAAACCGATATATAAATTTAACAAGTTGCGGCCGTAAAATGCGTACAAAACCGCGGCTAACGATAAAAATGGACCGAACGGTATTTTTTTATTACTATAAGAATTGAAAAATATGAAGGCAATAAAAAATCCTATCAAAGCAAAAACAGAGCCGGCAAAAATTGTAAATACGGCTCCCGGAAGTCCAATGAACGAGCCTATTCCTGCGATTAATTTTATATCGCCGCCCCCCAACCCTTCCTTTTTTTTAATAATTTCATAAACAAAAGCTATGAAATAAAAAAATAACCCTGCCCCCAGAAAACCGTATAACGGAAACAAAAAGGATTTATGAAGCAATAGAATATTTAAAACAAATCCCAAAATAATCGTTAAAACATTCAAAATATCCGGTATTATTTGATGGAATAAATCGATAAAGGCGACGGGAATCAGAAGAAATACAAAAATACTATACGCAATAAAATAATCAAGCTGCGCCCACAGATAATCCTTAAAGTAATCGATATTTAATATGTTAATTTTATAAAAAAAATAAGCATTATAAAAATATTTTATAAATAACGAATAAAAAATTAAAGCCGTTAATAATTCTACCATTGGATAAACGGGGGAAATCTTATGACCGCACTTTCTGCATTTTCCAGACAAAATTATATAACTTAAAACAGGAATATTATCATAAAATTTAATTTTTGAACCGCAATCAGGACATTTTGAAGGCGGGTATATAATCGATAATTTAACGGGAAGCCGGAATATAACTACATTCAAGAAACTTCCGATCGATAACCCGATAAATAAGAGAAATATCGTGATTAAAAAAAAACTATTATGAGAAAATAAAAAATTTACGGGTTCGAAGCTATTAAAAACCATAAATTTGCAGTGTACATTAATGTCGTTATTTACTATATGTCTTTAGAGTGGTCAGGGATTACCGCTCTGCCCTTAAGAGTTTTCCTTCTAAGCAAGGAATGGCAAATGTTACCTATATATAAATAAAAAAATACCCCGAATAACTTATAAGATTTTTAAACTTATTATTCGGGGTAAATAAATCCGGTAACGACCTACTCTCTCATGCAGCTACCCGCATAATACCATCGGCGCTATAGGGCTTAACTTCCGTGTTCGGAATGGGAACGGGTGTTTCCCCTATGCTATAGTTACCGAAAACTTGTCTATAAATAATCAAATGAAAATTAAGCAAATTAGTAAATGAATCAATGGCAATAAATAAATGATTAAGCCTCACGATCTATTAGTATCAGTAAGCTAAACATATTGCTATGCTTACACACCTGACCTATCAACCTCATAGTCTATGAGGGATCTTTAGCTGTGTTACCACAGGGGAAATCTTATCTTAGGGGGGGCTTCCCACTTAGATGCTTTCAGCGGTTATCCCTTCCGAACATAGCTACCCAGCCATTACCACTGGCGTGATAACTGGAACACTAGAGGTTCGTCCATCCCGGTCCTCTCGTACT
>JAJZXJ010000015.1:16923-43912 GCA_021802425.1 bacterium | reverse complement strand
TTAAATCTTGACGGGAAAGGCATCTATGACATAGACACGGGCGTTCCGTTTTTTAACCATATGCTTGAGCAATTTTCGAAACATTCCCGTTTCGATATGACCATTAAGGCAAAGGGAGATATAGAGGTCGATCTCCATCACCTCATAGAAGATACGGGAATTGTTATAGGTCGTGCGATAAAAAAACTTGCAGGCGATAAAAGTGGCATAAGAAGGTTTGGTTTTGCCTCAGTTCCCATGGATGAAACGCTTATCCAAACATCGGTCGATTTTTGCGGCAGGTCTTTTTTCGTTTATAATCCAATTTCTTATAGTCAAATAATCATTTCTGGTGATAATCCATTTCCCCCTATGAGTGCGGAAGAAATCCGGAAGGAACGAAACGAAATTATATCTGTGCTTAATAGAAATAAGGATAATAAAGACATAATTAAAAATCCGCTAATGCAAAGCATTATTGGCGAATCAACAGTTAAAAGTTTTTTTTATGATTATGTAAACATATTTTTTGAGGCTATTAGCAAGAATGCTTTAATAACCTTACATATTAATATTATATACGGTAATAATAAGCACCATATGGTCGAGGCAATGTTCAAATCGGCAGGCATAGCCGTATCAGATGCTCTTAAAGTTGTGGGTGGTGATGGAATACCATCCACAAAGGGTAGTATTTAAAGTTTTCCGATTTCCCGTCCTTGCCCAATACACTGCAAAGCCTGTTCTAAGCAAAGTACTTGGACAGGGAGATAGTTTAGGGCAGGTTTAGCGTGGCGGGTTGGGACAATAATTTTATTTGTTTTTTATATCATATATAGAAATGGAAAGGTCATTTTATTGCGGAAGAAAGGCATTTTTTGTTTCGTTTTTTTTACTTATATTTAATTTGCTTATAGTCTTTAAAAGCGCTTATGCTTATAGCGGCAATATAACTAAAATTACCGAAGTTTCCGTTAACCGTGAGAACGGGGTTATCGATATTTACACTATCGGCAGTCCTTTTTATAAGGGGTATTTATTCAAGAAAGGGTATAAGAATTTTTTCATATTGGCTTTCGGACATTCGATTTTGTACGGAGCCGGAAAAAAGATGGCTAAGCCTTTTAAGAATGTGTTTTCGGTTTCATATTCGCAATTCAGCACAAGTCCCGAATATTCCGTTCATATCGTAATCAGGCAAAATTCACCGGCAAAACCGCGGATAAGGACGGTGAACCTTGGAAATAACCGTTATAAGGTAATTATGAATATTACGGCGGCAACTAAAAAGCCGTCGGTTCCTGTTAGGCATGTCAAGTTTAATGTTTTTATAGATGCGGGACACGGCGGGGACGACCCGGGGGGGATCGGACCCATGGGTCTTCCCGAAAGTTTTGTAAACCTAAGCATTGCATTAAAATTAAGAAAAATTTTGGAAGCTAAGGGAATAAAAGTAGAAATAGACAGGACTTCCAATACAAATGTCAGCTTGCAGCAAAGGGCGGCGGAGGCAAATAGAAGCGGGGCAAATTTATTCATAGGGCTATATTGCAATTCCGTCGTAGTTCCTTACCTTTATGGAACTACGACTTACTATTTTCATGAAAACTCGCGCAGATTTGCAAGTTATCTGGAACACTATATCTCATTGCACTTAAACCTTAAATATGACGGCGTTGTACATGACGATTTGTATGTATTGAGATTTACGGACATGCCTGCGGTGATAATAGAATATGCGTATATTTCCAATCCGTACGAGGAACATTTGCTGGCTTCTTCGACTTTCAGACAGCTAATCGCCAACGGAATCGCGAACGCGGTTCTTAGATACTATAATTTAAAATAGAAAAAATAATTATGAATATTGTTATAATAGACTATGGAATGGGAAATCTTAAAAATGTTCAGAATGCTTTTGATTATTTAGGGTATCCGTCAAAAATTACAGGCAATTACAATGATATCGAGCATGCTTCGCATCTTATACTGCCGGGCGTCGGCGGATTTAAAGACGCTATGCTTACCCTCAAACGAAAGGGACTGATTGAACCCGTTAAGGCTGCCATAAATAGCGGAAAGCATTTTTTGGGGATTTGCCTCGGCATGCAGCTTTTATTCGAGACTTCCGAAGAATTTGGACATAGCGAGGGATTGGCCGTTTTAAAAGGAAAGGTGGTAAAATTTAACGAGGACAACACTCCTTTAATACCGCATATCGGGTGGAACGATATAGAAATATTAAAACAGGCGAACAAACCGGCGCCATCTGCCCGCGAGGCAGGCATGTTTAACGGAATCAAAAATAACACCTTTTTTTATTTTCTCCACTCGTACTATTGCGTGCCTGAGGAAAATATTACCGTCGCGACCTGTTATTATTACGAAAAATTTGCCGCCTGCATAAAAAAGGATAATGTTTTCGCGTGCCAGTTTCATCCCGAAAAAAGCCACACCGGCGGTTTAACATTGTTAAAAAATTTTGCCCTAAATTATGCGGATTAAATTATTATGATGATAATACCTGCCGTCGATATATTGGGTTCAAAATGCGTGAGATTGACTATGGGAGATTACGACATTAAAAAGGAGTATGAACTTTCACCTTCCGAGGCTGCCGTTAACTGGCAGGAGCTGGGGGCAAAGAGGCTCCATTTAGTCGATTTGGACGGCGCCAAATCGGGAAATCCGGATAATTTTGGCGTTATAAGGGATATTATAAAATCCGTAAAAATTCCCGTGGAGGTAGGCGGGGGAATCAGGGACAATAAAACGATAGAAAGCTATTTCGATACGGGCGCCTCTTATGTCGTTTTAGGCTCTATATTGTTTAAGGATATAGGTTCCGTAAGTTCGTCTTTGTTAAAATATAAAGGTAAAATAATAGCAGGAATAGATTTATATGATGAAAAAATCGCAATCTCCGGCTGGAGAGAGCTTATCGATATGCCGTTAATCGAAACCATAGACGGATTGAGGGACAATTACGGAATAGAAACCTTTATATTTACCGATATTAAAAAAGACGGGATGCTCTCCGGGGTTAATTTAGACCTTATACCCCGGCTTGCAAAATTAAATATAAGCCTTATAGCGTCTGGAGGCGTTTCCGCTTTAGACGATATTATTAAACTTAAAGAACTAAATCTTTCCAACCTCAAAGGGGTAATAGTCGGAAAGGCTTTATATGACGGAAGGCTCGATTTAAAAAAGGCAAATGCTTTATTATCATGATAGGTATAATATAAATACAATAAAAAATAAGGCCGAATAAATTTTTATGCTTGCAAAAAGAATAATACCGTGTCTCGATATTAAAAACAACGAGGTTGTTAAAGGCATCCATTTCGAGGATTTGCAAAGTGCGGGAGATCCCCTTGAGCTGGCAAAAAGATATAACGACGAGCTTGCCGACGAACTTATGTTTTTAGATATTACCGCATCGCACGAAAAAAGGAAAACAATCCTTGAGCTTGTCAGAAAGGTTTCGGAAAATATTTTTATTCCTTTCAGCGTCGGGGGCGGAGTTTCGGACTTAGAAGATATAAGAAATTTGTTAAACAACGGGGCGGATAAGGTTTCGATCAATACGGCCGCGGTTCTTAATCCTGATTTAATAGATTCTGCGGCAAAGAAATTCGGTTCATCCACGATAGTTATAGCAATAGATGCAAAAAAGCTCGGCGATGATTATATAGTTTTTACGCACGGCGGAAGAAATAATTCGGGAATAGATGCGATAAATTGGGCAAAAGAGGTTTATAATCGAGGCGCGGGGGAGATACTTTTAACAAGCATGGATAGGGATGGAACTAAGAACGGATACGAAATAAACCTTACTTCATCGGTTGTCAGGAATGTTAAAATTCCGGTGATTGCATCCGGAGGGGCTGCCGACGCCGGAGATATGGAAGAAGTCTTCGTTAAGGCCGATGCAAGCGCCGCTTTAGCCGCATCTATATTTCATTATGAAACTACCGGCATTATTTCCATAAAAAAGTATTTAAAATCAAAAGGAATAACTGTAAGATTATAACAGGATTAAAATTATAAAAGATTATGGATGAAAAAGAAAATAATTCAGGCGATATAACTTTCGATATTTTTAACGAGGAAACCATGGGCCTGTTTTTAAAAAAAATCGATTTTTCCAAACAGGGCGGACTTATTCCCGCAATAGCTCAGGATTATTTTTCAAAGGAGGTATTGATGCTGGCATTCATGAACGAAGAGGCGTTGAGAAAATCCGCCTCCAGCGGCTATGCCCATTATTTTTCGAGGTCGAGGAATAAACTCTGGAAAAAAGGGGAAACTTCAGGCAATGTTCAGGAGATAAAGGATATTTTTTTTGATTGCGATAACGACAGTATTTTGCTTAAGGTAATTCAAAAAGGCCCCGCCTGCCATACGGGACATAAAACCTGTTTTTATTCAAAAGTAAATAATAAGCTGATAAAAAGGGATTATCTTGAAAATAAAGATAAGGACGAAAAGGAGGATTGCAAAGAATTCTATTCGCTCAAATTAATTTTTGACCTTATAAAAAGCAGGAAGGATTCGGATCCGGATAAATCGTATGTGGCAAAACTATTGCAATCCGGTCCTGAGAAAATTGGAAAAAAGCTTCAGGAGGAATCGCTTGAGCTTATTTTATCCTCCATCTCTAAAAAAAAGGAAAAAAGCGGTATAATATACGAAGCAGCGGATCTAATGTTTTTTTATATGGTTTTTTTAGTGTTTGCAGGCGTTGATTTTTCTTTAATAATCGATGAGTTAAAAAGAAGGGAAGGAATTTCCGGCATAGATGAAAAAAATTTAAGATAAAAATTTATTGATTGACAAAGTAATAAAAAATATAAGATACTATATATAATATAAAAATATAAATAAAATAGGCGGATTGTCGATAAAAGGAGGCGAAATAAGCATTGTCTATCGTAAAAATTAAGGAAAACGAATCTTTTGAAAATGCATTGAGAAGATTTAAAAAGTCCTGCGAACGAGCCGGAATTCTTTCAGAAATTAGAAAAAGGGAACATTACGAAAAACCGAGCGTAAAGAAAAAGAAAAAGGCTGCGGCCGCAAGGAAAAGAAATTCGAAAAAAAATTATTTTAACTATTAATTTATTTTTATGAATTATATAGATATAGCCTTTTTAATTTTATTTGCGGCAGTTATGATAAGGGGCTTTTTTAGGGGCTTTGTTAAAGAGGCTATATCCGTAGCGGGGCTTTTTTTTGCTTATTTTGGCGGCATGTACGCTATATCGAAGGTAAGCGGTTCTTATTATCTTAAAATGTTTCACAACGAAGAAGCCGGAAAAATTATTATTTTCACCGGTGTATTTATTTTGATAGTAATTGTTTTTGCCGTTATTTCAATAATAATCACTAAAATTTTAAATTTGCTTCAACTCGGGGTTTGCAACAGAGCCGGCGGTTTTTTTTTGCGGGAATTAAAACCTTTGTCTTTTTAAGTTTAGCCGTATATTTTCTGTTTTCCTTTTCTTTAATAAATAAATATTACGGATATTATAAATATCATAATATTTTCCCTTACCTTCTTGAAGCCGGCAGGTTCTTAGCATCATACATTAATAAATTTTATTAAAGTCTTGTCTTTAGCCCGGCGATTAATAAAAGATGAACCATGGATAGAAATATGGAAGCAGAACAGGACGTAAGTCGGGCGGGACGCCGGTCTGGCGGAGGTAACTTCGCTGGGGCGGAACTCATTTTATCATATACAAATATAGTTGACGAAGTTTCCGGATTCGTTAAATTAAAAAAGGTTGGCAATAATTACTCAGGGTTATGCCCGTTTCATTCGGAAAAAACCCCTTCTTTTTATGTTAATGAATCAAAAGGGCTTTACTATTGTTTTGGATGCGGCAAAGGCGGCAATGTTATCGGTTTTCTAAAAGATATAAGAGGGGAATCGTTCGGCGAGGTTGTCCGCTACCTTAAACAGAAATATAATATCCCGCTCGAAGATACAAAATATTATAAAACAAATAACAGTCAAAAAGACGAAGAGCCGCTTAAAAAAATTCTTAATCTCTCTTTAAATTTTTATTACGAAAATCTTTTTGTTTATCTTTCGAACAGCCGTCATATAATTAAATATCTTCAAGAAAGAGGCATAGATGAAAATACCGCAAAAGAATTTAAATTAGGATTTGCGGGACAAGGAAACGGATTAACCAAACTCCTGTCGAATAACAAAGCCGATCTCGATACCTGTGCTAATGCGGGGTTATTGGTCAGAAAATCAGGCCCCGGCAATCAATATTTTGATCGTTTTACAAATAAACTCGTTATCCCTATATTCGATAGGAATAACGAGCCTATAGCCTTTGCCTCCAGATCGGTTTTGCAGGATTCTACCGGGCCAAAGTATATCAACACCAATAATTCCCCGATTTTTATTAAGAACAGCACCCTGTTTGGCTTAAACAAGTCTTTACCGTTTATAAAGAAAGAAAATAGCGTTATCGTGGTTGAGGGCTATTTCGATATGATAATGCTTTATTCGAGGGGCATTAAAAATGTAGCCGCGACTATGGGGACAGCGCTTTCAAAAAATCACATTATTATTTTGTCAAGGTTGTGCGATGAGATTATCTTACTTTTTGACGGGGATAAGGCGGGTATAAATGCCATTAATAGAGGCATCGAGCTTTTTCAAGGTTTTATGGATAATTCCGATAAAAATATATATGCGGTAACCTTAAGCGGAGGGGACGATCCTGACAGCTTTGTTAGAAAATATGGAAAGGAAAAGCTTATCAATTTAATTTCGGATAATAAAAAATCACCGATAGGTTTTATTATAGATTACTATATGAATAATTTATCAGGCGAAACCGCTAAAGATGATAGCGGGAAAAATGATGAGGTTTTAATTAAAAATAATAAAAAGTATGGTATAATATATAATAAGGACGATATAAGGGAGCTTAAGAAGAAGATTTCTATATTAAAGGATGTGGCGCCTTTTATAAAAAAAATAGATAATAATATAATACTTTCCCATTATATAAATTTAGTCTCGAACAAGCTCGGATTAAAAGAAGATATTGTCAGGGATTACGTTTCTTCCAAGAAAATATCATCAGCCTTTGCGGATTCAAAAGATGAATCCGGTTTTCATATCGAAAATTATGAAAAAGATTTAAATATCGAGGATTTAGTCATTGCAAGGTTATTTTACAATTTGCTCTTGACAGATTATATTAATGATGATATAATCAACGAATTTTCCGATAAAGATGCTATTTATATAATAAAAGCAATAAAAAATACGCTGGAAGAATTAAGGAGCAGCGAAGCCGACGGCGATTTTAATCGTGGAAATAGCAGGATGATAGAAGAAATAATTTCTAATACGGAAAATAAATCAAAATGGAGCCGTATCTATTATTCTATATCATTTTCATCCGGTTATAAAGATAAAACAACTTTGGAAGATGAAAGAAGGGATATTAAAAAGCTTCTTATTAAGCTTAAAATAGATAATATTAACAAAGCCTGCGGATATTTATTGGATGAACTTAAAAGCGGGAAATTAGATGAAAGCGTCAGATTGTTAAAATTTCAAGAACTTAATAAATTAAAATACTTATCAAAAGAATTTCAAAAGAAAATTTGCAGTTTTTAAAGATAAAAGACGTGAATAAAAAAAATATGGAAAATAAAAATAAAAACAAAAAAAATAAAATTATCGGGGGTGTATCTAAAGATACCTTAAAATTAGAAAGTAAAAATAAAGACCTCGACAACCAGATAATCAAGAAAAGCATCGAAAAAGCCAAAGAACAGGTCGGCAGGTTATCTTACGACGATTTTAACGATGTCCTTCCTCAGGAGATAGTATCGCCTGACCAAATCGATGATTTAATAAGCATGCTTGGCGAAAAAGATATCGATCTCAACGGAGATTCATCCGCCGTGTTTGCCCATAAAACAAAACATGCAAATGAATTATATAACGAGGAAATAGAAGAGGAAGAAGATATTGCGCTCAGAACAAACGACCCTGTCAGAATGTACCTGAAAGAGATGGGTTCCGTTTCCCTTCTTAACCGCGAAAGAGAAATAGAAATAGCCAAAAGCATCGAAGAAGGAGAAGAAGAGATTTTTTCTTCCGTTTTAAATTCCGACATTCCGATAAAGTGGGTCATATCGATGGGGGAAAAATTAAAAAATCAAGAGATAAGCGTTGCCAGTCTTATTTCCGATTTTGACGATGAGGAATTTCCAAGCGAAAAAGAGATTGAAAAAGCGGTGGGAAGGGTTTTGTCCATTATCGAAAAAATTAAAAAAGAAGTGGGTTATACTTCTTTGGAGATAAAAGAAGTTAGCGGCAACAAGAAAAAACATGGTTCTTTAAATAAAAAAAGCAAAAAAACCGCTTACGCAGAGGGTAAAGAGGGCATAGAGGGGCAGATTAAAGATTACCCGGAAGGCGGCGAGTTGCATGCCGATATGGATAATGAAGATATCGTAAGCCGGATACCCGGAATAAATCGTAAAAATCAATCTGAGGCTGCCAAGAAAAAGATACTTCTCTATTTTAGAGAATTAGGACTTAAGAAGAAAATAACCGATAAAGTTATAACGAAACTTAAGAACCAAAATTTAAAAATGCTGGAATATGAGGAAAATATAAAAGAGCTTGAAAGCGCGTTAAGGCATAAAACGGATATGTTTAATCCTGCAAGGTCTCAAGAGCATAAGCGAACCTTCAGCATTAACAAACTTATTAATGAATACAAATCCAAAATATCGTTAATAGAAGACGAGGTCGGCGTCTCCAAGGATGAACTTAAAAATATTGTCGAATCGATAAAAATAGGGGAAGAAAAATCAAAAACTGCAAAAACCGAACTTGTCGAAGCCAATTTAAGACTTGTAGTGTCGATTGCCAAGAAGTATTCAAACAGGGGGCTTCAATTTCTTGACCTTATCCAGGAAGGCAACATCGGCCTTATGAAGGCTGTCGAGAAATTCCAGTATCAAAGGGGATATAAATTTTCGACATATGCAACATGGTGGATAAGACAGGCAATAACCCGGGCGATTGCCGATCAGGCTAGAACCATCAGAATCCCGGTTCATATGATTGAAACGATCAACAAATTAATACGGACTTCCCGCGCTTTAGTTCAGGAGATTGGAAGAGAGCCTGCGCCCGAAGAGATTGCCGAAAGAATGGATCTCCCCATAGACAAGGTCAGGAAGGTTTTGAAAATAGCCAAGGAGCCGATATCCTTAGAGACCCCGATTGGCGAAGAGGAGGATAGTCATCTGGGCGACTTTATCGAGGATAAAACTACCGTTCTGCCCTTAGAAGCAGCCATTAACACGGATCTTGAAGAGCAAACCGGAAAGGTCCTGTCCACTCTTACCGATAGGGAGGAAAAGGTGCTCCGAATGCGGTTTGGCATTGGAATAAAATCAGATCATACATTAGAAGAAGTCGGTCAGGAGTTTGGGGTTACAAGGGAAAGAATCAGGCAGATAGAGGCTAAAGCATTAAGAAAACTCAGACACCCGAGCCGCTCCAAAAGACTTAAAACATTTGTAAAGTAGTGCATTAAGGGCCTATAGCTCAGCTGGTAGAGCGGCCGGCTCATAACCGGTTGGTCCCTGGTTCGAACCCGGGTGGGCCCACCATTTTAAAATGCCATTATTAATAAAAGATGTTATTGATAAATTAGAGAGTTTAATCCCGCTAAACCTTCAAGAAGAATGGGATAACTCGGGGTATCAAATAAAATTAACCGATGAACCTCTTTCAGGTGTCGTAACATCCTTAGACCTTACGGATAAATGCGCAAATCTTGCAGTTAAGAAAGGTTTTAATCTCATTTTAATTCATCACCCTTTTTTTTTCCACCCTTTACATTCAGTGGATTTAGATTCTAAAGATGGGAAAGTCTTTAATCTTCTCGTTAAAAACAGAATCTGCGTCTATTCGATGCATACTAATTTTGATTCTTCGCGGTATTCGATGAATCATTATATCGCAAATAAACTTGGCGTTAAAGAAAGCCGCCCTCTAATACCGCATAAAAGAAAATTATACAAACTTTCGGTTTTTATTCCAAAGGGTTATGTAAAGCCAGTAAGAGACATTCTTTTTGCCTATGCAAACCCTAAAATCGGGAACTATGAAAATTGTTCCTTCGAAACTAAAGGAAAGGGTTCATTTAAGCCGCTTTCAGGAGCAAATCCGTTTATAGGCAGTCCTGAAAAAACCTCTTTTACGGATGAATCTAAGCTCGAGGTCATAATCGAAGAAAGAGCCGTGAACAAGGCGCTGGACGAATTAAAAAGGATCCACCCTTACGAAGAAGCCGCTTTTGATTTATATCCCTTATATGACTTCGGGGGCAGTTTCCCGGACGGCATGGGGGCTATGGGAAATTTAGAACCTTCAACCCTTCTTGAAAATCTTCTAAATAAAATCGACAGGCTATTTAATCCTTTGTTTATCCACTATTGCGGAAAATTAAACAGTGCGATAAAAAAGATTGCCGTCGTCTCGGGAAGCGGTTTTTCGTTTATAGACGAGGCAATTAAAAATAACTGCGGCATTTTAATATCTTCCGAATTAACGCATAGCAAGGCTCTTAAAGCCGATAAAAGCGGCATATGTTTAGCGGAGCTTCCCCATTTTGATATGGAAAAGTATTTTACTTCGCTTACAAAGGATATATTGACAAAGGAATTTAGTATTCCTGTAATAGAAAATAATAATGAAAATAATCCGTTTTTTAAATATAAAGGAGGGAAGATTTGAACCAGCAGATTTTATTTATAATCGAGATTCAGAAAATCGATATGGATTTGTTAAAGTTAGAGGAGGCGGCAAAAGAGGCGTTTAAAGGCATCAAGGAAACAGAAGATGTTCTTAAGGCAAAAGAGGAAAGACTTGGGAAACTGAAAGAAGAGCTACTGGAGTTAAGTAAGAAAATCGGCATGGAAGAGCTTAATATAAAATCATATGATGAAAGAATTACAAAAATGAAGGATGCTCAAAAACTTATCCAGACCAATAAAGAATACAACGCAATGCAAAAATCCATAAAGGATAACGAATCTTTAAAAAAGAAGTCTGAGGATGATATACTGTCATATTTAAGCAGTAAAGATGAAGTGGATAATGAAGCATTGCAGGTTCAAAAAGAGGCGGATGAGCTGACCCATGGTTTGTCGGAAAAGAAAGATAGTTATAAAAAAAATGAAAAAGAGTTTGATGCGGCAAAAAAGGATTTTGCCGGCAAAAGAGCTTTGCTTGTCGGCAAAATAAAAAAAGAGCATTATGCGGTATATGAAACGATAAAAAGAAGCAAAAAATTACCTGCCATAGCTTCCGTAACAAAGTCGGGCGCCTGCACCGGGTGTTATAGAATGCTCCCCCCTCAGCAGTTCAATGAACTTTTATCGGAAAAATTATTTATGCAATGCCCGATATGCTCAAGAATATTATATATAGAGCAGGATAATAGCCCAGCCGAATCTTAGGGCGGGTTCCGCTTAATTTGCGCCGGAGCAAGGCTTTTGTTCGCTTCTTTAGAAACTAAAAATAATCCCGTATATAACATTTAAATATGTAAGTATGCCGGCTATTAGGATAAATTAATAATTTTATGACTATAAATGTGCATATAGACGGAGCTTCGCGGAATAACCCGGGTAACGCCGGAGCAGGAGTTCTTATAGAAGACGAAGCAGGGGTAGTAATAGCGGAGCTAAAGGAATATCTGGGAATTACGACTAATAACGAAGCCGAATACAAGGCATTAATAATTGCCTTAAACTACTTAAGTAAAACGACCGTAAGCGGCGAGAGCGATAAAATAGCTTTCTTTTCGGACTCGCAACTTTTGGTAAAGCAAATGAACGGAGAATATTCGGTTAAAAGTCCCAATATATTACCTCTTTATCTTGAAGCAAAAAAAATATTAAAGAATAGAAGGTTGGATTGTTCTTTTACATACATTTCAAGAGAGTTTAATAAGCAGGCGGACAGATTGGCAAATTTGGCGATAGATGAAGCGTTAGCCCTGCGGTCCGCGGGACCTATGGGGCCAACCTCACCGCCGGTATTGTAAATTATTAAATAAATTGTTAAAATAAAAAAGTAAGTCGCAAGCAAAAACAGTCAGTCGCGAAAGTCTTTTTTGATAAGGCTTTTGAGGAAAGTCCGGGCTCCGCAGAGCATAACGCCGCTTTATATCGGTGAAGGTAACTTTAAGGAAAGCGCAACAGAAAATATACCGCTATAATAATAATTTATTATAGCAAGGGTGAAATAGTGAGGTAAGAGCTCACTTAGGCATTATGCAAATAGTGTCTATGGCAAGCCCCGTTAGGAGCAAGAACAAATAGGAAGACTTTAAGGCTGCTCGTCTTTGATGGTTTTCGGGTTGTTCGCATAGAGAAATGACTGATTTATACAGAACCCGGCTTACGGATTTGCTTGCGATTTTTCATATTTCTTGTTCTTGCCTTATAATTTTTTCTTGCTTTATACTTTGCATTAATTAATCAATGGAAATCAAAAACATAAGAAATTTTTCTATCATAGCCCATATAGACCACGGGAAATCCACGCTTGCGGACAGATTTTTAGACTTTACGGGAGCAATAACCGAAAGAGAAAAGGTTTCCCAGTTCCTTGATAATATGGAACTTGAACGCGAAAGGGGAATCACCATAAAGGCTCAAACCGTCAGGTTACATTATAATTATAACGGCATTAATTATGCCCTTAATCTAATCGATACCCCGGGACATGTGGATTTTTCTTACGAGGTTTCAAAGTCGTTAGCCGCATGCGAAGGCGCGCTTCTTGTGGTCGATGCCACCCAGGGTGTCGAGGCACAGACGCTTGCCAATGTTTATATCGCTTCCGATATGAACTTAGCCATTGTTCCGGTTATAAATAAGATCGATTTGCCCAGCGCGGATCCCGAAAAGACAAAAAAAGAGATAGAGGAGGTCGTCGGTCTTGATGCAGGCGATGCTATTTTGGCAAGCGCTAAAGAAGGCATAGGGATAAAGGAGATACTTGAGGCTATAATAAATAAAATTCCTGCGCCTAAAGGAGACCCGTCCGCCCCCCTCAAGGCTTTAATTTTTGATTCATGGTTCGATGCATATCAGGGTGTTGTTGCGCTTGTTAGGATATTCGACGGGAAAGTTGTTCCGGGGAACAACATACTTCTAATGAATTCAGGCGCTTATTACGAGGTTCAAAAAGTCGGCGTTTACAATCCTTACATGAAAGAACTAAATTGTTTAAGCGCCGGCGAGGTTGGTTTTATTATCGCAAATATAAAAGACGCGGGCAGATTTAAAATCGGGGACACCATTACCTTAAAAGAAAACCCGGCCAAAAACCCGCTTTCGGGTTTTAAAGAACCAAAACCGATGGTATTTGCGGGGATTTATCCGATAGATGCAAACGATTATCCCGAGCTTAAGGATTCCATCGAAAAACTTAAGCTCAACGATCCTTCATTTTCCTATGAGCCTGAGAACTCTCTTGCCTTAGGTTTTGGATTTAGATGCGGATTTTTGGGGCTTTTGCATATGGAAATAATAGTCGAAAGATTGGAAAGGGAATATAACCTTAGCCTAATATCGACATCCCCCACCGTTCTTTATAATATCGTTACAAAAACAGGGGAAGTAAAATCTGCGCTTAATCCTATGAAATTTCCGCCGTCAAAGGAAATACCCGCGCAGGAGGTGGACTATATCGAAGAGCCGTTTATCAGGGCAAATATTTACGTTCCTTCAGAATTTTTAGGAAAGATAATAAACCTTTGCGTCGAAAAAAGGGGGCATCAGGTTGAGTTAAAGTACATAACAAAAAACAGAGTTCAGCTTATTTATGACCTGCCGCTGTCCGAAATAGTCCTCGATTTTTACGATCAGCTCAAATCATTATCGAAGGGCTACGCGTCTTTTGATTACGAACTCAGCGGATATAGACAGGCCGATATGATTAAGCTTGAAATACTTGTTAATAAAGACCCTGTCGATGCGCTTTCCGTTATCGTTCACAAGGATAAGGCTTATGCCCGCGGAAGAAATATCGTGGAAAAGCTAAGAACATTAATACCGAGGCAATTATTCGAGGTTGTTCTTCAGGCTCAAATAGGGTCTAAAATTATCGCAAGAGAGGAAATCAAGGCATTAAGAAAGAATGTTCTGGCGAAATGTTACGGCGGGGATATTACAAGGAAAAGAAAACTTTTGGAAAAGCAGAAAGAAGGTAAAAAGAAAATGAAGAACATCGGATCGGTTGAAATTCCGCAGGAGGCATTTCTTTCGATACTTAAGGTTTGAAACTTATAGACTTTAAGTAAAAAAGTTGGTATAATTTATAAAATCAATCTGTTTCGTTTATTTTATCAAGCAAATTCTATCTTTATTCTATATATATCTATGAGCAAAAATACTTTATGGGACTATTTTAAAGCGATTATTATAGCGATAATTATCGCCCTTTTTTTTAGGGCATTCGTGGTGCAGGCGTTTAAAATCCCGTCCGGTTCGATGGAACCCGATCTTATACCCGGGGACCATATATTAGTCAACAAGTTTATCTACGGTATCCGTATTCCCTTCACAAAGGCCGTTATTCCCGTGTCTC
The DNA here is from genome assembly GCA_021802425.1 of bacterium. Classification (GTDB taxonomy): domain Bacteria; phylum SZUA-79; class SZUA-79; order Acidulodesulfobacterales; family Acidulodesulfobacteraceae; genus Acidulodesulfobacterium. The sequence goes on along the minus strand of JAJZXJ010000015.1, from coordinate 29,259 downwards.
ATCCTGAAACGGGACAGGTCATAGTTTTTAAATTCCCTTACGCAAAAAAATATAATTTACACCCGGGGATAGATTTTATAAAAAGGGTGGTCGGAACGCCCGGGGATAAAGTCCAGATTATCAACAACAACGTTTATGTAAATAATCGTCTGTATGTTTGCAAGTATGCCGAATGGACATCAAAAAAGCTTTTACCGGCCTACGATTCCCCGAGGGACAATTTCGGTCCGATAATCGTTCCCAAGGGCGAGCTTTTTGTTATGGGAGATAACAGGGATAACAGCTTAGACTCAAGATATTGGGGTTTTGTGCCGTATAAGGATATAATAGGGCAGGCATTTATGATTTACTTTTCATGGAATCCCAAAAATCATTTCGATATTTATTACAAAAGATTTTTCAAGATGGTTCCCGATTGCTCTTTTAAATACGGGGAAGGCAAGATGCAAAATGGTTAGTTCCGACGATTCTAAAAAATTGGATAAAAGCTTACTTTTTGACGATTCGGCAACAAACGATATTCTGAACGATTTTATAAATTCTGTTTTAAAATCAACCCCGCCGCAGACCCGGGCGGCCGCCGGAGGTTTTAACAATACCGTTATAATCGGTATAAAAGAAGGAGGAGTTCCCTTAGCCGACTTAATAAAAAAGGGTATTAAGAACCATTTTGAAATAGATTGCGAATCAGGTTATGTCGATATGACGCTTTACAGGGACGACCCGTTTGCCGTAAAAAAACCTATAAAATCGACAGAATTGCCATTTGACATAGAGAATAAAGATATCATTCTTGTTGACGATGTTATAAGCAGCGGAAGAACGGTCAGGGCGGCAATAGATGAGATTTTCGATTTCGGGAGGCCTAAAAGTATCAAGCTCGCCGTTCTTATCGATAAAGGTGGAAGGGAACTGCCCTTATGCCCGGACTTTGTCGGAAAAAAAATCGAGTCTGGCAAGGATGAAACGATTCATGTCGATATTCTAAGCAAAGAAAAACATGTTGATAAAATTATTAAAAAATAATATTTAATTTTCAATGAGCTTCGATAAAAAAGACCTCATTTCGATTAACGACCTGACAAAATCCGATATTTATTACTTTATAGAAACAGCAAAGGAATTTAAAAAAATATCATTGAAGGATATAAAAAAGGTTCCGACTTTGAGGGGGAAAACCATTGTGAATCTTTTTTACGAACCTTCTACAAGAACGAGGTCATCCTTCGAGATTGCCCAAAAAAGACTTAGCGCGGATTCATTAAACATCACTATTTCACAAAGCTCGGTTACCAAAGGAGAGAGTTTAAAGGACACCATATTAAATTTAGAATCCATGAAACCGGATGCCTTTATTGTAAGGCATCATGAATCTGGAGCGTCTTATTTTATATCGAAAATAACAAAAGCCTCGACCATAAATGCTGGTGACGGGATGAATGAACACCCGACTCAATGCCTTTTGGATATTATGACCATAATGGAGGAAAAGAGAAATATCGGTTCCCTTAAGGTTGCAATTATCGGAGATATTTACCATTCAAGGGTGGCAAGGTCCGATATTTACGGATTATCTAAGCTTGGAGCAGAGATTTATTTATACGGCCCGTATTCGCTTTTACCCAGACTTAAAGATTGTAAAGACCAGCGGAATGTAAAAATCGCATGCAGTATGGAAGAAGCGGTTAAAAATGCCGATGTTATAATAATGCTCAGAATTCAAAAGGAAAGGGCAAGTTATTATTTTATACCGTCCATAGAAGAATACAGAAATTTCTTCAAATTAACGCCCGGTTTGTTATCTTTAGCCTCAAAAGATGTTATGGTGCTTCACCCCGGCCCCGTAAACCGCGATGTAGAAATAGCCGGCAGTATAATAAACGAAAATAAAACCCGTATTTTAAAGCAGGTTGAAAATGGGGTGGCGGTGAGGATGGCCTGCCTTTACATTTTGCTCGGCGTTAAAAAAAAATAAAAGTATGCGAAAACTTATAATAAAAAACGGGGTGGTCGTCGATCCCGCCACTAAAACGGAAGTTAAAAGGGATATTTATATAGAAAACGGCGCTATCAAAGACTTTCCGCAGGAAAAGACTATAAAAGGCGCTGAAACATTAGATGCAAAGGGTTTAGTCGTTTTGCCGGGGCTTATAGATATGCATGTCCATTTAAGGGAGCCCGGTTTCGAATATAAGGAAAATATTAAGTCGGGAATGGGGGCGGCGGTAGCGGGCGGATTTACATCAATCTGCTGTATGCCGAATACCAATCCTCCAAACGATTCTAAATCCGTAAATAGTTTTTTATTAAACAGGGCAAAATCCGTTAATCTGATTAATCTTTTTACCGTCGGCGCTATATCGAAAGATTTAAAAGGGTTATCCCTGTCTAATATCGGCGAATTAAAAGAATCGGGAGCCGTTGCGATAAGCGACGACGGAAATCCGGTAGATGACAGCTCGCTTATGGCAAGAGCGCTTTTATATGCCAAAACATTCGATTTACCCGTTATATCCCACAGCGAGGATATAAAACTGCGCGGCAAAGGAGTAATGAACGAGGGTGTGGTTTCTCAAAGGCTTGGGGTTGCAGGAATTCCAAGCATTGTCGAAGAAATAGCCGTGGCAAGGGATGTGATGCTTGCAAAATATTATGAAGCAAGGCTTCATATAGCCCATGTTTCAACTAAAGGTTCGGTTAATATAATAAGACAGGCGAAAAAGGAAGGCGCAAATATTACATGCGAAACATGCCCGCACTATTTTACCCTCTCCGAAGACTCGCTGACAAACTATAATACCAATGCGAAAATGAATCCGCCTCTAAGGACAAAGGACGATATTGCCGCCGTTAAAGAGGCGCTGTTAGACGGGACAATCGATGTTATAGCTTCGGATCACGCCCCGCATAGCGAAGACGAAAAAGATACGACGCTGATTGAAGCCCCGTTTGGAATTATAGGTCTTCAAACATCGCTTCCGTTAACATTAAAGTTATACAGGGAAAAAAGGCTGACGCTGACGGATATAGCAAGGCTTATGTCTTTAAATCCGGCAAGTATTTTGAACTTGGGCAGCAGGGGGGCTATAAAAAACGGATTTATCGGAGATATCACCGTTGTGGATATTAATAAAAAGTGGACATTCACAAAGGATAAAATTAAATCGCTAAGTAAAAATTCTCCTTTTATCGATATGGATTTTATCGGACTCCCCTTATATATCCTCGTTAACGCCAATTTAATTAAAGCAAATTAATATTTCAACTTATTTATAAATATGGACAATCTAAGCAAAGAAAAAGCTCTGCTTCTGCTTGACAACGGGAAATATTACGAGGGTTATTACGAGGGAAAAGCGATAGAATCGGGGGGCGAAATCGTTTTTAATACGGCTATGAACGGTTATCAAGAGTTAATTACCGACCCTTCTTATAACGGGCAGATTGTTCTTATGACTTATCCCATGATCGGCAATTACGGGATAAACGATACGGATTTTGAATCCGAAAAGGTATGGGTATCGGGGCTCGTAACAAGAAACTATGTCCGGATGTTTTCCCATTTCGGCGCTTCAAAAAGTTTATCGGAATTTGTCAATGCTTACGGCTTTCCTGTAATTTCGGGGATTGATACAAGGCATTTAGCGATAGAATTAAGGGAGGAGGGTTCTATTAATGCGTATATTGCCCCAAAGGAATCAGGAATTACATATATTAAAAGCAAACTGACCGGTTTGTCAAAAATGGAAGGTTTAAATCTCGTTAAAAATGTTTCTACTGTCAGGGTTTATGAAAAAAAGGTTAAGTCCCCCGAGTTTAATGTAACTATTATCGATTACGGCGTTAAGTATAATACGGTGCGATGCCTTAACGATTTAAATGCCTGCGTAACTGTTGTTCCGCATAATTTTTCCAAACAGGAGATACTTAAAACCGAGCCTGACGGAATTCTTTTGTCCAACGGACCGGGAGATCCTAAAACTATGAAAGAAGAAATAGAAACCTTAAAAAGCCTGTTAGGCGAAAAACCTGTTTTTGGAATATGTTTAGGACACCAGTTGTTAGCTTTGTCGTTAGGTTTTAATACTTACAAACTTAAATTTGGACATCACGGAATAAACCATCCGGTCAAAAATCTCAAAACCTCAAAGATAGAAATAACCTCGCAAAATCATGGTTTTTGCGTTAATTTGTCGGATACCGGCGGCCGCATATCGAGGAATACCGAATTAACTCATATAAGCCTTAACGATAATACCGTGGAAGGCATTAAAAATGACGAATTAAAGGCATTTTCGGTCCAATACCACCCCGAGAGTTCGCCTGGACCAAGAGATTCAAGGTATCTTTTTTCCGAATTCAAAGAGCTATGTTTGAATAATAAAAAAAGAATTTTTAAGGTTTAGTTTATATTTATTTAATAAATGAAATCAAAACATTTGCCGTCCTATTTAAGCCTTTCAAACAAAGAGTTTCTGGCCAAAATAGATGGACTTTACGAGTTAATGGGAGAATGCGGGCTTTGTCCAAGAAGATGCAAAGCTAAGAGATTAAACGGCGAAAAAGGCTTGTGCGGCGCGGAGGGTAAACTAAGGATCGCAAGCATAAACCTTCATTTTGGCGAGGAGCCGCCTATATCAGGGAAGACAGGTTCGGGGACAATTTTTTTCAGCGGATGTCCGCTGAAATGTAAATTTTGCCAGAATTATCCGATTAGCAGATATTGCGCGGGAAATTTATATGACGCCGCGGAGCTTGCTGTAGGCATGCTTAAAGTGCAGGAAAAGGGCGCTTGCAACATTAATTTAGTTTCGTCTTCGCATTATATGCCGTTTGTTGCGGAATCCATATTTTTGGCAAAACAAGGAGGGCTTTCTATACCGGTTGTTTATAACAGTTCGGGGTATGAATCAGGGGAGACGCTTAACTTATTGGATAAAATTATCGATATATATCTTCCCGATATTAAGTATTCAAGCGATGAAGAGGCTTTAATGTATTCGGGAATAAAAGATTATGTAGAAATTAATAGATCGGCTTTAAAGATTATGTATAATCAGGTTAAGGAACTTGTTACGGATGCTAAAGGGGTTGCCGTATCGGGTCTTATGGTCAGGCATCTCGTTTTGCCGGCAGGAATAAGCGGACATAAAGATTCTTTTAGATTTATTGCAGACGAACTTAGCGAAGATGTCCCTGTAAGCCTTATGAGCCAATATTTTCCCGCATATAAAGCCTGTTACGATTTTAAAATCAATCGAAAAATAACTGCAGGAGAGTATGCGGAAGCCATTTTAGATCTGGCGAATGCGAATTTAACAGGATATTTTCAGGAAGATAATTCTTTAATGTTTTAACTAAAAATTAATCATTTAATAAAATTATGCCTAAAAGAACCGATATTAAAAGAATTTTGATAGTAGGCTCTGGTCCTATCGTAATAGGGCAGGCGGCTGAGTTTGATTATTCCGGTACCCAGGGGGCAAAAGCCTTGGCCGAGGAGGGCTATGAAGTCATACTTGTAAATTCTAATCCCGCTACTATCATGACAGACCCGGGTTATGCGAGTAAAACTTACATCGAACCCTTGACAAAGGAATTTATTGCAAAAATCATAGAAAAGGAAAGACCGGACAGCATATTGCCTACGCTTGGCGGACAGACCGCCCTTAACCTGACTTTAGAGCTTCACGAAAACGGAGTTTTACAAAAATACGGATTAAAAATTTTAGGCGCGAATGTTGATGCGATTAAAAAAGCCGAGGATAGAGAATATTTTAAAAAGAGCATGGAAAAGATAGGCATTCCGGTTTTGCAGGGCGGTTTTGCCACTAACATGGATGAGGCTTACGAGGTTCAAAAGAGTATCGGTTTTCCCGTAATTATAAGACCTTCTTTTACGCTGGGCGGCACCGGGGGAGGCATTGCGTATAATATTGAAGAATTTGCGGAGTTTGCCGCAAACGGTATAAACGCAAGTCCGATTAACGAGATATTAATCGAAAAATCAGTTATAGGATTCAAAGAGGTCGAACTTGAGGTCATGACGGATAAAAATCGAAATACTATAATAATATGCTCTATCGAAAACTTTGATCCTATGGGGATTCATACGGGAGATTCGATCACCGTTGCGCCGGTTCAAACCTTGAACGATAAAGATTTACAGAAACTTCGCGACTATTCCATTAAGATAATGAACGAGATAGGAGTCGAAACGGGCGGCTCTAATATTCAATTTGCTTTAGACCCTGATTCCGATAAGGTATATGTTATCGAGATGAACCCCAGGGTTTCAAGAAGCTCAAGTTTAGCCTCGAAGGCAACAGGGTTCGCAATAGCCAAGATTGCCGCAAAGTTAGCAGTCGGTTATACTTTAGATGAAATTACGAACGATATTACTAAAAAAACGCTTGCATGTTTCGAGCCGTCGATAGATTATGTCGTTACAAAAATACCCCGTTTTACATTCGAAAAATTCCCTCAAACCGATAATACCCTGACGACCCATATGAAATCGGTCGGCGAAGTTATGGCAATAGGCAGAACATTTGCAGGTTCGATTCAAAAGGCCGCAAGGTCATTAGAAAACGGGAATTACGGGATTGAATCCCTTTACGGATTGGATTTATCTTACGAAGGCACCTGCAACAAACAAGACACCCTTATGATTAAAGAAGAAATAAGGTCACTGATAAAAAATAACGATTATAGAAGGCTTTTTTTAATAGCCGATGCACTCAGGATAAATCTTACGGTTGACGAGATTAATGAATTGTCCAAAATCGATAAGTGGTTTTTAAATCAAATTAAACTCATCATAGAGCTTGAAAAAAAACTGTTTTCTACCACGGATTTGGAAGGGAATATTCCGCTCTTAAGAGAAGCTAAAGAATTTGATTTTTCTAATTGGGTTATTGCAAAGCTGACCGCAAGATATAAAGACGGAAAGCATATTACTCCCGAAGATTATTCAAAAAAAGACGAAGGTGCAATCGCATTAATCAAAGAGGCCGAAAGGTTTACGGCAGACATTTGCAAAAAGAATAATATATTAAGGGTTTATAAGAAGGTCGATACCTGCGCCGCCGAATTTGAGGCAGCTACGCCTTATATGTATTCATCTTATGATAAATTTAACGAGGTCAAGCCGTTAGAAAACAAGAAAATAGTTATTCTGGGCAGCGGTCCGAACAGAATCGGACAGGGAATAGAATTTGACTATTGCTGTGTTCACTGCGCCTTAGCTTTAAAAGAAAGCGGTTATTCTTCGATAATGGTTAACTGTAACCCCGAAACTGTTTCGACCGATTATGACACCTCATCCAGATTATATTTTGAACCGTTAACTTCCGAAGATGTTATGAGTATCGAAAATATTGAGGCTAACCCGCCTATTATATTACAATTCGGCGGTCAAACGCCGCTTAAGCTGGCAAAAGAATTTGATTCAAGCGGCATTAAAATACTGGGAACATCTTTTAAAGATATTGACACCGCCGAGGATAGGGAAAAGTTCAAAAGGGTGATCGAAAAATTAAATCTGCTGCAGCCGAATAGTTCAATGGCGTTTAACGATGAAGAGGTTTATAAGAATTCTACCCGGATCGGGTTTCCTGTTTTACTGAGACCTTCTTATGTTCTGGGCGGAAGGGCAATGGAAATTATCTATAATGAAAATAATTTACGACAATATATCAAAAAAATATTTAAGCAGGATATTTCTTTTCCTATCCTTATAGATAAATTTTTAGAAGATGCCATCGAGGTAGATGTTGACGCATTAAGCGACTCTAAGTCCGTTTATATAGCGGGAATAATGGAGCATATAGAAGAAGCAGGCGTTCATTCCGGGGACAGTGCATGTTCATTGCCGGCATTTTCTTTAGACAGGGATATTATCGAAAGGATAAAAGAAATAACCGTAACGATTTGTCTTGAGTTTAAAGTTATGGGCCTTATCAATATTCAATATGCCGTTAAAAATAACGATATATATGTTATAGAAGTTAATCCACGGGCATCGAGAACCGTGCCGTTTGTCAGCAAGGCTACGGGTATCCCCGTTGCTAAACTTGCGACGAAGATTCTTCTCGGGGAAGAGCTTGATTCCTTCAAACTTGGAAAGTCGTTTAATATCGATTATTATTGCGTGAAGGAAGCCGTTTTTCCGTTCTCGAAATTTTCTAATGTCGATCCTATGCTTGGACCGGAAATGCGTTCAACGGGCGAGGTAATGGGAATAGATGTAAATTTCGGAATGGCGTATGCCAAATCACAGATAGCCGCGGGACAAAACCTTCCATTATCGGGTGCGGTTTTGATAAGCGTTAAAGATGAGGACAAAAAATATTTAAGCGGTATTTGCAAGCCTTTAATAGATATGGGTTTCCATATACTCGCCACAAAGGGAACATCGGAGTATTTAAGCGGATTAAACATTGAAAATCAAAAGATAAATAAGGTAAAAGAAGGCAGGCCGCACATAATAGACGCCCTTAAAAACAAGGAGATTTCAATGATTTTTAACACGCCAAGGGGGATGAAATCCTTAGAGGATTCGTATATAATAAGAAGAAGCGCCATCGAATTTTCTTTGCCTTATTACACGACAATCAGGGGCGCTGCCGCCGCATGTATGGCAATAAGGGCGTTGAAGGAACATAATGTATCGGTCAGGGCATTGCAAGATTATTATAAAGGAATATAAGGAGGTGAGTTTTATTGGCAGGGACAGAAAAATCTTTTCCTATTACAAAAGAAGGTTACGGCAATATGGTTAAGGAATTAAAAAGGTTAAAATCCGTCGAAAGACCTGCAAACATCAAGGCAATCGAAGAGGCAAGGGCTCACGGGGATTTATCCGAGAATGCAGAGTATCATGCCGCAAAAGAAAGACAGAGTTTTCTGGAGGGTAAGATTATGGAGCTTGAGGATAAGATAGCAGGGGCTCAGGTGATAGATATCTCCAGAATTTGCGAAGAAAAGGTCGTGTTCGGCGCATTTGTAAAACTGCTGGATTTAAATGCGGAGTGCGAGGTGGAGTACCAGATAGTCGGGGATCTCGAATCAAATATAAAAGAATGTAAAATTTCCATAAGTTCCCCTATCGCTAAAGCATTAATAGGCAGATGCGTGGGAGATGAGGTAACCATAAATGTTCCCAAGGGTGTTAAAGAGTTTGAAATCCTTGACATTAAATATATTTGATGATAGTATTGTTATAGATAGGACGAGATGAAACGGGTAAATTTTCATATATATATGATATGTAAAATCCGTTAAGTTTCGTGCATTAATTTAAGATATTAGCCGTTCCGTAAGCAAACTGTCCAGTCGGTAATATGGGTAAGAGCGGCTAAATAAGACTAAATAAAAGGAGGATTTAATAATGGCTTTAGATAGAGTTCAGGTGACAAAGGTTTTAGATGAAATCAGACCGTCTTTGCAATTTGACGGAGGTGATGTGGAGTTGGTGAACATTTTAGATGACGGAACCGTTAATGTTAGACTTAAAGGCGCCTGCGCCGGTTGCATGGGTTCTATAATGACGCTCAAGGGCGGCATCGAACGCCTGCTGAAGGAACGCGTGCCGGGCGTGAAAGAGGTCAATGCGGTTTGAGTTAAATTTCTGCCGATATTTTTTTGGCAATTAAGCCCGCTTTCCAGCGGGCTTTTTTATGCCCTAATAAATATAAGCTTTTTGATTTGATTTTCCCAAGTTAAGGCATATTTCATAGGGGATGGTTCGGGCTTTTAAGGCAATTTCCTCTAAGCCAATCCGTTTTGTAAGACTTTCTCCCGCAATTATCACTTCATCGTCCATATTTACTCCTTCTATTTTTGTAATGTCAACTATCGTCATATTCATAGTTACTATTCCCACAATATTCGAGAAATTATCCTTTATCAAAAATCTGCCGCTATTCGATAACAGCCTCGGGATACCGTTGTCATAACCTGCGGGTATAATAGCGGTTATCATACCGCACGGCGCCTTAAATGTATTGTTATAAGATATAAACGACCCCCTTTTTATTTTTTTTATTTGAATAATAGATGATTTTAAAGCCATGAGCGGCTTAAGATTTAAACCCGGGTAATTATCCTGATTTGGATTTATGCCGTAAAGCGATATTCCCGGCCTTATTGCATTAGAAAAATCCTGTTCTATTTTATTATTCGTAAGTGAAGAGCTTGCGCTTATATGGGTAAACTCCGGCGTAATGCCCCCCGCTTTAAATTCCGACAATATCTTTTTATAGTTTTTAAGTTGAAAATTAGTATATTCTAAGTCATTTCCGGCAGATGATAAATGACTGAAAATTCCTTCGATATTTAATAAATTTTTATTTTTTTTTATAATTTCTATTGCCTTTTTTATTTCGGCATCGTTTAATCCTAATCTGTTCATTCCCGAATCATATTTTATATGCAGGTTCAAAGGCCGCGGCGGCTTAATGTCCCGTGCTTTATTTAAAAGAAATTTAATGTAATCCAAACTAAAAGCGGCAATACTTAAATTCATATTTAGAGCTTCCTTTATGTCGTTTTCGGAGACGCCTATGAGCATTAAAAGTTTTGCCCCGGGATGATTTTTGTGAAGGGAGATTGCCTCACTCATTTTAACGATTCCAAAAAAGTTCACGCCGTTATTTATGAGTGTGTCAGCTACAGGGATGATTCCATGCCCGTAAGCGTCGGATTTTAAAATAGCGATTATAGTTTTATTTTTAGCTAATTTAAGGGATTTTATTTGATTGATATTATTTTCTAAGTTTTTTAGATTTATAAATAGCGTGGTATCATTCATCGAAAATTAAGGTTTTAATTTTAGTTTTAATTGGCAATGTATAAATTATATAAAAATCTTTATAAATAAACAATCTTATGTTAAAATTTATGGAGTTATAAATAAAATATAATAAGCGTAATCATTGAGGGCAAAATGGATATTACAAATTTGAATTTTAGTAAAATTTTTGCAAACGCATCGAGTAATGAAGATGATTTTGTAGATATATTCATAGAATCTAAAGTCTCCACTTTGTTATCGAACGAGGGGAAAAGACTCGAAAAGGCAATTAGCGGAATAACCCGGGGGGCGGGTCTCAGGCTTATTTCAAATAAAAAAACATATTACGCTTATACGAATAATCTGGATGAAAAAAATCTGATGCAAATCGGAAAAAGTTTAAAAGAGGCGGCGTACGACGATCGAAGCGATACCTATAAGATTGCGGCTCTTAACTTTAACGAGAAGAAGCCAAAAACCGACTTTAAAATCCTAAAGGATGTGGCAGAGACCTCAACCTTTGAAAAACTAAAAAAGATAGAACCCGTCGTAAAATTTGCATGGGGTTTCGATAAAAGGGTCGTTCAGATAAATATCACCTATTCCGACTATAAACAGGATGTTATAATTGTAAATTCGATGGGGGATTTCGTGAAAGATGTCAGGGAAAATTTGGCATTTTTAGCGCATGTTGTCGTGTCTAACGGCAAAAAGACGGAGGTTGGATACGAAGTGGCGGGAGGTTTTACCGGCTTTGAATTTTTTGATAATGCTGCCCCGGAAGATATTGCCAAGGAGGCTTTGAACAGGGCAATAACCCAGCTTGACGCTCCCTTTGCACCTTCGGGAACTATGCCCGTGGTATTATCGAGCGAGGCAGGCGGAACAATGATACATGAGGCTATAGGTCATGGGTTGGAAGCCGATATTGCGGGAAACGGCTTGAGCGTTTATTCGGACAAAATTGGAGAACAGGTAGCGTCAAAGTTAATAACGGTTATAGACGACTCTTCCTTAGCAGGAAAACGAGGATTTTATAGATTTGACGATGAGGGAACATTCTCGAATAAAAATGTGCTTGTGGAGGACGGGATCTTAAAAAAATATATGTCCGACAGGTTATCTAATATTAAATATGGATATGAACTCACGGGAAACGGCAGAAGGCAGTCATATGAACACCACCCTATAGTCAGAATGTCCAATACGATGATAGCGCCGGGGGATTCCAAACCCGGGGATATTATAAAAAGCGTTGACGGCGGTCTTTTTGTAAAAAAAATGGGCGGAGGACAGGTAAATACCGTTACGGGCGATTTCGTATTTGATGTTATGGAGGGTTATATCATAAAAAACGGGGCTATAGGTGAAGCCGTCAGCGGGGCAACCCTTATGGGAAACGGGCCTGAAGTCTTAAAAAATATCGACATGGTAGGGAATGATTTAGGCTTCGGCATCGGGACATGCGGTAAAGACGGACAGGGCGTTCCGGTATCCGACGCCCAGCCTACGCTGAGAATTCCGTCGATTGTCGTCGGCGG
>JAJZXJ010000015.1:5041-16823 GCA_021802425.1 bacterium | reverse complement strand
TTTCTATGAATGGAAAGAATAAAGGATTGGAAGTCGTATCAAAAAATACTTAACAGGCAAAAAAGAAAAAAAAATAATTTCGCATCTTTAATAAAATTAATCGGATTTTTAATTTTCGTTATTTTGTTAGTTTACGGTTCGGTTAGAATTTTTTACTTCGGCAAATCTTATCTTCTAATCCGCAATAAACAGTTTCGGGGAACCGGAATAAGGCCTATTAATTTTATTAAAGATAAAGCAGGGGCAGTAAAATCCGCTACTCTGGATTTTAATCCCTTTTTAGACGCAGGGTTTTCCGTTAAAGCCTTAAAAGCATATTTTAGGCATAATCCTCCCGTCTTTAATAAAATTAAGAATGGCCGCTATATTCAAAAAATAGCCGGCTATACTATTGTTTACACAATAAAACCCGTAATTCAAAAAGAGGCGGAAAAGACTTTTAAGGAATATGCCGTTCCGTTCGGGGTTATGGCGGCCGTAAACCCCGATACCGGCGCGGTTTTAGGTTTAGCTTCTTATTCGCATAATAAAGAAAGGAAGGGCGAGATTTCGGGCCTTATTTCTTACCCTTCGGGTTCGCTGGTCAAGATAATAACGGCATCGGCTGCCATAGAATCAAAGGGCTTTTACCCCGGGTTTAATATCTGCTATAACGGCGGACTTTACGGAACTAATGAAGCCGACTGGAAACAAAATATAAGCACGGGATTAAACAAGATATCTTTTAGTCTGGCATTTGCAAAATCTTGCGATGTGGCATTCGGCAAGGTTGCAGGATTTTATGTCGGAAGAAGACTGCTGACGAAGTATTTTAATAAATTTTATTTCAATAAAAACATACCCTTTATTTTAAATCTTCAAGAAAGCAGGGCGGATGTCCCAAATCAATTTTATCAATTAGAACTTACCGGCGCCGGCTTTGAAAATGTGAAAATTACCCCTCTTCAGGCTGCTTTAATTTCTGCCGTTATAATAAACGGCGGCAAGCTGATAGAACCTTATATTATCGAAAAAATTATCGGCCCGGACGGAAAGATTATATATGTTCATAAGGGAATTAAAGAGCTGGACAATCCTGTAACGGTAAAAACCGCGTTGATTTTGAAACAGATGATGATTAAAACCATTACGGGCGGCATAGGCCGTCCGGATTTTTACAATATTTACAATCAATATATGCTCCCCGGCGTAATCGTAGGAGGCAAAACGGGAACTATTTCGGGCAATAATCCTGAAGGGTTATACCAGTGGTTTGCCGGATTCGGCGAGGGTAACGGTAAAAAAATTGCCGTGTCGGCTCTTGTTATAGAAAACCCCGTGTGGAGAATCACCGGAGGAGGGGTTGCGGAAAAAACCCTTTTCGCATACTTTTTTAAACATAATAATTTAAAAATCGCATCACCTGCAAGAAAATTAAAAGCAGGCTAAGTTGTTTTCGTCAAATAAGATAATGCGCATTTATCCCTTAGATTTAATTTCATTAAATCGTAATAAAAGTTTAACCTCTTTTTAACATTTCCTTCATAATATCTTCACAATAGGCTGATATAATATTTATTTAAAAATACAACTATTCTATTTATCAGGTATTGTTTTATGATTACCCGTCTAAAAAGCGCTACATTTATAGGTATTAACGCTATTCCGGTAGATGTTGAAGTATTTATAACGACAGGCATTCCCGGCGTTATGATTGTGGGTCTTCCCGACACTTCTACTAAAGAGGCAAAAGACCGGGTCAGGGCGGCAATTAAAAACTCCGGTTTTGATTATCCCATTAAAAAGATAACTATAAATTTGGCGCCCGCCGATATACGGAAGGCAGGCTCAACCTTTGACTTGCCGTTTGCTATAGGTATTTTAATTTCAGCCAGGCTGCTTAAATGCAAAATTAATCTTGACGACTATATTATTGCGGGAGAATTATCCTTAAACGGAAGATTAAATAAGGTTAACGGTGTAATAGCCCTGGGAATATTAGCCAAGAAATTAAATAAAGCTGTCATAATACCTGATGAAAATAAAGAAACTGCGGAATTTTTAGGGGTTAATTTTAAGTCCTTCGGCACATTAAAGGATGTGTGCAAATTCATAAGCGGCGAAGAAGGTCAATTAATTCAAGCGGCTTTTAAGGAAAACTATTTGCCGGATTATGAATATTTTAACTTTTATGTAAAACAAATGGAATTAAGGGAAAATAAAAATAATGATTACCCAGATTTTTTGGATATAAAAGGGCATGAACTTGCCAAAAGAGCGCTTGAAGTAGCGGTTTCCGGACATCATAATATTCTTATGATCGGGCCTCCCGGCAGCGGAAAAACGATGATGGCTAAAAGCGCAATGGGAATATTGCCGGATATATCATTAGAGGAATCTATCGAGACATCGAATATTTGCAGTTTTTCAAACAAAAAGTTTCAAGAAGAAGGCATTCTTATTTCAAAAAGGCCTTTTATTTCGGTTCATCATGCTATAACAACGGCAGGATTAATCGGGGGAGGGAGCGCTAATCCTGTACCCGGAGATATCAGTCTTGCCCACAACGGAGTTTTATTTATAGACGAGTTTTCCGAGTTAAGTAAAAAAACTTTGGACTCCCTCAGACAGCCGATGGAGGATAAAGCGGTTAATCTGTCGAGAAGCCGCTTTTCGATCCTTTTTCCATGCGATTTTATGCTTATTGCCGCAATGAATCCATGTCCCTGCGGTTATTACGGCGATGAAAATCATGAATGCAGGTGTTCAAGCGCCGAAATTTATAGATTTTACAATAAATTGTCGGGACCGATACTCGATAGATTCGATATATTTATCGAGGTATATTCCGTTAATTTAGAAAAACTTATGGATAACAAAACAGGCGAAAGTTCTAAAGAAATAAAAGAAAGGATTGAACGAACCGGAAAATTTCAAGGCAAAAGATATATGGGAACGGACATCAGGTTTAATTCTTCGTTAAATGGTTCCAGTATTAAGAAATATATTAATATATCGGATTCAACCTTAAGTTTTTATTACAATATCTGCCAAAAATTAAACATATCGTCGAGAGCTTATCATAGAACCCTGAAAGTCGCAAGGACTATCGCAGATATCGAGGGAAAAGATAAATTAGACGAAGATTCCATTCTTGAGGCGTTAAATTACAGAAATACTAAATTTCTCAAGGCATAGGCATTCTTTATTTTACACTGCCTTATTTTTATAAACCCTCCCTATAACCCCTAATCCCGATTTAGGATTTTATATTCTGGATTATTTAGCATTAAAACTTATAAATATTTTCTAAATCGGGATTAGGGATAAATCGGACATAAAAATATTGCTCAGTAATTAAGAGGTTAAATTCGTTCGGAATATTTTTTCATTTTTAAGGATTTATGCAAAATAAAACATTTTTTTAAAAAAGTATTGCAATAATTTAAAAATTATGATTAAAGTCAAAAAGGCGGCAATATTATATTTGATAATATTTATCATTCGCCGCAATTTATTTAATAGTAAAACATATTTTAAAGGAGGTTTAATTTATGTCAGCAAGCCAGAATTCTTCTAAGGGATTAAGCAATGAAGAAGCAAAAAGGCTTTTGGAACAGTACGGCCCAAACGAGATCACCGAAGAGCATCTCAATCCCCTTTTGCTTTTTTTAAAAAAATTTTGGGGGCCTATTGCATGGATGCTTGAGGCCGCACTTTTGTTGGAATGGGCTTTCGGGAAAACTATTAATGCCGTGATTATTGCATTTTTACTCACATTTAACGCAGTCCTAGGCTTTTTTCATGAGCAAAAAGCTCATGGCGCTGTAGAGCTTTTAAAAAAGAAGCTGCAGGTTATGGCAAGGGTTTTAAGAGACGGCAGCTGGGTTATGATGCCCGCAAGGGAGCTGGTGCCGGGAGATTATGTCCGTCTGCGGATGGGAGATTTTGCCCCTGCCGATATGGAAATAGAAGAGGGTCATGTCGATGTTGACCAATCTGCTTTAACGGGGGAATCCTTACCCGTAGAAAAGAGTGTAAAGGATACCATATATTCCGGTTCTATAATCAGGAGGGGAGAAGTGAGCGGCACGGTTACGGCAACGGGCGCCAAAAGTTATTTCGGGAAAACAACCGAACTTGTAAAATTAGCCAAAGTGCCGTCTCAGGCAGAAATGTTAATTACGTCCATAATTAAATATCTTCTTGTCATGGATGGCGTGCTTGTGGTAGCTATACTTGCGTATGCGGCTGTAACCGGAATACCGATGGAAGATATGCTGCCTTTTGCGCTAATATTACTTATTGCCTCCGTTCCGGTTGCTCTTCCGCCGACATTTACTCTATCGAATGCCGTCGGATCTTTAGCGCTGTCAAAAGAAGGCGTCCTTACCACCAGGTTGAGCGCCGTTCAAGATTCTGCCGCAATGGAGATTTTATGCAGCGATAAAACCGGAACATTAACGCTTAACGAGCTTACGCTATCCACGGTTCGGCCTCACGGTGATTTTAATGAACAGGATTTATTAAAAATGGCTTCGATTGCATCGGAAGAATCCACCATGGATGCTATAGATAAAGTTATCTTAGATAAAACTAAGGAATTGAATGTAAGCATCCCCAAGAAAACCAAATTTATCCCTTTTGATCCCGCCACTAAGCGTTCGGAAGCCAGATACGAAGAAAACGGAAAGAGCTATGCGGCTATAAAAGGTTCTCCGTTAATCATAAAGGAATTTGACCCGACTATAGATTGGGAAAAAGAATCGGCAGAATTTGCAAAGAGAGGCGAAAGAACTATAGCGGTACTGGGCGGGGAAGAGGGAACTACCCCAAAATTTTATGGATTACTGGCGCTATCCGATCCTGTTCGCCCCGATTCTAAAGAAGTCATAGCCAAGCTTAAAGACCTGCACGTCAATGTCAAAATGCTTACGGGCGATAACTCGGCAACGGCAATTCACATAGGCGAAAAATTAGGCATAAATGGAGAAGTTTGCGATTACAATGCCTTGAAAAAAGAAGGTAAAGTCGAATTAAAACCCGAAGTGTTGAACTGCGAAGTATATGCCGGTATTTTTCCCGAAGATAAATATAATCTTGTTCAGGCTTTGCAGAAAGGGGGGAAAGAGGTCATAGGTATGACGGGGGACGGCGTAAACGATGCTCCTGCCCTTAAACAGGCTCAGGTCGGCATTGCGGTATCGACGGCTACCGATGTGGCCAAGGCTTCGGCAAGTCTTGTTCTAACCAATCCGGGATTGTCGGGTATGCTGGGCGCGGTAGAAACGGGAAGACGCGTTTACCAGAGATTATTTTCTTACATATCGAATAAGATAGTAAAGACAATACAAATAGGCTTATTTTTAGCTCTCGGGCTATTAATATTCGGAATTAAAAACTTTGATGTCCAGGCTATGCCGCTTATAATTCTTCTTCTTATTTTCACAAACGACTTCGTAACGATGTCTTTATCGACGGATAATGTCAGATACTCAAAGAAACCCAATAAATGGAATGTAAGGGAACTTATGGAAATTTCGGTAGCATTTTCTATCGGCTGGCTTGTATATATATTCGGCGTCTATATTTGGGGCTGGAAACTACTTGATTTATCGAAGCCCGCGTTGGATTCTTTTATATTTTTAGGACTTGTCTATTCAGGTCACGCTAATATATTTTTGGTTCGCGAGAAATCGTTTTTATGGCACTCTATGCCGTCAAAACCACTTTTAATAGCAGAATTCGGCGGACTTCTTTTAGCTACGCTAATGGCAATATATGGATGGCTAATTGCCCCTGTTCCGCTAATAATGATTTTATATCTGATAATTTTTACATTAATTTTTATGGTGGCGTTAGACTTTATAAAAGTACCTCTTTTAAAAAGATACATTTAATAACATAATGCCGTCGTTTTGTATATAAGGACTAAACGGCCGTAACTTTTCGCCGTTTAGTCCTTATATACCCAAAAATTTCACCCTTACGGCTTATAAAGAATTTATTTTTACGGAAGATAGAATAAGATAATGATTTATTTTTCTTGAATCGTTTATATTTATCTTGCTTAAATTTTTTAATTTAAGAACGATTTCTTTCGATTTTAAGCCTTCTATGACAGGATAATAATTACCGTCCCTTGCGCCTATAAGGATACTTTTTGCTTTAAACGCGTTTTTGCTTTTATCATAAATTAGCACGACATCTTTATAACCTATATGCGCAACGGTTGAGGTGGGCACAACCAAGCGTTCGGTAAAAGGCATTTTTATATACGCGTTTCCGTAAGAATTAATTTTTAAGGCATGTTTTGTATTTGCTACGGATATTCTTACTTTAATAAATTTTCCGTTTTTATAGGTGTATGGATAAACATATGAAATTATGCCGTGAAAAGTTCTTTTTTTATAATATGCAAATCTTAAAGAGACCCGCTTTCCTATATTGATAAATTTTAAATCGTGAACATTTACAAATATTTTCATCCAGAGTTTTGAAATGTTTGCAAGCTCATAAAGTCTTTTGCTCGGCTTAATGTAACCGCCCTGGGTAATGAATTTTTTAACTACTATTCCATTGATGGGGGAATATATCGATATTTGTTTAATAAATTTTTTATCTTTTTTTATTCTTTTAAGCTGTTTTTTATTTATCCCCCAGAATAAAAGTTTTTTTTCGGCGGATACATAAATTGTTTGGGCTTGCGATTTGAATGAGGTATTTTTAAGTCTTTGATAGTTTTTATATGCAAGGTTATAGTCATTTTCCGCATCTATTAAGGACGGGCTGTATAACGAAAATAAAGGCATTCCTTTACGAACTTTAATTCCGGTTTTATCGGCGTATATCTTAGAAATATAACCGCCGAATTTCAACGAAATAGTTCTCGCTAACGGAGTGGCAAATGTGGTTCTGCCCCTTGCCCTGATTCTTGGAGATACTTTTATGGTTTTTACTATTCGAAAATACGGCTTTAATTTTTTTATATGGCTAAGCCTTAATAGGCGCACCTTTTTACTGACGCCTATCCTGATGTTATAATTACTTAGATTATATAATTCCTTATTGTAGTAAAAATTTACCGGCAGGATAAAAAACCTGTATATGATTAAAAATATTCCTACCAGTATAAATAAAATAACCGGAATAAAAAATTTATTGTTCAGAGCAGCCTTTTTAATGCCGTTAAAGAATTTTTTCATTTTAAATATGCCAAATATTAACGCCTTTTTGATAAATTAATTTTTTATTGTTTTCCATTTTTCGCTATATCATTATTAATGATTTATTTCCCCTAAAGATGCCGATAAATCACTTCTGTTTATTAAAAAATTAACCTCATAACTATTGGATAAGAGTTCCGCTTTTATCATTTTTTTGAATGAATTAAGGAGCTCAAAGGCGGAAGTTTTTCCGAATATATATCTGCTTATATACAATTTTAAAAGAAGCGAGGATTCAGGGAGATAAATCTTTTTTTCGGTTTCGTAAAGTTTATAATATTTTTTAATTTTTACCGCGTATGCCATAATATCCCTTGCAATCCCGCTATACGCCCAGTTTCTTGCAAACATCGATGAAATCATATTTTTTTTAGCCCTATTCATTTCGGGGAACTGCCTTTGATTAAAGTATAGGGGGATTTCAAGTCCGATCGAACCGCCTAAAGCCGGCTGTATGTCATATCTATAACCATATTTTACATGAAAGATAATATTCGGATACAGCCCCTGGTCGGCTAATTTTTTCTCATATTTTGATCCCTTATATAAAAAATTGGCAGCTTTGAGTGAAGGATTATTCTTAAAAGCCGTCTTAATAATATTTTTAATTTTTTTAGCTTTTAATTTTGTTATGTGCGGAAGCATAGCGGTTCCCTTAAGTTTGTTCAGTTTAATTCCCGAAAGCCTCGACAGTTCGTATAAATATTTTAGCCTGTCTTTTTTCAGGCTGATTAATTGGTTTTTCAGGGCTATCATTTTTAATTCGATTCTTATAACATCGGTTTCTTTAGCTTCTCCTATCGCATAGCTGTCATCGGTATTTTTTTCTAATAGCTTTAGCAGCGAATAGTCGCTTTTTATTATTAAAATGTCATTTTCTAATTGCGCAAGCCGGTAGTAATAGTTTTTAACATTTGCAACCGTTGCAACCATTGCGGATTTTGTAATTTCTTTATTGTATCCATAATAAATTTTTGCGATTTTACCTTTTAAAAATAGTTTAGTCGGAAACGGTATAAGCTGAGTAAAAGTAAATCTTACCTTGCTTCCCTGATATTCATGATTTCCTATCATAAAATTATTAAAACCGTCGGAGTCGTTATAGCCGAAAGCGATTCTGGGGTTTGGCAGGCTTTTGTCTATCGTAATATTTTCTTTTAAGGCATCGGCTTTCGTTCTTAAAGACATCAGATTATAATTCCCTAAGGAACTTTTGATTAACCGTTTCAAAGATAAAATCTTTTTAGGGTTAGGGTTTTTATTATTTATTGCAGCGGCATTAAAGGGCTGTTTTAATCCTAAATTAACAGGTTTTTTATCGTTAGCTGCTAAAAAATGAAGTTTTTTTTTAAGTTTTTAAAAGCATTAGAAGCAAAAGAGGGATTTGGATAAGCCAGAAATATTACCGTTAAGAGAGCGGGTATTAGAATCGGAAAATTAACTTTATCGCTGTTTCTTTTTTTATTCATGGCAAGAAAGATTAAAACTAAAGGTATAATTAATTTTGATATAAATTGAATTTAATAAATTAAGAAACAAAGAAGATTAACGAGCCTGTCGGCGGATTCAACTTAAGGATAAGGTGTTCTTTATCAGATATTTATATCATATCAAAAATGAAAATAAAAATCAACCCCCTCCCCCCCAAATCCCGATCGGGGCTTTATATTTAGAAATAAGCCTTTATCCGCCATTAGTTTAAGCGAAAACACGGCGTCAAGCATCACCTTTTCCAATAAACCCTTGTCAGTCTGTCTTCTTTTGAAAAATGATATTCAACATTGCCTTTATAAGCTTTCTCGATATTTTTTCCTATTCTTTGCGCAAGTTTATCGTCTGTGGTGATAATTTCTATTGTTTTATTTTTTTCATCTATATTTATATTTTCTATCTTTTCAAGAGGATCAATATAATCCGCTTTTTCAACCGTATTTTTTATAAGGCTGATAATTTCATCTTTATGCTCAAACAAAAAATCTCCTTTAAGTTCAACCACCCCCTCCATATATTTGGTCTCAATTTTCCGGCAGGCTGGACATACGGTAAATACTACTTTTTTAGGGTCTTTCATAAGTAAATTATATAGTTCCTTATCTTCAGCCCATCTTTTGTCATGATATATACTGCGGCATTTACTGCAAACCGACATGTCTTTATATTCTATAGCGTTTAAATAAGAGTCCATTAAATCGTCTGCCTGTTGTTTTTTCACTTTGGCTTTAGTAGCATCCCATTTTTTCATAAAAGAACCTCCAATGGCCTTTTCCTTCTTCAAGATTAATTTTAGCATCGCATCGTAATTACAAAATAGCCGTTTAACAAGCTTTACAGGCGTATAACAACCGTATAAGTACCATAATAAATATAATAAAACGCTATAAGCGGCCCAGTAAATCTATTGCCTCTTCATCGGAAACATCATACCAGTTCTCATAAACCTGCGCAACGGCACGAAAATTATACGGCGTTTCAAGTACCACCAGTTCGTCCGCTAATTCATTTATCTGCCCGGCGACATCCTTTCCTGCAACGGGGGCAGCTGCTATAATCTTTTTTGCCCCTTGTTTTCTGCATAGCATTATTGCCGCGCGCATTGTTGAACCTGCGGCAATGCCGTCATCTATCAAGATAACCGTTTTATTAATAATATCTGGTAAGGGCTCCCCTTTTCTTAAAATAGAAATCCTTCTTTTAATTTCATTTTTTTGAGAAAATATTATGTCATTCATTTCTTTTTCCGAAAGATACCGCGACGATTGTTTGCTTATATATATGCTGCCGTCTTCCGCTACGGCCCCGAAACCGGCTTCGGGGTTATCGGGGAAGGGCAGTTTTCTTACGATTAAAAGTGAGAATTTTGCATTCAAATATTTTGCAACCTCAAAAGCAACTTCTATTCCGCCTTTTGGAAGGGCAAGGACGGTTATATCCTCCTTGTTTTTATATTTTTCTAAAGCAATAGCAAGCTTTTCTCCCGCTTCCTGTCTATTTTTAAACATTTAAAACACCATAAAATTTTCAATTAACAAATCAATTTCTTTCAATTTTTAAAATTTAAATGCCCATGCCGATTTTCAAGTATCTAAAAAATAATTGCATAAATAATCCTTTTAATTATATTATATCCCTAAATAATGTAATTCCAAATTTTTACGCCTGCAAGCCTGTCTTAATTAAATAAAAATTTTTATATGCGGATTATCTTAATTACGGTATGCGTTTTATTTCTCGATGTTGTTATTTTTATCGGGGTTTCAAATGCCGAAAATCAAAATTATAATAAGCTAAGCGCGGCACAGGCGCAATCAATCCCGTTAAAACAAAAAGAAATTATTGCCGCAACTCATAACAATTCCTTTCTATCCCAAATAAAACTCTTTGGAACTTTTGCCGCATCCTATACTTATAATCTTGCGAGGCCTTACGCAAGCGAAGCATATCCTTTGGGCAATTACAACGGAAATTATATAAATAATTATAAGGTGAACGGCGCTACGATTAACCAGTTCGATATAACGGTATCAAAAAATCCTTTTGCAGACGGCAGGAATAGATTCGGCATCGGCTTCAAAGTATCTATGGATGCCGGCGAAAATATTCAAGCGGTAGGACCTTATACCGGCAGCTATTCTTATTACACGGAGCAGGTATATAATAGGCCGTTATGCGGATTTAGACAATTTTATATCTCCTTTGGCATTCCGATCGGGAATGGATTAAAAATTGACTTAGGCGAAAAAAATTATCTTATAGGCTTTGAATCTTATAATTTATCAAGGTTATGGGAAAATACATACTCATTGGTAACGGCAATAGAACCCGGAGAACTTACCGGAATATTTTTAAAGTATCCTTTTACGAGGCAATTAAAAATGGTTTTCGGGGCTGCATTAACCGATAACGCTATGGTTCCTTTAAATAGATACCCGACATTCGAATATATAGCTTCATATAAACCGTTTAAATTTTTAAAGTTTCATGAAGGCGTCGTTTACGGAGCCGAAAATTTTATCATATACAATAATAACCTTTATCAGGATAATTTAAATAGATTTTTTTATAATTTTATAGACGCGAAATATTCGTTTTGCAAATACTGGACCGCGGTATTGGATTACGAAACCGGTTTAAACGGAGGAATAAATAAATCCATAGTTTACGGCAACAATATAAATGAAGGCCAATTTAATTCTTCCGTAAATAATTATCCGTCTTACTTGATTTCTACCTCAAATTCTACCTTTAACAAATCGCATTTCTCTGGTCTTGTTTTTTATATCCATCATTATAGCATCTTAAATATAGGCAGGTTTTCGCAAACCGTAAGGGAAGCCGGCGTCTCGGATCCTAACGGCATGTGGGAAGCGGCAAGTACGCCCGGCATAGCTTATCGTTATTTCGATTCGACATTTACCTTAGGATATAGACCTGCTATGAAGATATTTAAAAATATTCAGTTTAGACTTGAATTTGAAAATCAAATTGCAAACCGCAGGGTTTACGGAAACGGTAACAGCACTCAAAATACCGTAAACGCTATGGTTGTTTATACTTTCAAAAATTATTGAATTTTTGCC
>JAJZXJ010000015.1:0-4941 GCA_021802425.1 bacterium | reverse complement strand
TATTCAGTTTAGACTTGAATTTGAAAATCAAATTGCAAACCGCAGGGTTTACGGAAACGGTAACAGCACTCAAAATACCGTAAACGCTATGGTTGTTTATACTTTCAAAAATTATTGAATTTTTGCCTGAATATGATGAATATTCAAAATTCATTTATGTCGGAAAGTTAATTAACGAAGGCTATCGATTCATTGCTATCTAATAAACGGATGAAGTGAATTTAAACTTGGAGAGTCTTTCTTTTGTAGATTCATAATCTGTGTGCCTAAAAGCATTAATTCCAAGATTGGCGGCAGTTTCCACATTAAAACGCCTCCGCCTCTCCTTGTTTAGCCATTCATGAGTTAATTATATTATAAGCCCTGCTTACTGCAAAAGCAAGCGGACTACCCGATTCCATCCCACGAAGCATGCTTTTCGGCAAAAGAATACGCAGATGACATATAAACGTATGCCGTTTATGGATATAGCCATTTAGTATCGGATACGCTACCGATACGCTAAAGAAGGCGGTTGACTGACGGGGTATTTAAATAATTTATTGGTATTAATTTACTGAAAGATATGGTAAAATTATTTAAATAATATAAGCTTACATAATAAAATTTAAAATTAATAGGTAAAAAGAGTATAATTTTATGATTAATAACTCTTCTTTAAATGCTGCTCCATTAAATGCCAATCCAAATCTCGATGCTTGAGATATACCGATACAGGCAATAAACTAATAGGCTATGCAATAATTGGTTTATTGGATTTTGCTTTAATTTCTTTAAAATAACAGCCAAGAAATAGAATTATGTCAAATACAATCAATTTAATTGCTGCAATAATAAGTTTAGTTGTGGCAATAGAGGAATAATGTAATGTCAAGGGTTATGTTTTTACGCCTATTAATAGGGCTATTCGGCATTGTGTTTATAGTTCTCACATTTTGGTTAGGCGCATATTTCCATTTAAATGTTTCCACAAAAATAGTAATCGTATTGGCTTTTGCATTAGCCGCTATTCTTGCGGAAATTGTAATAGCCATCGATAATCTGGAAAAAAGATTAAAGGCGGCTTTCCCGTCGTTGGAACTTTCCCTTAAGGAACAAATCGCTATTAATGAAACTATAATGCTGTATAACAGGCTTAAAAAGAAAAAATCGGATATTTCGACGCGGATAGCTCTGGAAGATTTTGAAAAAATTCATATTCTCTTAAAGCAGGCGGAAAAAGGTGGAGATTTTATTTTTCACGATATTTACGCCGCTAAATTGATTGTATTGAAAGAATTAAAACCAGGACAGTCGTTTAAGGTTGTAAGCAATCTTATAGAACCGTTTTATTGGGGATACGGCAAGGATATGACCGAACATACAAAACAAAATTACAGGCAGGCAAAAAGAGGCGTTCATATCGAACGAATATTTCTTTTAAAGGACGAGGATGATTTCTCCAAGATAAAAGAAATTATGGATGAGCAGGCAAAAAATAGTATCGATGTATTTTACGTTTTTCAAAACGAATTAGATAAAATGTTGCCGTACGCCAGTTTTGCGATATCCGAAGAATTGTCGATAGGGATAATTTCACATAGGGAAGATTTATTGGGAAAGATTACCGTTACATCTAATAACCAGATAATCACGGAACTTGCCTGGCGATTCGATATTATTAAAAAACAATCAAAGAAGTTAAACGCGGCAAAATAGCCGCCCTTTACATTGCGGCTGCAGGCTTATGATAAAAATAAGGGCAGGGGAGTATCTCAAAAGGGTGGTGAATATTAAATAGATCTTAATTGCATCTTTTACGTTTTTTAAAAATTACTTTTTTAAAAAATAGGTCATTTTTCAAGATTTATGGATTTTTCGTAATAAGGCAAAAGATAGGTCAGTAAAACGTTATAATTTCCACTATTATAAAACTCTATCATTGTTTTATTAAATTCAAGCCCGTCCTTTGCCTTGATATTTAAAGCCGGATATCCGTTTTCCAGCAAAACCCCGTTTGCCATAAGCCGGCTCGTTCTTTTATTTCCGTCCCAGAAGAATTGATGTTTACTTCCGAATCCAAAGAATGCGAAAGAACGGACAATCGGATTTTCAATTTTGGAAATTTCTTTAATACCTTTATCTAATAACTCGTCTAATTCTCCGGCTTTAGGGGGTATAAAATCCGTCCCGCCTATGGTTACTTGTCCCGTCCTGAATTCCCCCGGCTTAATAGATTCGCCCGATGAAACTACATAATTAAGTTTACAGAATGTTTCTTTGTTTAATTTAAATTCTCTGTTTTGGAGCATGGAAAATAAAAGCCCCACGCTTTTATTCTGGTTTAAAACCTGCTGTTCGTCGTCTATCTTGTGTCCGCCGACGGTAACCCCGTCTAAGAGGGTCTGTATCTCCGGAAAGGTCATGGGATTACCTTCTAAAGCACAAACGTTGTAAATATAGTCGGCTTTATTTTTTTTAAAAAGAAAAAGCGCAAGTTCCTTATCAGGCCTTACGGTTATGTTGTAAGGTTCGATGTTTTTTATTTCGCTTAAATACTTTTCGGTTTCAGGCGGCAGCATCTTTTAATACCTCAAACTGGTTTATAGAAAATATATAGATACCGTTAAGTTTATCACTAAAATTAAAAATGAGCAACGAGTGGATGACCGCCGCATCTCAAAAATTACATCCATAAACAGCATATTTTTCCACAAAAAAGCCGTGCTTTTTTAAACGTGGAAAAATATATGTTTACAATTATGAAAAAGTTTATTATACCTTTTTTATTATTTGCGCCTTTTTATTGAGTTTGCAAAACACACTCTGCTTTAGCGTACCAATATTCCGTTTCAATCGGGAAAGCAAAATTAACCGTGCAGTAAAAATTACTTTTAAAAATCTTTACGGCTGTATTAGCCCCCTAATTGACTGGAATAAAATTAGACGCTATAATTAAGTCAAAAAGGGGTTAAAAAATGTATTGACAAAGGGAACAGTTTAGTGTTTGGTTCAAAAATAAAATAATAATGTGTTAAAAGTGGGGTTTTATGAGTAACAAATCGCCTTCTCTAAGATTGGGGCTACGTGCTAATCTACCTCAGTATATCCTATTCTCGATCCTGACTCTTTGGATAGGCTGGTTCCTGGGAATGGAGCGGGTCATAGTTCCGCTCATGGGTAAAACCATCTACCATATTTCCTCGTTTATTCTAATAATGTCTTTTATTGCGGCCTTCGGCTTCACAAAGGCGTTTTTCAACATGGTTGCCGGCAGATGGTCGGATAAGATCGGGAGAAAGCCGGTTCTCGTGTTAGGATGGCTCTTTGGACTGCCAATTCCGTTCATCTTGATTTTCGCGCCGAATTGGGGATGGGTTGTGTTTGCAAACATCCTTATGGGCTTTAACCAAGCATTGGCCTGGACTATGACTGTAACCTCAGAGATAGATATTGTTGGTCCAAAAAATAGGGGTCTTTCGTTAGGAATCAACGAGTTCTCAGGATATATCGGCCAAGCTAGTGGTATTCTTATTGCAGGTTTTCTTGCGGCATCGTGGGGCTTAAGGCCGATTCCGTTTTACTTTGGACTCGTCACGGTCATTTTGGGCTTAATGTCTTCCCTGTTATTAGTCAAAGAGACCAAAGGACATATAAAGCTTGAGGAAAAAACTGACAAGAGAAACAGCTTGATTATTAATGACACTTCTAAAATGGCTAAAGATTCGCCTGCATCATTTTCTCGCATATTTGCATCAACGAGTTGGCAAAACAAGACATTGTTCGCCTGCAGTCAAGCAGGTCTGGTAGAAAAATTTGCTGACACGCTGCTTTGGGGCGCCTTTCCGCTTTTACTGGTAGCAAGAGGTGTCAGCTTGCTTACCATCAGCTTGATTGTAGGATTATATCAGGTTATATGGGCTATATCTCAGCTCTTTACTGGTGCGCTTTCTGATAGGATAGGAAGAAAGCCTGTTATATTAACCGGAATGTGGCTTATGAGTTTTGGAATCGTACTTGCCGCAATGGAGAACTCTATTACATTTCTTTACGCTGCAAGTGTAATCATAGGATTTGGTATGGGACTTGTGTATCCGGTACTTATATCCGCCGTGGCTGATGTAGCGCAGCCTGGGGATAGGGGCGGCGTGCTGGGCGTGTACCGCCTCTGGAGAGACTCCGGCTACGGGTTCGGAGCTTTGCTCATCGGGTTCGTAGCTGATGTTACAGGTATAATATCCGCCTTCTATATCGTTGCCCTTAGCCTTTTTTTATCAGGCTTAATTATTGCTACATTAATGAAGGAAACGGTTCAAAGGTGAGATAGCCCCGATGTTATATTTGAGTTTATTTATAGTTTCTTTCTCGGTATCACCACCTGTCAAGTGCAGTTTGAAAGCGCACCGCTTGCGCAGTCAAAAGTGCGCCGGTAATTTAATAAATAATAGTTAAGTTATCATAGTCCTTTCTCCTCCTTTGCCGGCAATATGCTATTTTCAATCATTTTCCTGAAATTATCGTTTAATTGGAGTTCCCGTTCCGTTGCCGCAATTAAATCAAGAGATATTTCTATTGGAAATCTTTTTTCGTTAAATTTAAGGGAAATATATGAGTTAAAGATAGGCCAAAAAGAATGTATAAACTGTCAAAAATTACATTTCGATTATTGGGTCGGTCATACTTGCTATTCTTTCTTTTCCTGATATTTTCCGACATTTTAACCCTCCTTAAATATGGGACAAAAATACTGTGAAAATTATAAAATTTATGCAAAATATAGTCAATATGAAATTTATTGCTATGGGCTGGAATGGCTTATTTACCGCAGTTTTTAATGGTGCGTCCAGCAGGATTCGAACCTGCGACCCACAGCTTAGAAGGCTGTTGCTCTATCCAACTGAGCTATGAACGCATAAAGGAAAAATATACTTATTAAAATAATATCATTTATCCGAAATCCTG
>JAJZXJ010000030.1:4408-10774 GCA_021802425.1 bacterium | reverse complement strand
TGAATAAAAAACTAAAATTTATAGTTTAGTTTTAAATTTCATGATAGAATTTATTAGAAATTGCTTTCAGATAGATAAAGTATTTTATACAAAACATGCAATTATTGAAATGAGGAATGAAGAATTTTAAAATAAAGGTGTCAGATTTATTTATTTCCTTATTTATTTTAAAAATATCTCGGAAAATAATGGAAGAGTTTTACATGTTGTGGTCAACCATAATGCGTCCCCGAAAAGAATAGTTACGGTATATTTTGACAGAAAATATAAGAGAATTAAACAAGTCGAGACTAAGGAGTGAAAATGAAATTAAAAGTGGACGAAGAAGGTGACGCCCTTTATTTTAGGTTAGACGAATCGCCTATAGTCGAATCTGAAGAGGTTGAGCCGGGCATTATTTTAGATTTTAATTCAGACGGAAAAGTCGTTGGAGTGGAAATGCTTAATTTAAGTTTGAGGATAAATCCGGAACAGTTAAAGATACTGCAATACGAAACTGCTTGAAAAATAAGGTGCCACATATAAAATAAAAAAAATAAAGGTGTCAGATTTATTTCACTCCGACAGACTTAAAAGCTTTGCTTTTAAAATCGTCTGCCTCCGTATCTCACTCCTGCCCGCGTTTGGCGGTTTCCCCTGCTTAATTTTATATCGATAAAAATACTTCGCACAGCTTAACATTGTCCGGAAAGATAGCTTTAAAATAGTATTAAAGAAAAAATATTGCAATTGTTTCCGAATTCTGATAATATGAAATCATACTTTAGAAGAGGAGATTAAATACGCTATATGAAACCGTTTACGGCAGAAATAAAATCCCGGGGACAACTGACCATACCTAAAAAGATAAGGGACGCGGGTTATCTTGACGAAGGGCAGGTTGTTTCAATTATTCCTGCGGGCGACGCTATTATAGTCACGCCTAAAAGGCTTGAATTAGATGAAGCGCGAAGGGAAATCAAAAAAATCATCAAAAGGTCGGGGCTTTCCGTTGAAGAATTAATGAAAGGGCTTAAAAACGAAAGGGCAAAACTCTATAAAGAACTGTATGGCTAAAAAAACTATCCGAGTTTTTCTCGATTCAAATGTAATTTTTTCAGGAATTATTTCGGATAAGGGCGCGCCTCGCATCATTCTGGATATATTGAGCCTTAGAACTTCTTTCGTTACAGGAATAACGGGAGAATACAACCTCATAGAAATAGAAAGGAATATAAATAAAAAAATACCGGATGCAATGCATTTATACAAAGAATATCTACCCAAAGTTAATCTAGAGATTATAAAATTGCCGTCAGCCTCCGAAATTGATGAATATTCCGGTCATACCGCCGCCAAAGATATTCCGGTGCTTGTTTCGGCGATTAACGGCAAAGCCGATTATCTTATTACCGGCGATAAAAAGGATTTTAAAAAACCTAAAACATTTGGAGATTATTCGTTTCAAATATTAAATCCTTCGGAATTTATTGACGGGATAATCCCCCTGATTTTTAAGAGTAAATAAAGGGGTCAGATTTATTTATTTCCTCACTCCCGCCCGCATTTGGCGGTTTCCCCCGCTTCGTTTTTATATCAACCCATTTCTTCCCCTTCCCCCCAATGGCGATTTAGAAACTATTTAAGAATTTTCAATTTTCCCCCCGAATTATTCTCCCCGGAATTATTAACAAAAATGATTGTGTTAATTTTATATTATTATATAATAAACCAATAAATAATAATTTAATCTTTAACATTACTTTAGGGGAGGTTAATTTATGAGTAAGAATTATTTGTTTACGGTTGCCGGGATATTAATCGCAATCCCGACTATCGTTCTTGCCGTTGTGCCGCTTTACAACCACTCTGACCCGGTTTTTTTAGGCCTGCCGTTTTTTTACTGGTTTCAGACGCTCTGGCTCGTTATAGCGACCATTCTTTATTCCTTTGCTTCATTACTGATTTCCAAAGTAAAAGGCGGAGGTGATAAATAATGTCTAATATTCAGGTAACGATAATAGTTTTTATCGCCCTTTTTTTGTTATTTACGATAATCGGCTTCTGGGCGTCGAAATGGAGGGCAGGGGATCTTAACCATTTGCATGAATGGGCATTAGCAGGTAATAAAATCGGCACATTCCTGATGTGGTTTCTCGTGGGAGCCGATATATATACGGCATATACCTTTATTGCCGTCCCGTCGGGCGTGTTTGCAAAAGGAAGTCTATTCTTTTTTGCCGTTCCTTATGTTATGGCTACTTTCGGAATTGCAATGGTGGTAATGCCGAGTCTTTGGAAAGTATCCAAAGATAAGGGATATGTGACCGCCGTAGATTTCGTGAGGGATAAGTTTAACAGCAGGACGCTGGCGATATTAATCGCATTAACGGGAATAGTTGCCGAACTGCCTTATATTGCCCTCCAAATAGTCGGAATGAAAGCGGTGCTTCAGGTTATGCTCCTTTCGTTTGGAGATGCTAAAGTAATTAGCGAAATTGCTCTTTTAGTATCTTTTATAATACTTGCCGTATTCACATTCTGGAGCGGGCTGAGGGGCGCGGTTCTGACGGCGGTGATGAAGGATGCGATTATTTTAATTACGGTAGTGGCTATTATAATTTTAGTGCCGTTATCTTACGGGGGATTTCATCATGCCTTCGCCGCTGCAAAAAATCTTGGAGCGGGAAAAACTCCGCCTGTCGATTATGTTACATTGCCGCCTTTATTAGTCAACGGTTATATAAGCCTTTTTATATTAAGCGCGCTTGCCCTGTATCTTTATCCCCATGCCATTAACGGAGTTCTCAGCGCTAAAAGCGCAAAAAGCGTCAGGCTAAGCACCGCCCTTCTTCCCATCTACGGTATAGGCTTGGCATTTCTTGCCTTGTTTGGAGTGTTGATTTATGCGGTGCCTTCGGCTCTTAAAGCGGTGGGGGGAAACGGAATATTAGTCGTCCCTACTTTAATAGAGAAGACTATGCCCCCATGGTTTACCGGTTTCGCGTTTCTCGGCATATTCATCGGGGGTTTGGTTCCGGCAGCCATAATGGCAATATCACAGGCAAATCTTCTAACGAGAAATATAATAAAGGAGTTTAAACCGGACCTTGCCCCCAAAGCAGAGGCAGATATAGCAAAATGGTCATCCGTCGTATTTAAATTTCTTGCGCTGGGGTTTGTCTTTCTTGTTCCCGAAACATACTCCATACAGCTTCAGCTTCTTGGCGGAATACTGATAGTTCAAACGCTGCCGCCCATATTTATAGGGCTTTACACTAAGTGGCTGAACAAGAATGCCCTTATCGCAGGCTGGCTTGTCGGAACGGCATCGGGACTTTATTTCGTTATGGAGGCAAACGCGGGGCATGCAATCGTTACTACTTTTATGCACACGCCGTTTGGGCTTTTGTATGTTGCGCTTATAGCCCTCGCCCTTAACCTTATAGTAACGACGGTATGGTCGGCAGCGGCAAATGCG
This sequence comes from bacterium, assembly GCA_021802425.1. Taxonomy (GTDB): domain Bacteria; phylum SZUA-79; class SZUA-79; order Acidulodesulfobacterales; family Acidulodesulfobacteraceae; genus Acidulodesulfobacterium. The sequence goes on along the minus strand of JAJZXJ010000030.1, from coordinate 7,314 downwards.
GTTAAGGCCGGAAAATAAATAAAAAAGGAAATAAATATAGTATATGAATATGAAAAGCCCCCTTTAAAAAGAGGGCTTTTCATATTTTATTAAAAGGAAAAAAGGTCCGATTTATTTTCCGCATTTCAGTATTTTAATAACTCAATTCCAGCAGCCTTAAAGCCCCCTTTTCATCAACATCCTTCGGGTTGTTTTGGGCGGCAAATCCCATAGTGGTAAAGGCTTCTTTAGCCATTTTAGGCAGTCTGTCTTTTTCTACTCCGAGGTCTTTTAATCTAATATTTAAATTTATTGCCCTTAGCATCTCCTCTATTTTTTCTATTAAAGCATAGGCGTATTCGTCGTCGGTTTTTCCCGCTCTTTTCACGCCGAGATGATGGGCTATGAGCATAAAATCCCTTTTACATGCTTCAAGGTTGTATTTCATGGATTCTACCGTCAATGCGGCGAGACCTGCTCCGTGGGCAACATTCGGGTAATTGCCGGAAACGGGGTGCTCCAGCGCATGAATTATACCTACGCCCGATAAGTCGATTGCAAGACCTGCAAGAGCAGAGGCTAAAGCCATATTTCCCCTTGCCTCCGGATTATTCGGTTCATTATAAGCCTTAATCAAGTTATCCTTTAAAAGATAAAAAGCCTGCATGCAGTAAGCAGAGGAAAAGGCGTTTCTCATTTTGCCCGTAAAAGCCTCAAGAACATGGACAAAAACATCGAAACCGGTGGTTGCCGTAACATAAGGGGGCATAGAAGTCATAATTTCGGGGTCGATTATTGCCTCTTCAGGATACATACATTCATAGCCGAACCCCGGTTTTTCCTTTGTCTTCGGATTGGTCATCACGGAGTATCTGTTTACCTCGCTTCCAGTTCCCGAGGTTGACACGATTGTTATGACAGGCAGGGCGGCCGCGGCCGGTGTTTTAAGGTAATCCCACACGGGAATATTTCCTTTTGCGGCAACAGCGATAGCCTTAGAGGAATCAAGGGGGCTTCCCCCGCCGAGTCCTATTATCAAGCCGACCCCTTTTTCCTTTGCAATATGAGCCGCCTCGTCTATTTCATCTATTGTCGGATTAGGAGTTATTTTATCGTATATTATCGAGTTAACCCCGGTATCTTTTAAAATCTTTACAAGCCTGTCCAATGTTCCCGATTTTTGCATAGAGGTTTTGCCCGTAATTATCATTGCAAGATTTGAGTATTTTTTGGCAATTTTTCCGGTATTGTTTATAAATCCGTTTCCAAAATGGATTCTTACCGGGTTAAAAACATTGATATTTAAAGATTCCATAAATTTGCCTCCGTTTTTTTATAAATTAATTTGTAAACAGCGAACCGGCATAGTTTATAATCTGATTATTATATGCAAAAACGACATGGAATTCAACTAATGTAAAATCCCCAAATCACGATTTGGGAAATCGTAACAAAAATTTAACAAAACTGTAATAAAACTGTAACATTAATTTGCTATTATAATAAAGTCAAAATAATTAAAATGGAAAGCAAACAGCGTCATTGTAAAAATGAAGGCAAATTTAACAATCTAAAAATCTATTTATTTATGGAGGAGATTTATGGAAAAAAGAAATTTTAAAAAATTTTTTGGAGGTCTGGCGGCAATCGGTATTATTTTTCTCGTATCGGTTTTTGTTGCCGGATGTGCAAAGTCTAAAGCTCCAAGCGCGAAGTCAAAAGGTCCGTCAGGGACTATCACGATTTCCGGTTCCACGATGCTTTATCCGTTAAACTCTGTTTGGGCGGTCGAGTATCACAAGCTTCATCCGAATGTTACCGTTTCCGTCGCTGGAACGGGTTCAGGTTTCGGTATTTCTAACGCGGCTAACGGCAACATCACTATCGGGGCATCCGATGCTTACCTTACGAAAGAGTTTAAAAAGAGGTATCCGAACTTAGTGAATGTTCCCGTCGCGCTTGACGATGCGCAGGTTATTTACAACATTCCGGGAATACCGAACGATGTCAATCTTAAGATGACCCCTCAATTAGTCGCGGATATTTATCTCGGCAAGATTAACAATTGGGACAATCCGATATTTAAAAAATTAAATCCGCAGTACAAATTTCCGAACCTGCACATATTTGTCGTCCACAGGGCAGACGCGAGCGGAACTACATTTGATTTCACGAGCCTTTTAACCTATACTTCCAAAACATGGGCAAATAAAGTCGGAAGAAGCTTATCTCCATCGTGGCCGGTTGGAAGCGGATACTTAGGAAGCGACGCAGTGGTTGCCGCCGTTAAAAGCACCTCAGGAGCGATCGGCTATGTGGGTCTTGGATGGATTTTAGAATATCATCTTTCAAGCGCCGCTATGCTTAACAAGGCGGGTAATTATGTCGTGGGTTCCGTAGAAACGATTGCCGCAGCCGCTAATTCTGCCTTAGCACAGGGCGACTTTCCGGCTGATTTCGATAAATCTATAGTCTGGAATGTTTCGGCAAAAAATGCCTATCCCGATTCAAACTTTGAATTCTGGATGATTAGAAAAAAACAGCCGGATACTTCTACCACCGCGACGATTAAGGATTTAGTAAATTGGGCGTTAGGACCCGGACAGGCTGCAAAATATACCGTAAAAACAGGTTTTGCGCCGCTTCCGAAATCCGTTATGGGTAATGTTAAAAAACTTCTGGCGCAGGTAGAATAGACAACCGATAGACAACCGCAACCTTGCAATGCAATGATTAGACCAGCCCTTCGGTTTATTAAATAAACCCTGGGGCTTTTTTTTATTGGCATCTAAAGTTTTTTAGTTTTTTGATTGACAAGCGGCGAGTTTCATTATATACTAAACAAACCTAAAATTATATAAACTAAAAAAATATAGAGAGGGCGTAATATGTCAAGAGTTTGCAGTATCTGCGGAAAAGGCATTCAA
>JAJZXJ010000030.1:0-4308 GCA_021802425.1 bacterium | reverse complement strand
AGTTTTTTGATTGACAAGCGGCGAGTTTCATTATATACTAAACAAACCTAAAATTATATAAACTAAAAAAATATAGAGAGGGCGTAATATGTCAAGAGTTTGCAGTATCTGCGGAAAAGGCATTCAATACGGCAATAAGGTTTCACATGCCAACAATAAGACAAAAAAGGTGTCTTATCCAAATTTGCACGAAGTTAAAGCCGTTGTTAACGGTTCCAATAAAAGAATCAAGGTTTGCGCAAAATGCCTGAAAGCGGGCAAGGTCATAAAAGCCGCGTAACACATATATAACCATACATATAACACATAGACGCAATTCTACCGCTTCCTGCTTAAAAACGCAATGTGTTCCATGTGATATGTTCTTGGAAACATATCTATCAGGTTAATTTGTTCTATTAAGTATCCCGTCTCTGCAAATGCCTTTAAATCCCTTAAAAGCGTCATAGAATCGCATGATATATATATTACGACCAACGGGTTTAAGCCCGCTACTTTTGGCGCTAATCCCTTAATTCCCGCCCTCGGAGGGTCAAGGACTATCAGGTCATAATCTATTCCCCTCTTTTTCGCTTTTTCCAAAAAATCCGCCGCGTTCGACATTACAAAGTTAATATTTTTAATGTCGTTTAATTTAAGATTTTTTTCTCCAAGCCTGACGGAAAAAGGGTCTGCTTCAACCCCCGTAATCATTTTTACATAATCCGCCAGAAATAAAGTGATATTTCCGTATCCGCAAAATAAATCGAGGGCGTTATCAAAATAAATTCTCCTGTTTTCATTAAGGTTTTTAATATACGCCGTTACCTTTTCTATTATGTTTTCATTTTGTTCTTTGTTAATCTGAACGAAAGACGGGAGGTCGTACGCAAATTTTTTGCCTTTCAGCATAAAGTAATTACCTTTGCCGCGTAAATTGTTATCGTTTTTATCCCTATCCCTGCTATATTTTATAATCTTTTTATCTTCCCTACCCAATTTTTTTTGTTTAAACTCGACAAAAACATTATCGGCACCCGTTCTTTCTATTATATCCTTAAAGGTTAAATCATAATTTTGGCGCAGGTTCGGGATACTATTTTTTAAACTAAAGGTTATATTTTTTAATCCGGTATCCGTCAGCGTTACGGAAGATATTTCGTTCAAAAAATTATCCCTGTAATTGCCGCTTAAGAGTGCATTCCTTGCATTTTTCAACAATTCGTTCACCCCTTCTTTTGCAAGATGGCAATACTCTACATCGACTACATCGTGGGACAGTTTTTTGTAAAACCCGATAAGAGGAGGGGAAATTTTCAACCCTATCTTTTGCCTGTATTTAAGGCAGTTTTGAGTTTTAAAACCTTTTATTAAATTAACATTTTCAAAATCTTTAAATCCAAAATCTTTAAAAGTCTTGTTAAATTCCGCTTTAAAAATCTCCGTTTTCCAGTAAAGTTCTTCTTCGTACGGTATATGAAGGTAGTCGCATCCTCCGCAAATGCCGAAATGCTTGCAAATCGGAGTAATTCTTTTCGGAGACGGGTTTATAATTTCAACGATTCTGCCGAAGGCGTAATTTTTGCGCTCATCGTAAATTTCTATTTTTAAAGTATCCCCGGGGCAGGCGCAACCTACAAACACAACCTTGTCATTGACCCTTCCGACGCCGTAACCTTTATATGCCAGGGAATCTATTTTTATTATTTCCATATTATTAATTATTATATTATTTTTTTAAGATATAAACCGGCTTATTCTTTTTTTTGCATAAATGTCAAAGATTATCCCCTGAACGGTGAGCGAGAATAACACGATTATAAAGACATAAGTTATAATTTCGGAGCGCATTTTCAGGTGTAACGGCAGGGACAACGCCATTGCAATAGATAATGCGCCTCTCAGTCCCCCAAAAATCATAAAATTTTTATAAATATTATTCATAGCGACGCCCTTTGAAAATATTTCAAATTTTTGTTTAATAAAATTTATTAACGGGGCAAGGATATATATCGAAAAGCCCCGTGAAAACAGGGCAAAAACGATTAAAATACCGGAAACAAGCCAGAAATTTAAAATTTTAAAAAGATTCATCTCCATGCCGATTAAAAGAAATATTAAAGAATTCAAAACAAACGCCAGGAATTCTATTACGATAGGAAAAACTTGTATTGTTTGGGACGAAACCATTTTTTTGAAACCATAATTTGCAAGTATTATGCCGCTGAATATTATCGTTATTATAAACGATACGCCTATATAATATGCCGCTATAATAGATATATACGCAAGTAAAATCGAAATCATTATTTCGGTAAGATAATCATAAGTAAAAGAAAGAATAAACGAGATTAAAAAGCCGAGTGCTATGCCGAGTATAGCCCCGCCAAGAAATGCATATAGAAACTTTAAAGAAGACATTCCTATAATAAAAGCCGGGTTTTTATTAAAATTTATCGTTAAAAATAGTTCATATAAAACTAAGCTTATGCCGTCGTTGAAAAGGCTTTCGCCTTCAAGAACGGTTTCAATCCCTTCTCTTGCTCCTGCCCTTGGTTTATCCCCGCTTTCGCCGCCGTTCTCACGGCTCTCCCCGTTCTTATTATTTTTGCTTCCGTTATTTTTTAGCAATGCCATTATAGATAAGGGGTCGGTTGGGCTTATTATTGCGCCGAACAACAGCGATTGTTTCAGGGGAATACGGAACACATAATGAAGCGCCAGCCCGGACAGAATAGTAGAAATAATTGTTCCGAATATTGCGTAAACAGAAATCGGGAGGAGATTTTCCTTTAATGTTTTGACTTTAAACTTAACCGCCCCTTCCATTATCAATATCGGCAAAAAGACATAATATATAATGGCGGGAGTTATTTTCAAATGGGGAAAAATATGGAATAAGCCGACCGCAAGCCCGATTAAAACCAGCATAGAAGCATACGGTATTTTAAGGTAGCCTGTTAAAATACCCCCGATCATTGCAATAGATAAAAGTATAATTGCAATTATCACGATTTCGGAACTTGCGTTTTCCATCTTTCTCCATCTTTCCCTGATATTCAGATTTGCGAAATATCCTTCCCTTGTTTTTAAAATTTTTATATTATATTATATACAAAAAACAAACGAATTAATTAAAATTAATAATTAATATTATCGATATGAAGGGTATCATTCTTGCAGGGGGCAGCGGAACAAGGCTTTATCCCATAACCTTAAGCGTTTGCAAACAGCTTCTTCCGGTTTATGACAAGCCGATGATTTATTACCCGTTGTCAACCCTTATGCTTGCGGGCATCAGGGACATTTTAATAATTACGACCCCGGGCGATGTCGATAAATTTAAAGCTATATTCGGCAATGGAAACGGCCTGGGGCTTAATATAAGCTATAAGGAGCAGGTTTCACCCGCGGGGCTTGCGGAAGCCTTTATCATTGGAGAATATTTTATAGGCAAAGACGATGTATGTTTGATTTTGGGCGATAATATTTTTTATGGGCACGGTATCCCCGATAAATTTAATTACGCAAGAGAAATTATAAATAAAAAAGGAGGCGGCGTTATATTTACTTACTATGTCGAAGACCCTCAAAGGTACGGAGTTATCGAAATAGATGACGACGAAAAAGTTTTGTCGATAGAGGAAAAGCCCCAAAATCCAAAATCGAACTATGCCGTTACGGGCGTTTATTTTTACGATAACGATGTTGTCAACATAGCTAAAGAGTTAAAGCCTTCCGAAAGGGGAGAACTTGAGATAACCGATGTAAATAACATATACTTGAGCGGCGGGAGGCTTAATGCCATTACGCTTGGAAGGGGTTACGCATGGCTTGATACGGGAACGGCTGAAAGCCTCCTTGACGCATCCAAGTTTATCGAGATGATGGAAAAAAGGCAGGGGCTTAAAATCGGGTGCATAGAAGAAATTGCTTATAAGATGAATTATATATCCGTAGAAGAATTGGAGAAGCTATCTAATAAATACATTAAAAGCGGCTATGGCGGGTATATTTTAAAAATAGCAGAAGGTGAAAAAAATAAAAATAAAAATAAAAATAAATCGGCGGTTTAAAAAAAAATAAAAAAAATGAGTTTTTTGAGTGCAAATTAATTTGAATTTTTGGGATATACTGGACTGGCTTGCATTTGCCGTGACATTGGCAGGCGTCTGGCAATTAAGCTCGCATAAAAAATCCGGCTTTATTATAAGCGGCTTCGCGTCTTTTATCTGGGCGGCAGTCGGTTTTCACTCGAATCTTACGGGTCTTGCCGTTTTAAATATACTGTTAATATTCATATATTTAAGGGGCTATATTAAAAAGTAA
>JAJZXJ010000029.1:0-10984 GCA_021802425.1 bacterium | reverse complement strand
AAAGGATTGTTTCGGAATATGAATACGCTCTTAAAAACCCTTAAGATAATCGATTAGCTTTTTATTCTCGGCAGGCGTGCCGACGGTTATCCTGTAAAATAACTCCATGCCGCCGGTAAAACTTCTTATGATTATTTTATTATCTTTAAGAAACCGGTTAAATCTGGTTTTTATTTTATTATCTTTAAGTCTTATCAAAATAAAATTGGCATCGGATGGGTAAGCCTCGATAAAACCTACTTTCTTTAATGCCGAATATAATTTCTCCCTTTGATTTATCGTCTTCTTTATATTTTTTTCGAATTCGCTAAAATTATCTAAAAAAAATTCGATAGAACTTAATGTTAAAGAATTAACATTAAAAGGTAATTTTATTTTATTAAATTCATTTATAAGCTTGCCGCCGGAAAAAAGCATTCCGAACCTTAATCCCGCAAGCCCTATTTTGGAAAAGGTCCTTAAAACGATTAAGTTATCGTATTCCGGTATATATTTTATAAAAGATTCCTTGTTTGAAAAATATATATAAGCCTCATCTACCACGACAATATTATTTTTGTTTTCCAAAAGACCTTTTATAATATCGCGGGAAAAGTGATTTCCGGTAGGATTATTAGGATAACTGAAAAAATATATATTATTGGCGCTGTTTTGATTAATACCCGCATTTTTGGGCAGGTCGAAGCATTTTTCGTCAAGTTTTATATGATTAATCTTTAAATCATTATATCTTGCTATGATGTCATACATTGAAAAAGACGGGGTTGGAATGTTCACGACAACATCTTTTTTAAGGCTGAGGAGGATAATCGAGATAAGTTCGTCCGAACCGTTGCCGAAAATAAAATTTTTAGCCGCCGTATTATAAAATGCTTCGAGTAATTTGATAAGGTTTCCCGAACTTGAATCGGGATAAAGATTTATAAGCGTATCTTTTATAAAATTTGCGTATCTTTGCTTTATCTTTTTGCTTAAAGTATAATTGGATTCGTTCGCGTCAAGTTTTAATGCCCCGCGCGGTTCAACCCCGTTTACTTTGTAAGCGCTAAGTTCCAAAATGCTGTTTTTAATAAAATTTTCTATTTTCAACGAAGGCATATTAATTTTTATTATTTTTTGTTTTTTTAACGCGAAAACTTACCGATTCGCCATGGGCGCTTAGTCCTTCGATATCGGAAAAGAATTTGACATCGCCTGCGCTTTTCGATAAAAAATCGGGGCTTGACGAAATAACGCTTGTTCTTTTAAGAAAAGATACCGTATCTAAAGGGGAGAAAAATCTTGCCGTGCCGCCGGTAGGCAAAACATGGCTTGGACCGGCGACATAATCCCCTATTGCTTCGGGGGTATTCCCGCCTAAAAATATGGCTCCGGCATTTTTTATTAAAAATAATTTTTCGAACGGATCCTTAATATAAAGTTCTAAATGTTCCGGCGCCAGCTCATTAGCAAGCTCTATAGACTCGTCTATCCCGCCTGTTAAAACCAAAGAAGCGTTAGAATTTATAGACTTTTCGATTATATCTTTTCTATCTTCTTTTTTTATTAGTCCGGGCAATATATGCTTAACCTCCCCGATAAGTTCAGCCGAACTGCTTATCAGGGTCGAAACCGCCATCTCGTCGTGTTCTGCCTGGCTCATCATATCGATTGCGACAAGTTTTGGATCCGCAAATTCATCGCATATTATCGCAATCTCGCTCGGCCCCGCAATCATATCTATATCGACATCGCCGTAAACCATTCTCTTGGCGGTAGCAACATATATATTGCCCGGTCCGACTATCTTGTCAACCTGAGGGATAGTATTCGTCCCGTAAGCAAGCGCAAATATAGCCTGCGGACCTCCAACCCTGTATATTTTCTTGATGCCGCATAATACGGCTGCGGCGATGACATAATCGTTTAACTTTTCGGTAGGAGGGGTAACCATTATAATTTCTTTTACCCCTGCCGCTTTGGCAGGAATAGCATTCATTATAACGGAAGAAGGATAGCTTGCTTTACCGCCGGGAACATAAACTCCGACCCTGTTTAAAGGCGATATTAATTGACCCGTAATAATAGAATCATCGCAATTTAACCATGTTTGCAATCTTTGTTTTGAATGGTAATCGTAAACCCTTTCGATTGTTTTTTCTATTATGGTTCTTTCTTCTTTATTAACCGAATTAAGGGCTCTATTGCTTTCATTATTTGTAACTAAAAAATCTGGAGGGGAAAGCTTAATTTTATCGAATTTTTCCGTATAAAACGACAATGCTTCGTCGCCTTTATCCAGAATATCCAAGCGGATGGCTTTGAGTTCCTGCTGGATTTTGTCTGTAAAACCTGTCTGTTTAAGTCTTCTTTTTTTTAAAAATCCCTTAAAGTCATCCCCTTTTGAATCAAATATCCGCATTTTTTTCAACCTGCCGCTTTAAATTATCTATCAGGGATGCAATCCCCCCGGGGTTAATTTTAAGGCTTGCCCTGTTTACTATAAGTCTTGAGCTAACAACAGCGACATCTTCAATCGGCATCAGATTATTTTGCCTCAGTGTTTCGCCGGTCGAAACAAGATCGACGATAAAATCGCAAAGACCCGAGACGGGCGCAAGCTCGACATTACCGTAAAGCTTTATTATTTGAACATTTGGAACGCCTTTTTTATTAAAGAAATCCCTTGCTATGCGAACATACTTTGTCGCAACCCGCAAATTTGCCTTTGAATGATACAATTTTTTGACATTATCTTTAATTTTTGAAAAAAATAATTTTTTGTCACTATCATTCATATTGGTAATATGAATATCGTCCCAATTATGTATATCATCGTTAATGATTGAATTCCCCGTGAAAATCTTATCGGCTACCACGGAAGCGGCAAGCGAAGGCAGACCATGTTTAATTAAATCCTCGCCGGCAGCAGCGACAATCCTGCATCTGCCTATTCTTAAATCTAAAGGTTCATATACATTTTTCGGTTTTTCGAGTAAAACATCCTTTCCCGAAATGCCCGCGTCGGCAGCCCCGTATTCTACGAATGTAGGAACATCCCACGGCTTTACTATTAACAAACCGACGCCGTCTTCTTCGTAATCGAATATAAGCCTTCTTGAATCGTAATCGTAATCGGGATGTTGAATAAATCCCGATTTCCTCAAAAGGTCAAGGCTGTCCTTTAAAACTCTGCCCTTTGGAATTGCGATTTTAAGTTTTTTGATCTTTTTTTGCGTATTAGCCATTTTATGCCTTACTATTACATACCCTTGCCATAATTTATATCTTTTTCTGCAAATTCGTTAATATTGGAAGATTCGGCTTCGCTTACTCTGGATATTACGGCTCCAAGATTTGCCAATTTCTTTTCCATTTTTTCGTAGCCTCTGTCTAAATGGTAAATTCTTGAAACTGCCGTATAACCGTCAAATGAGGCTAATCCTGCTAAAACAAGCGAAGCGCTTGCTCTTAAATCGGTAGCCATAACTTCTGCCCCCGAAAGCCTTTTTACACCTTTTACGATGGCAAAATTATTTCTAACTTTTACATTTGCGCCAAGGCGCATAAGTTCGGCAACATGCATAAATCTGTTCTCGAATACATTTTCGGATATAACGCAAAGCCCGCTGGAAATTGTCATTAATGCCATCATTTGAGCCTGCATATCGGTAGGAAAATCAGGATAAGGGGCAGTGGAAATATCGACGCTTTTAATGACCTTAGACCCTTTTATCCTTAAAGAAGACTGGGAATTTATAACAATTTTTGCCCCGGCCTCCGAAAGTTTATCGATAACAGACTTAAGATGGCTTACATTAATATCTTTTATGGTAACATCCCCCCTTGTTATGGCGGAAGCCACCATAAATGTTCCTGCTTCTATGCGGTCGGGAAGAACCCTGTGGCTCAGTTTATTTAATTTTTTAACCCCATTTACGACAATCAAGGACGGCTCTACTCTTTTTATGTCGGCGCCGCCGTTATTTAACGCAAGAATCAGGTCGTCAATCTCGGGTTCTCTTGCGGCATTGTTTATCACCGTCGTCCCTTCCGCAAGCGATGCCGCCATAACAACATTTTCCGTTCCGGTAACGGATGGAATAGGGAAGTTGATTGTTGCGCCTCTAAGCTGTTCCGTAAAGGCTTCGACATATCCGTGATCCACTACGATATTAGCCCCCAAAAGTTTAAGGGCATTTAAATGAAAATCTATGGGTCTTGCTCCAATTGCGCAACCTCCCGGTAAAGAAACCCGCGCCCTCTTATATTTTGCAAGAAGGGGTCCTAAAACCAGTACGGATGCCCTCATCGTTTTGACAAGGTCGTAAGGGGCTTCATAATTATTAATATTAGAGGTATTTATGATGACCTTGTCCGTTTCGCCGGATTCTTTAATTTCGGCACCGAGGCTTATTAAAAGCTTTTTTATCGTCTTTATATCTTCAAGATCCGGAACATTAGAAATTTCATTGCCGGTGTCGTCAAACATTATGGAAGAAGCGATTATGGGAAGCGAGGCGTTTTTGGAACCGCTTACCTGCACCTCTCCGATTAATGGAATGCCGCCCTCAATTATCATTTTGTCCATATATTATTTTAACCGCCCTTTCCTTTTTATTTAAATCGTTAATAAAAGTAATTTGCTTAAATATTATATCCTTAAATTTTTCATTATATAAATGTTCTATGGCAGGCTTCTCCCTGTAATCAATTTCCAAAATAAGACTTTTCCTCTTTTTTGACGCCGAAGACAAGGGGTTTTCGGCTAAGGCGGCTAATTCAAATATTTTTCTATAAAACTTAAGCCCGTCTTTGCCGCCGTCTAATGCCTTTAAAGGCTCATAAAGTTTAACATCGTCATCTAAGGTTTTTAATTCTCCCGTTTTAATGTAAGGCGGGTTCGATACGATTATATCGAAGTCGTATAAGGCATTACCTGATAACTTAGTCTTCGGGGCAGGCTCCCGCGAACCTGCGGCCGCGCCGGACTGCGGCTCGTTAATCCAGTAAATATTTGGTTTTAGCATATCAAAATATGTCGCTATGACTTTATCTTCGACACCGTTAAAAATAATGTTTTTTTTTGCTACTTCTAAACTTTTAAAGCTGTTATCCGCAGCATAAATTATAACATTACCTGAATTCTTTGCAATAGAAATCGCTATAGCTCCGGATCCGGTTCCCAAATCTATAATGGATATTTTTCTTTTTAAGCCTTTTTGAAGCCTTTCAATCTCTTTTAATGTTTCTTCGACCAAACATTCCGTATCCGGTCTCGGTATTAAAACAGATTTATTAACAAAAAAGTGGGTCGAATAAAACTCCTTTTTCTTTGCGATGTAAGCGTACGGCTCTCCCAAACTCCTCTTTATAATCAGCTTTTTAAATAAATTAATATGATTTTTAGCCGGTTTAATATTATAAGAAGTAATAACCCCGTCTAAAGGTTTTTTAAGAACATACCCCATAATAACGGCTGATTCGTTAAACGGATTTGCGATATTTTTACTTTTAAGGCAAAACTCGCCCCATTTGGTTAATTTATAAACCGACAAATCTTTATCCGCATCCACATCTATATTAACATTATAACTATTTTTGAGATTCAAAATAATCTGCCAAAGGTATTAAAAGTTCATCCAGATTGCCGTCCATAACAGAAGCTAACTTATGTATGGTTATCCCTGCCCTGTGGTCGGTAATTCTACCCTGCGGAAAGTTATATGTTCTTATTTTTTCGCTTCTGTCCCCGCTCCCGACCATACTTTTTCTACTTTGCGCCTCCAAGCTTTTTTTATCCGCTTCTATTTTGCTCAGGAGTCTTGACCTGAGTATCCTCAAAGCTTTTGCTTTGTTTTTATGCTGGGATTTTTCGTCCTGGCAGGTAACGACGAGACCCGTCGGGATGTGGGTAACCCTGACGGCCGAGTCGGTTGTGTTCACGCTTTGTCCGCCGTGCCCCGAGGAACGATAAACATCTATCCGTAAATCCTCGGCATCTATTTTAAGGTCAACTTCTTCCGGTTCCGGCATAACGGCAACAGTGGCGGCGGATGTATGAACGCGCCCTTGAGTTTCCGTGGCGGGAATCCTCTGCACCCTGTGAACGCCGCTTTCATTCCTTAAGAGGCGGTATGCGCCTTCACCCTTAACCGATACCACTACCTCTTTTAGTCCTCCCGAAGAGGAAGCGCTCAAAGATATTACTTCGAATTTAAAGTTTTTATTTAAAGCATATTTGTTATACATTTTGAAGAGGTCAAGCGCAAAAAGGGCAGCTTCTTCCCCGCCTGTGGCAGCCCTTATTTCCAATAAAATATCTTTGTCCTGTATATTCTCTTTCGGGTAAAAAAAGTCCCGCAAATCTTTTGCTATTTTTGACGCTTTAGTTTTCAGGGAATTTATCTCTTCAAGCTCCATTTCAAGCAATGCTTCGTTGGTTTCGGCTTTAACCAATTTCTCGAGGTCTTTTATATCGAAGGTAATTTTATTATATTCATCGGCTTGTTCTGCGGTTTTTTTAATTAAATTATACCTTTTAAAAAGTGCTTTCGCCTCTTCGCTAAAGCCCTTTGAGCTTTCTTTTTGTATTTGCTCATATAACTCTTTCGATTCATTGCTTAGTTCTGCAGCCTTTTTTATTAAAACATCATCTACCATTAAAATATATACCTCACCTGCGTATGTAAAGCCTTTTCAACCATTTTTAACCATTAAAATCAAATTCCGCTTTTAACCATGACGCCCTAACCTCCGAAGGCTTTCCGCAAGAAAACTCTCCCTCCGAACAGTTTCCCCTGACGCATGCGGGACCTGCGCCATGAAAAACGGACGGCGCAAGCGGGTAAACAAGTTTAAACATCCCCTGTGCAACACGCCTAATTTCCCATTGAGCCCTTTCACATCCCCTTAATCTGAAAAAATGAAGAAGTTCCCTTGCGTTCATTGTAAATACGAGCTGGGTTTCCGTTGCATTTGGAAGTATATATCTGGCGTCTTCTGCGGGAACACCGTTTTCAAGCAGGTATCCGTATAAAGAGAAAGCCTCGTCTATCGCTTTATTATATTTTTTCAAAAATTCACTATTTTTAACAATGGAATCCGGGACAACATATTGAGGCTTTGTCTCCTTAACATACCTCTGGCTTCTTTGAGAGTATGACGCGATACGGTGTCTAACTAATTGATGCGAGGCGCTTCTCGAGAGTTTTTCTACTCCGAAAGTGAAATTTGAGTGCTCCAATACCGATTCATGGCCTGATGACCTGATTTTTTTAATTAATTTTCTTGCCTTTTCTAATCCTTTTTCGCCTGCATTAAAATCCTCTTCAATTTTGGCTATATTGTAAGAGCTGTAACAAAGCCTAGCGGCTATTGCTATCGTAATCTCCGGTTTAGAGGTATAATTAATAAGTTTAACCATTGAAGGCAAGTTTTATAACCGCCAACGGCGGGTTAAGTTTTATTACCGCTTTATATTCTTTTATTAATATCGTTATATGCTTTTCTATATACAATTATTACTTCTTATTGTTTTTGCCGTATTTTTTATTAAATTTGTCTATCCTTCCCGCGCTATCGACAAATTTTTGCTTGCCCGTATAAAACGGATGGCACTTCGAGCATATATCGACATGAATCTCTTCAACCGTACCTCCTGTAACAAACTCTTCACCGCAAGCGCATTTTACCTTTGCTTGATAAATTTTTGGATGTATTCCTTCTTTCATCGTTAAAAACTCCTTTCAATTTTTATTTTTTAATTTTAAATTTTAAGATGTTTGGCTTTAACTCCATATCATATACTAGCAACGAACCATAATAAATAGTTAAGTTATTCATTATACGATTTTAAAATAAAATTTTCAACTTTTTTTATGTCGCCTGGAACATCGACCGGTATGGTCGAAATACTAACGGTGTTTACTTTAATTTTATATCCGTTTTCTATTGCCCTTAACTGCTCGAGCATTTCCTTTTTCTCTAAATACGAAGGGGGCATTTTCCCAAATTCGATAAGAAAATCCTTTGTGTAGCCATAAAACCCTAAATGCTTAAAACCAAACATATCTTTAAAATCTTTAAGCCCTTGAAGCCCTTGAGGGTTCCCTCTGTCATAAGGAATCGGACTCCTTGAAAAATAAATTCCAAAATTATTTTTATCGACAACAACCTTTACATTATTGGGGTCGGTAAATTCCTCATAAGAATAAATCGGGGTTTTCACGCTTGTATATAAAATATCGCTGCCTTCTTTAAAAGGCTTAATTAAGGCATCTATTATCTCCGTGTTTACTAAGGGTTCATCCCCCTGAATATTTAAAATTATATCGGCGCCGGTACCCGCCGCCGCTTCTATGACCCTGTCGGTGCCGGACTGGTGGGTATCTTTGGTCATGACCACATTTGCCCCGAAGCCGCGGCATGCATCATAAACACGGCTGTCTTCCGTAGCGATCAAAACCTCGGACAGCGCACCTGATTTTATGACGCCTTCATATACATGCCTGACCATCGGCTTATCCAAAATCAAAGCGAGGGGTTTGCCCTCGAAACGCGTTGATTTATATCGTGCCGGAATTACCGCCGCTATTTTCATAGTTTTTCAACCCCTGTCCCGCCGCAGCGGGCGGAAATCTATTTTAAAAAATTATAATAAATAAGTTTTATTTTTTCATATTTATTCTATTTTTGCAATATAAACATCGTATCCGTATTTTGTAATAATTTTAGCAAAATTATAAGCATCTTTTAGATTTTTAAATTTGCCGAACACAACCTTGTAATAAAATATTCCGCGCACTGTTTTAGTAATCACATGAACCCCGGGGACAACTTTTTTCATCTGTTTGACCTTGTTTAAAGCCAAAGGTTTTTTTGTGTATGCCGCAAACTGCAATGTATAGCCAAGCATAGGGGGGGCATATTTCACATTGTAAGAATTAACTATATTTCTAACGATCGGTTTGGGACCAAGATACTGAACCCTGACCAAAGCCGTGCCGGGACCAAGCATCTTTAAAGCCCTTGCCGCCGCGTAAGATAAGTCCATGATTCTATCCCCGTAATACGGCCCTCTGTCGTTTACATAGACCTCAACGCTCCGGTGGTTTCCCAAGTCTGTAACATAGGCATAACTATCGAGCGGAAGGGTTCTTGAAGCCGCCGTTAAATCATACATATTGTATATTTGTCCGCTCGCGGTCGGCCTGCCCTGAAAACCCGGCCCATACCACGACGCAATTCCTACTTCCACATTATGCGATATTTGCTCCGGCGGGTAGTATTTTGGCGGCTGATAAGACGAGGGGTATTCGGGGTAACGCCTGCCGATTATATAAGGAACACACCCCGTAAGCTCAAAGGATAAACCGAAAAATAAGACCGTTAATATTAAAAGCTTAAATATCGACCTCGGCATAAAGTTACACCCTTCCGCGTGGATACTGCAAACCTTGAATTTTTACCCAAATCGGGATTTGGGGTTTTACATACATATTTCAAATTATTATTTTACATAGTATAATATCAAAATCGACTCACTCGTTGACATACTCCCCATGCCTAAAGATATTTTCGCAGGCATGTTTATAAACGCATGCCGTTTATGCCTGCGAAAATGGGATTCTGCTATCGTAGGTACCTGCCGGAAAATCCGGTCTTATAGTATCTCCTGCAAGAGTAGATGTCCCTACTCTATGGATATTATCTGCGGCGTTTATATCCCTCTGATGAATTTTACCGCAGTTGGGACAAATCCAAATCCTGTCCTTTAGATTTAAGTCTTTTTTAACGTAGCCGCAGTCGTAGCAGGTTTTTGACGAAGGATAGAACCTGTCTATCTTAACTACATTCGTTTTATACGACAAAATATCTACAAACCTGCCGTAGGAAACATCGGACACCTTTCTTCCCCAGAGCCTCTGCATAGCCTTTAAATTTAAATCTTCGATAAAAACATAATCGCAACCTACCGCAAGCCGGTTCGAGAGCTTATGGAAGAAATCGTTCCTCTGATTCGATATCTTTCGGTGAAGCCTCGCAAGATTAAGTTTAGCATACTTCCTGTTGTTAGATCCCTTCTTTTTCAAGGGCAGCGCCCGGCTTAATTTTCTTATTTTACCAATCGATTTAAGAAAATATAACGGAGATTGAATTTCTCTTTCCTCAAGGGTTAAGTCTAAATGCCTTCCGCCTATCGTTAGAAACGTCTTTAACCCGAAATCTATGCCCACGCTTTTACCCGATGCAGCATGATTTTTTAGTTCGACGTTTACTTTTGCGGAAACTAATAACCAGAGATCGCCGAGATTATCCCGCTTAATAGTTAATGTTTTAATATCGCCGTCTATTTCTTTAGAAAGCCATAACTTATAGTTTTTTCCTTTAATCGTTAAAATATTACCGTTTAATTTATAGCCCACCTTTCCCTTTAATGCAAACGACTTGTATTTGCTTTTTTTTCGGAAAGTAGGCGGCCTTTTGTTCTCATGCCGGAAAAACTTCTTATAACCATTGTCTATCCGTTCGGTTATTTCCTGAACCGCCTGCGAACCTAATTCATTCCAATAGTTATAAAGGGGAATCTTTTTGAGTTTAGTTATATGTTTTTGGAGAACGAACTTATTGAGGCTTTTATGATATAGCCTATAATACCTTTTATGTATGGCTATGGAGTGGTTATAAATATCTGCCGATATATTTATAAGCCTATGCAGGCGTTTCAGCCTTTTTGTTTTGTAT
This sequence comes from bacterium, assembly GCA_021802425.1. Taxonomy (GTDB): domain Bacteria; phylum SZUA-79; class SZUA-79; order Acidulodesulfobacterales; family Acidulodesulfobacteraceae; genus Acidulodesulfobacterium. The sequence continues at coordinate 259 of JAJZXJ010000029.1, read as the reverse complement.
AGCTTAAATTTATATGTTCTTATCATATATTTTTCTGGTTTTCGTTCTTATTAGATATGTCCCGTATTGCCTTATTTATATGAATATTATATGATTTTAACTATATAATGCAATAAAAAAAACCTCGCCTTATATCCCATAGCTTTAAGCTTGGGGCTTTACGGCGAGATTCGGTAAATTTCCATCTCGGCGGGATAGAATTAAATCTGCCGACGAACAGAAAGTCCGAGTTCGAGCCCATGGCGGTAAAAAAGAGACA
>JAJZXJ010000014.1:0-46248 GCA_021802425.1 bacterium | reverse complement strand
ATAATTTAACGCTTTAAGCTATACGAAGGATTCTTTATGCGTGGAAGATATTTTTACAAGCACAAGAAAACTGAAATCGTTTTAATATTAATATTATTAATACTGTTATTAGCTACCTCAGTTATTTATCTGATTGCAGGTATGATGACGAGCGCAAGATTTAGCTATACAGGTATGATGGGAAACGGCATGATGGGCGCTGGATTTAGCGGCAGAGGCAGTTCGTATCAAGGCTCAGGTCCAAAAGGATATAAATTATTTAGAGCCGATGAATGTATCATGTGTCATATAATTAACGGCCACGGCGGGGTTATGGGACCGAACCTTTCCCATATAGGTTCAAAAAGAAGTTTTTCGTGGATTGCTGCACAGATAGTCGATCCGTCGGCGCATTTTAAACGCAATTCCATTGTTAAAATTAACGGTAAAACTTATATAGCAATAATGCCAAATCACGAACATATGCCCAAATCGCAGGTCATAGCTATTTCTAAATACCTCGAATCGCTTAAATAAGTAAAATATAACAAAATCCCCTGCCTTTAGGGATGGGGAGTATGTCAATTGCGTTTAAAAAGTTATCACCTGATATCCGTCCGCCACGAGATCCGGGATAACGGTGGATGAACTCATTAGCGTTATTTTTTTATCGCTTAATTTTGTCGCAATGTTAAATTTTTTAGCAAATCCGATACATCCTTGAATAATAATACCGTTTTTTAAAACCTCTTCATAGGCTTCCAATACCTCGGGATTATCGGTTTTTGCGATATAATCTTCCGATGAACCGTAAAAAAACACCCTGACATCTTCAAAGGTTCCATTCTTTTTTGTTTTCCATGCAAGATTAAGTCCGGAAACAACTTTAATCGGATCGTTTTCTCCTGTTGTTATAACGATTAAAACTTTTGCTTTCATAACGCCTTATCCTCATCCTACCGTTTGCCTTATAAATACCTATAATATATTAATTATATAAATAAAACTATCGGAATAATTATGCCGTATTATACGATTATATACTTTATATAGTTTAATATCAACGGCATAATAAACGATTTATTAAAAGTTATTTATAGATAGACATTTTAAAAGTTATTAACAGGGAATATTAGGGGACTTGAATAATAAGTAAAGATGTATTATAATTCAAGCTATATGCAGGAAGTTAAGGAAGCGGAAGGAGGGCTGGTGCCCCTCTTTGACTTCAAATCAACAGGCGCAAAGGCAATTTGCGCGGTGGGTTCGATTCCCATACGCTTCCGCCATATAAATTAAATTTATCTCAATTTCTCATAAGTACCGGGCAACATTTATTATCTAAAATTTATAAATTTTATAAATAATATAGGAGGGCAAAATGTCTTTAATATCCGCAAAAGAAATACTTGACGATGCCAATAAAAACCTGTATGCCGTCGGCGCTTTTAATGTGAATAATATGGAATTTTTACAGGCGGTATTTTTGGCGGCCGAGTCGGAAAAATCTCCCATAATTATTGCCGCAAGCGAAGGCGCGATAAAATATGCAGGCCCGGATATGCTTTTTTCGATGACTAAAACATTATCGGATACTTACCCAAACATTCCGGTCGCCCTTCATCTTGACCACGGCTCAAATTTAAATGCCGTTATGGTTGCTATAAAGGCGGGGTTTACCTCCGTTATGATTGACGCGTCCCATTTTCCGTTTGAAGAAAACCTTAAAATTACGAAACAGGTCGTAAGCATCTGCCATCCGCTCGGAATATCCGTCGAGGCGGAACTTGGAAGGCTTAAGGGTGTCGAAGACAATGTGTCCGTCGCCGAAAGAGATGCCGTTTTGGTAAATCCGAAAGAAGCAAACGATTTTGTTGCATCCTCCAACATCGACTTTTTAGCGCCTGCTATAGGCACTTCTCACGGCGCTTTCAAATTTAAAGGAGAAGCCAAATTAGACTTTGAGCGGCTAAGGAAGGTAAAAGAGCTGACGGGTATTCCTCTTGTCCTGCACGGCGCCTCATCCGTTCCCGAAGCGGCATCAAAAAAATTCGAGGAGTTCGGCGGTGATTTAAAGGGCGCAAAGGGCGTCCCTTTCGATGTCTTGAAGGATGCTATAAAATTTGGAATAAATAAGGTAAATACCGATACCGACCTCCGCATTTCGTTCCTTGCAAAGGTCAGGGAAAGCATTGCAAACGATAAATCTCAAATCGATCCGAGAAAAATTTTCGGTCCGGCAAAAGATTATGTCATTGAGGTTATTAAAGAAAGAATGAGGGTTTTAGGTTCGTCAAACAGGGTATAACCTGCGTTTTACCGTGCAGGCATTAATAATTACCCAAAATTGCCGAGAGAAATTTATTATATAGCATTTCCATCCATATCAAAGACATGCTTTGATAAACACGGATGGAAATATCGCTGAAGCGGGTTGGGACTTTGAGGCAATTTTGGTAATTAACCCTCTCTTCACCTTACGATAATAAGTTTTATTAAAAATATTACCAATATAAGCGAGGCAAAGATAAACGGCAATAATACCGCCAAAATAGACCTCGGCGTTGACAATTCGTTAGTTTCTTTAATTCCTATTACCATTAAAGCCGAAAGCCACGTGGCGGATATATTGTATCCGAAAATCGGAAATATAGAGAAAAATCCGACGCCGGCGGAATAACAAATTATTCTAAATGTATTTTTTATACCTTTCTTTCCCCCCATAACCATAATGAATCCGTGTATTACAATGGTCAACAATACTAAGAATACCGTAAATAAAATTCCCAAAACCAGCAAAAGAAAAATAATCCCGATTAAAATGAAAAAATAGATTGTGTTTTTATTGGTAAAAAAAAGGGGTATCTTCGGTAAAATTGCATAATTTTTGTAAAAACCTATTTTAAAAAAGAATATATCCCAAAAAAAGGAAAATACTAAATTAATATATGTAAATATTATTGCATAAAAATATGGATGTAAAATTCCGTTATTATTTTCGGTATTATTTAGTTCTTTAAAAAAGGCTTCGGGAGTAAAAAGAGACTTTTTCCATGTCAAAATCAATGCTTTAAAAAAACCGGTTTCTTTTATTTTATCAAAATCAACCATTATCTCTTCCCCCCTTTTATTTTATATTCCTTCTTTGGTGAGTTTATAGGTTATACTATCCGCCAAAGCCTGATAAGAAGCCTCGATTATATTTTCTGATACTCCAAGAGTAGTCCATTTATCCTCCTTGTCCGACGATTCTATTAATACCCTGACATAAGATGCCGTTCCAGACTTAGTTTTATTGCTAATAACCCTGACCTTAAAATCGGCTAACTTCATTTCGCTTAATATCGGATAAAACTTCAAAAGGGCTTTTCTTAGGGCATTGTCAAGCGCGTTAACGGGTCCGTCTCCCAGCGCAACGGTATGTTCCCTCTTTCCCTGAACTTCTATCATAACGACGGCTTCGCTAAAAATATTATTCTCTTTATTGTTCTCTAAAGATAAAGGTGTCGAATCGATACCGTTAATATTAGAAAGATTTGCGGAATTAAGCAGATTTTTTTCCGTATTTACCCTGAATGCAATCAGCTTAAAATAATTTTTTGCCTTTTTTGATAAATATTTATCCATGAGTATTTTAAAGGAACCGTCGGCGCTTTCAAAGTCAAAACCGCCCCATTCAAGCTCTTTTATTTTATTAAGCAGCTCGGCTTCTTCCGAAATCGTAAGTTTGCTTAAATCTATCCCCAGCTCTTTAGCTTTTGCCTCGATATTGCTTTTGCCCGATAAATCGGATATTAAAAATCTTCTATTGTTGCCGATAGCCGCCGGGTCGATATGTTCATAGGATGAAGGATTTTTAAGCACCGCATTGGCATGCATTCCGGCCTTATGGGCAAATGCGCTCTCCCCTACATAGGGCATATTCTTAAGAGGCATATTATTGGATATTTCATCGACTAAACGGCTCACCTTGACGAGGCCTTTGAGCTTTTCTTTTCCTATAACATTAAATCCCAATTTTAATTCTAAATTTGGGATTATAGACGAAAGATTGGCATTTCCGGTTCTTTCCCCGTACCCGTTTATAGTCCCTTGAACATGCCTTATGCCGGGCATGACGGCGGCAATAGTGTTTGCGACGGCGCAATCGGTATCGTTATGGGTATGTATTCCCAGCTTAGACAAATCCATTTGATAATAAGATTTAAGCCTTTCGATTGCTTTCGATATTTTATGTGGTAAAAAACCGCCGTTCGTGTCGCACAAAATCACCTTATCCGCTCCTGCCTCCAGAGCAATTTTTATCGATTTCACGGCATATTCCTCGTTATGCTCGAAACCGTCAAAAAAATGTTCCGCGTCAAAAAATGTCTTTTTCCCTGATGTTTTCAGGAAATTAACGGAATCCGCTATGATGTCTAAATTTTCGTTTAACGATATTTTTAAAACGCTTTCGACATGCAAGTCCCAGGATTTCCCGAAAATAGCGGCGTAATCGACAGGTATGTCGCTTAATGTCCGCAAGTTGGCATCGTCTTTTGCCGCCGTATTTTTTCTTTTTGTACTGCCGAATGCCACTAATTTAGAATTTTTAAATCCCTTTTTTGCCGCAAGTTCAAAAAATTTTCTGTCTTTTGGATTTGAAGACGGGAAACCCCCTTCTATAAAGTGCATCCCTAATTCATCGAGGATATCGGCAATCATTAATTTGTCGTCTATCGATAAAGAAAATCCCTCTCCCTGGGTTCCATCCCTTAATGTCGTATCGTAAACCTCGATAAATTCCTTTTTTTTATAATCGTTATTATGTTTCATATAATAAATATTTATTTACTTATCCTTTTCCAATTTCCCATTATCGATACTTTTTCCAAGATTAAACGCCTCATGCAATATTCTCGTGGCAAGCTCGGCATATTTTGCGTCGATAATGCACGATATTTTAATTTCCGATGTCGAAATCATCATTATATTAATATTTTCCTTAGATAAAACTGAAAACATCGTCGAAGCCGTCCCGTAATGGTTTTTCATGCCGACCCCTATAACCGATATTTTAGCAATTTTATCATCGCTGATAACTTCCTCTGCGTTAAGCTCTTTTGCAACTCCGTTTGTTATATCTATCGCATTTTTTAAATCCTTCTTTGAAACAGTAAATGTTAAATCCGTAAGTCCGTGAACGGATATGTTTTGAATAATCATATCGACCACTATATTTGCATCCGATATTTTCGAAAAAATCTTTGCGGCAATCCCGGGTTTATCGGGAATACCCCTTATAGATATTTTTGCTTCCGTCTTATCGCACGCGACGCTCGACACCTGCAATTCTTCCATATTTTCCTCGTCTCCTAAAAATTTGATTTGTGTCCCAGGGCCTTCCGCAAATGTTGACTTTACGAACAAATTTACCTTATATTTCATTGCAAATTCGACTGACCTGATCTGCAATACTTTTGCTCCCAGGCTTGACATTTCTATCATTTCATCGAAATAAACCACATTTAATCTTCTGGCATCCGGCACAACCTGAGGGTCAGCCGTATAAACGCCGTCAACATCGGTATATATATCGCACCTGTCGGCTTTAATTGCGGCGGCCACGGCAACGGCCGTGGTATCCGAACCGCCCCTTCCCAAAGTAGTAATAAATCCTTTCGAATCTATTCCCTGAAAGCCGGCAATAACGACAATTTTACCGCTTTTAAGCCCCGCCCGTATATTATGGTCGTCGATAGCGGATATTCTTGCCTTTCCGTGAGATTCATCAGTCGTTATCCTTACCTGATGGCCAAGAAGAGGAACAGCGTCATAACCCTCGTTCCTCAAGGCGATAGAAAGCAGCCCCGAACTCACCTGTTCCCCGCTCGATATAATCATGTCCGTTTCTATATCGTCGTATTTTCCGCCCATTTTTGTTGCTAAATCTAAAAGTCTGTTGGTTTCGCCGTTCATAGCGCTGACCACGACAACTACATCGTTGTTATTTTGCTTTTCCTTTATCACCCGCCCGGCAACCTGTTTTATCCTGTCTATGCTGCCCATCGATGTCCCGCCGAATTTTTGAACGATTAAAGCCATAAATTTATTTTATCCTTTTTTAGTTTTTCTTTGCCGTTCTCGGATTAACCTTATGTATCGCCTCGCCTATGGAATCTAATGCGGACTCCGGAACAATTTCTGAAAGCGTCGGATGAGAGTGAATCGTTGCTTCTATGTCAAAAACCGTTCCGCCAAAATGCATATACGATGTAATTTCGGCGATTAGTTCCGGAATATCCGCCCCGCTTCCCGTTGCGCCCAAAATCCTTTTGGATTTCTTGTCCACGATAACCTTTAAAAAACCTTCGCTTTCTTCCATGGCAAGCGCCATCCCGTTTGCCGCATACGAAAAACGGCCGACATTATAATCCAAACCTTCCAGCCCCTTATCCCCCTCTTTCAGGCCGACCGTCCCGATAGGCGGATTTGTGTATATCGACCATGGCAGTACCGAATAGTCTTTTCCCTTAATAATACCCGCAATATTATCCGCCGCTATAATTCCGTCATAAGAAGCTTTATGGGCCAGCATCGGTCCGTCTATTATATCGCCGCAGGCATAAATCCCCTTTACGGCGGTTTCGTTATGGCTGTCAACCTCTATTTTCCCTCTTTTATCCATTTTGACGGCTAACTCTTCCAGTCCCAATCCATCGGTATTCAGTTTTCTTCCAATGGAGACTAAAATTTTATCCGCCGTAAACTTTTCTCCGGTTTTCAAATAAACCGCCGCCCCTTTGTTTCCCTCAATAGGTTCGATACTTCCAACCTCCACGGATGTCATAATATCGATATTGCGGGATTTAAAGTTTTTTTGAACAAATTTTGAAATATCTTTATCTTCTGTAGATAATATAGACGGTAAAAGTTCTATCATTTTAATACCTGTGCCGAACTCGCTAAAAATATTGGCAAACTCGCAGCCGATAACCCCCGCCCCGATTATAATTAAAGACCTTGGTATCTCTCTAACCTTCAGAATCTCGTCCGATGTCATTATATTTTTATGGTCTATATTAAAAGACGGAATCATAAGCGGAGACGAACCTGTGGATATAATAACATTATTTGCGTATATTTCGGTCTTTAATCCGTCTTCGGATGTTGAAGTTAATACAAAACCTGAATTATCGTTATTTTTACCGGTAATTTTTCCCGTACCGTTAAAAACCCTGACATTTCTTGCCTTTAAAAGTTTTTCGACTCCTCCGACTAAGGTTGAAACAACCTTTTCTTTATAATCTATTATATCATTATAATTAACGCTGAATCCATCCACCGAAAATCCGTATTCGGGGTTTTTTAACTTGCTTAAATACTTTGCTTTCGAATATATCGCCTTTGTAGGAATGCATCCCCTGTTAAGACATGTACCGCCAAATTTTTCCTTTTCTATAATGGCGGCAGACAGCCCGTTAATAGCGCATTTTAAAGCGCTTACATATCCGGCCGGTCCTCCGCCGACGATACAGACATCAAAATTATCCAACTGGCGCTCCTCCGATATAAAATGCTCTTTTATTATATTTTTATTATTTTTCTATAAAATTTTTTCTATTTTTATATGCCTTTTGTTTTTTCCTTCCCCTTCTTTTTCTGCCGCTATATTTACCTCATAATAATTGCCTTCTATATATTTTTTATAGTCTATAGGGATATTATCCGCCCATTCGGCTATAGTTATTATCCCGCCCGCCAAAGAATCAAAAAAACCGCAATCCTCCAATTCATCCTGCCGTTTTAGGCGGTAAAAATCAAAATGATTGACGGTAACATTACAGCTATAACTATTCATAATAGTATATGTGGGGCTTAAAATATGACCTCCGCCCCTTTTTTTATCCGCACAAAAAAAATCCACTATACCGGATGTAAATTTTGTTTTTCCGGCGCCAAGAGGACCTATTAACGATACAAAATCAAACGGTTTTAAATTCCCGGCAAATTCTTTAGCTATCATTTTAGTTTTTTGCGGTGAATTTGATTGAAATTCCTGCACTTTTATTGTTTCTCTTTTTTGGAAGACATCGATTTAATAATATCATACCTTGAGACAATGCCGATAATCTCCATGCCGTTATTTACCACGGGAATGGAATAAAACTTTTTATCGGCCATTACCGTTGCGATATTAAATATATCTTCATCTTCTTTTACGAAAAATACATTTTTATTCATTATATCCTTTATCTTTGTTGCGGTTATTTTCTGCACATCATCTTTGAAATGTTTTGAACTTCCCAAATAAAAAATGCTGTCGAAAATTGTAAAAACCGTGGGTATGTGAAGATTAGTATCCTGATATACAAGATCGGTTTCCGATACTATCCCCGTCAATTTTTTATTCTCGTCAACCACGGGAACCGCGTTTATTTTATATTCTAAAAATATATCTGCCGCCTTTTTTATTTCGTCTTCTTCGCCAACAACAACAACATTTTTCGTCATTATGTCTTTTGCCTTGAGCATGGTTACACCTCTTATTAATTTTTTTAATTATTAAAATCAAAGACTCCTTAATTTTTTCACCGCATAAGGAATATTACCGGCAATTTCTGCGGCTCCAACCCCGAAATCGCCGTATCTTAAGCTTAAATCTCCCGCTGAATAGACAATCAAATAAGAGGCGGCTCTCATCGCATTATATAAAGGTATTCCCTGACAGGCGAAAGAACCTGCAAGACCGCTTAAAACATCGCCGCTTCCGCCGCTCGCCATAACTGGGGAATGTTTAACCTGCACGCTCGCATCTATGCCGTTTTTATCGAAAATATACATACTCGAACCCTTAAGAATTAAATATACCCCGAACTCCTTTGCAAAATCTAATCCAACTTTCAGCGGATTCTTTGCTATAATTTCCCTGCTTATTCCCGTCAGCCTTTCCATTTCTTTAAAATGCGGGGTCAGTACGATATCGTTTTTACCCTTAATATCCTTTAAAAGTCCTAAATCTTCCGACAAAATATTTAAAGCATCCGCGTCAAGAACCACCGGAACCTTTATAGCGGTTAAAAGCCTGTGTAAAAACAGCTTTGTTTCCGCGTTTAAACCGATACCGGGACCGATTACGACCGCGGTTTTACCTTTTAACGCATTGTCTATTATATCTTCGGCACTCTTTTCGGTAAAAAATCCTTCGCCGCCGTCAAAAGCCGGATATGTCATAATCTCCGTAGTTTTTATTTCCATAATGTCGTTTAATGCAGACGGAATCGCCGCCGTTACAAGACCTGCTCCCCCTTTAAACCCCGATAAAGACGCCATATATGCCGCCCCGCTTTTTCCGTAACTTCCCGCAACGACAAGCAAATGACCATAGTCAAATTTTGTAGCGGCAGGATTTCTCTCCGGCAGATAAGATAAAATATCCTCCCCCGATAATATTTCAAACCCGGAACAATATTCTTCGAGCAGTCTTTGAGGCTGGTTTATATCGATTAAAGTTATCTTTTCATCTAATAAAAGCTTTTCCCCTTCGTTGATATAAAAGCCGACCTTTAAGCCTCCAAAAGTAAAAACCTTTTTTATGTTGTTTTTTATAGCGGCGCCCATAAATTCTCCGCTGTCCGAGTTTAAACCGCTCGGCACATCGATGCATATAATATCCGCACCGCCTGCCGCACTTTTTTTATCCATTAAATCTATAATATCCTTAAAAAAGCCGTTTATTTCCCTGTTTAATCCAATGCCGAATATTGCGTCAACGACGATTTCCGCATCTCCAATAATACCGGATAATGCAGGTAACTGCCTATTTTCCGAAATTTCTATAATTTCGGCGCCCAAATTCGTTAAAATATCTAAGTTTGTTCCTGCTATCCCTTTATATAAATCTTTCTTTGCAAGAATTACAGTTTTTACATTAAACCCGCCGTTAAAAAGATAACGGGACAGAACCAATCCGTCCCCGCCGTTATTGCCCTTGCCGCAAATAACGATTATATCTGCCTTTTTTAAAAAACTTTCGTCGTATAATTTTAATAGCTCCCTATAACATCCGCTTCCGGCGTTTTCCATTAATATGTTTTCGGAATATCCAAAAGCTTCGCGGGCGCCTTCGTCTATTTTTTTTAAATTATCGGAAAAATACAGTTTCATTTTATAGCCTTTAACCTTTTTATAACATTTCTATTATCACAAAAGCGCAGGCAAACCCGTTTTCATGGGTTATGCTCAAGTTTACGGCATCTAATCTTTTTTTAAACTTTCTATAAATTAAATCTCTAAGATTTTCGTCAACTTTAATATACGGCTTTCCGGTTTTCTCATTTAAAACCGATATTTTATTAAACGGTATAGAAAAAAGTCCGGCGCCGACTGCCTTTAAAAAAGCCTCCTTTGCCGCAAAAAACCCCGCCGCTTTTCTAATGCTTCTTCCTTCGTTTTTATTTTTTATTTCTCCTAATATTATAAGCTCTTCCTGAGAAAGCATCCTTTTAAAAAATCTTTCTTCCCGAAGGCAAAGTATTTTCTTTAATTTTTCTATCGAAACCAGATCGACCCCTATCCCTTCTATCAATTTTTAATCTCCCCCGGTATTTTTTGATGCGGTGTCTTTTAATTTTGAAAATTCGGCAGATTTTATTATTTTTAACATTTCTTTTACGGCGGCGCCGAGTCCGACAAACAATGAATGAGAAATAATGGAAAAACCGATATTGAATTCGAAAATATCGTCAAGAAGGGCAACGCTATATATATTTTTATAATCCAGTCCGTGCCCCGCATTTACTTTTAGTTCAATTTTTGAAGCAAAATCTATAGCCGTTTTTATCCTCTCAAGCTCGGCCGATTTCTCTTTTTGCCTGATTTTATCCGCATAGCTTCCCGTGTGAATCTCGATAAAGTCGAATCCCCCTTTTTTGGAGGCCTCGACCTGCTTTAAATCAGGCTCTATAAAAGCCGATACCGTAATATTTTTAGACTTAAATTCTTTATTTATTTCCTCATATCTTTTTATATCGTTTAAAACATTAAGACCGCCTTCGGTTGTAAGTTCCTGCCTTCTTTCTGGAACAAAGGTAACGCTTCTCGGCATAATTTCCAGAGCTATTTTTATTATATCGTCTTCCGCCGCCATTTCTAAATTAAGCTTTTTTGTTAATGAAGATATTAACCTTACATCCTCATCCTTTATATGCCTTCTATCCTCCCTCAAATGACAGGTTATATTAAACGCTCCTGCTTCCAGCGCCACAAAAGCCGCATGTACGGGGGAGGGGAAAATCCCGCCCCGGGCATTTCTCAGTGTGGCCACATGATCGATATTAACGCCAAGTTCCATTAGTTAAATCCCGTTCTTTTTGTAATAAAAATTTTCACCGGAGGTTTTGGATTATACCAAAATCCCGATTTAGAAAAATATTTATATATTCCAATGCTAAGTAAATCTGGATTCCTGCTTTCGCAGGAATGACACCCGACGGGTGAAACGATAAATTCTCTCAAAGTCATTCCCGCGTAGGCGGGAATCCAGAAAATAAAATCCTAAATCGGGTTTTAGATTATATGTTATTATTGTTTTTAAAATACTTTTCTATTTCTTCCTTAATCTCAAGTCCGATTTTATTTATCTCGTCATAATCTTCGCCCTCGACAAGAACCCTTAAATAGTTTTGAGTCCCTGAATATCTCACGAAAATTCTTCCTCTGTCTTTTAATATTTCTGTAAAATAAGCAATTTTTTCACTTACTTTTGGCAGTTCCGCTATGTCTTTTTTATACGGCACATCGATATTGAACAGGGTCTGGGGATAAGGGACAAAAATTTTTCTTAATTGCGAAAGGGGTAATCCCGACTTTACCATAACGGCCAGAAGTTTTAAAGCGGATATTATGCCGTCCCCCGTGTTAATATCATCTAAAAATATAATATGTCCCGACTGCTCTCCGCCTAAATTATACCCGTTTTTAAGCATTTTTTCCATAATATACCTGTCTCCGACATCCGCATAAATGGTTTTAATCCCGTTCTTTTTTAACAACAGTTCAAGGGCTATGTTAGACATCGGGGTCGTAACAATCCCGTTGCTTTTCAATAAACCCTCTTCCTTCATATATAACGAACATATAGCGAGAAATTCGTCTCCTAAAAGAATATCACCGTTCTCGTCGCTAAAAATTACCCTGTCGCCGTCTCCGTCAAAAGCTATCCCTATATCCGCGCCGTTTTTTTTGACCAACGAGCTTAAATTTTGCGGATGCATAGAACCGCAATTTTCATTGATATTTAAACCGTCGGGATTAACGCTGTCCGATATTACCGATGCCCCCAGTTCCTCAAAAACCTCCGGCGCAGCCTTGTAGGTCGCTCCGTTAGCGCAATCTATAACCATTTTAAGGCCGCCTAAGGTTAAATTTTTTGGAAAGGATAATTTGGCAAAAATGACATATCTGCCAATCGCATCATCTATTCTATGAGCCTTCCCGATATTTATTCCCGTGGGTCCGGCTTCCTCTAAGCCCTTCATGGATGAAAAAAATAACCCCTCTATTCTCTGCTCTATTTCATCGTCAAATTTACATCCGTTACTGTCAAAAAACTTAATGCCGTTATCATAAAATGGATTATGAGATGCGGAAATAACTACGCCGGCATCGGCTCTCATACTTGAAGTTATAAAAGCAACCCCGGGGGTCGGCATCGGACCCACCAAATAAACATCGGATCCCATGGCGCAGATACCCGACGAAAGCGCAGTTTCCAGCATATAACCCGAAATTCTGGTATCTTTTCCTATAACTATTTTTAGTTTTTTTCCACGGGACTTTAAAACGCTGACTAAAGCCATTCCCAGCTTTAAAGCAACCTCGGATGTTAAAGGATGCCTGTTTGCCTGTCCGCGAACGCCGTCGGTACCAAATAATTTCCTCATACTTAGTTTACCTTTTATTTTCTTTGCTATTGCTTTGTCAATCTATTTTGACCTGACGATTACAAGGCTGACATCGACCTTTTTATTATACAAAATTTTTACCAATTTTGTAGGTTTTCTTAAGGAGACCATTAGCAATTCACCTTTTTTATAATGACTCAAATCTATACTCTTTGTGGTGATAACCGAAAGATGTCCGACTATATCTTTAGGACCTTTAATCTTAACATATTGAGGAAATACATTGATATTTTGTAAATAATAACCGGCTTGAAGCTTTCCCGTAGTTATCGGCAATACCTTTACATACCTTATAATAACCCTGCTGATCATGACGGGTATTATCTTTGGATGTATGCTTATTACCCTTATGCCGGAAGGAAGGTCTAAATAAGACCCGCTTAATACAATGGTATTCTTTTTACTGAGAAGCGAGCTTCCGTCAATTTTAAAAGCAATTTCTTTATTTAGTTTTCCCATGGCAATTTTTGAACCGCGCAATTTAACATGAATATCGTTCGGCAATATATTGCTTATGGCGTAGTCCTTTGGAAGAGGATGGATAACTAATCCTGCGGTATAAATAACATCATGTTTTTTGCCGCCGATTACATAAGCCCAGATAATAATGGCGATACATAAAGAAAGCAGCTTTAGCCAAAAATTTTTTTTTAATAAATTTTCTATATTTTTATTCATTTTTTATTCATTGCCTAAAACTATTATTTTTCGTCGGTCTTTCCAAGTAAAAGTTCATAAATTGTTTTTATCAAAGGTTGTTTGCGCTCATGCTGATAATTTAGATTTTTCAGAAGCAGATTTCTTAAATCATCGCTGCTTTTAATTTTTTCAACCTTTTTAGGCTGCACAACCACAATATTTCCCGTTTCTTCCGAAATTACGATTGAAAGGGCATCGGTGAGTTCGGAAAGTCCAATTGCAGCCCTGTGTCTTGTGCCGAATTTTTTATTGATATCCTCATCGGCCGATAAAGGCAAATAACAGGATGCCGCCGCTATTTTTCCTTTTTGAATAATAACTGCGCCGTCATGAAGCGGTGACGGAGGCGTAAAAATGCTTATTAAAAGCTCTTTTGAAACAATAGAATCGAGTTTAGTCCCTATTTTCAAATAGTCTCCCAAAAAAACATTTCTTTCGAAAACTATAATTGCGCCGATTCTTTTTGAGGCCAATTCGAAAACGGCTTTTGAAGTTTCCTCTATAAGGCCGACCCTTTCTAATTTATTTTGCGCAACGGCAAACGGGTTTTTCCCGACCTCGATTAGACCCCTTCTTATCTCGTTTCTAAAAAGGACGATAATTACTATAATAATCGAACTTAAAAAATTCCCGAATATGTACTCGGTAGCATAAAGTTTAAGACCTACGGCAATCAAAAATACCGCAAAAATTATTATAAGCCCCACTAATACATGGAACGCGCCGGTTCCTTTAATAAGTATTATTGCCCTATAAATAATAAAGGCGACGATTATTATATCTAAAATATCCCGCCATCCAAAGCTTTGTAAAAGGGAAATCATTTTTTATTTTTTTACTTTTTAACTTAATTGGTTATTTTATCCAGCGCGGCAAAAGCCTTTGCCGTTTGTTTAACATCGTGAACCCTTACCATATCCACCCTTTTTAGGTTCATATAGGATGCAATGGCGATATTGCCGCTTAAAATATCATTTTTATTCTTTCCTGTTACGGCATTAATAAACGATTTCCTTGAAACGCCGCACAAAAGCGGTAATCCTAAGGATTTAAACGATGTAATGCCCGATAAAATATTATAATTGTCAACCATTGATTTTGCAAAACCAAAACCGGGATCGATAATTATATTGTCTCTGCCATAGCCCTTTTCTTCTAAGTATTCCACTTTTTCATTAAAATATGTTAAAATATCATAGAAAATATCGTCATAAGCTCTTAAATCTCTTTGCATGTCTTCCGGCAATTTTCCCCGCGAATGCATAAGAATATAAGGGGCGCCCGTTGCGGCTAAAACACCGGCCATACCCTCTTTATCATAACTGAGACCTGATACATCGTTGATAACAGATGCGCCCGCTTTTAAAGCCTCTCCTGCAACGCCCGGTTTTCTTGTATCTATAGAAATCGGCAGGTTAATGGTTTTTGACAATTTTTCTATCACGGGACATACCCTGTCTATTTCTACCTGTTCATCGACACTAATCGCCCCCGGCCTTGTAGATTCTCCGCCTATGTCTATTATATCGGCGCCTTCCAGTTCCAAATCCAAACCCCTTTTAACTGCGGCATCTTTATTAAAATAGTCGCCTCCGTCGGAAAAGGAATCCGGCGTTACATTAAGTATCCCCATAATATATGTTTTTCCGCTAAAAATAATATCGCCTTTACCGGTTTTTAAGATTTTAGCGTCTTTATTGTCCGCCGCGGTTAAAATATTTTCCAGATCTTTGGACAGCTCTTTTAACCCAAATTCCTGTGTCCTTATTTTCTTGACAATGATTCTTAATTGGACAGGCGTCCCAAACAAAATACTGTCGGATTCAGCAATCTTTCCTGTAATGACATCCTTATGATTGGCAAGTTCTGCACCTATGCTCAACGCTTCTTGTTTAAGTATGTTTAATGCAGTCGAATTTATATTTTTGAGTTTAATGACGATAAATTTGAGCTTATCCCCCATAATAATTCTACCTGAATTGGACACGCCGATATTTATAAGCTCCTGTGCGGCGTTTGTGCTGTCAAAAATATCTATAAGATATGCTTGCATATTGTACTTATTCGGGTCAGGCCTCAACATTCAAAATTTGTGTTATTTGCGGTTTGCAGGTAATGCGTGAGACTTAGCCCCCGTCTCACGCATATTAAAAGCTAAAATTAATCCTCTATATCCAATCCCTCGCCGCCGCCCTCATTCGGGTCAACTTTATTGCTGCCCTCATCGGGTTTATAATCGGGCTTATGGACGGTAATAATCTCGTCTATTTCTTTGCCGTTTAAAGATTCTTTTTCGATAAGCTTGCCGGCAAGGTCGTTAAGTATATCGATATTTTGAGTAAGAATCTCTCGAGCCTTTTCATGATTTTTATAAATAATATCCATAACTTCTTCGTCTATAGAGATAGCCGTGGATTCGGAGTAGTCTTTGTGCTGGGCAAATTCTCTGCCCAGAAATATCTGTTCCTCCTTTTTTCCAAAGGTGATGGGTCCCAATTTTTCACTCATGCCCCACTCGCATATCATTTTTCTTGCAATATCGGTAGCCCTTTCAATATCGTTGGAAGCGCCGGTGGTCATCTGATTAAAAATAATTTCCTCCGCAGTTCTTCCGCCCAATAAAATTGCCACCTCATTTAGCAGATATTCCCTGTCGTAGTTATGTTTTTCGTCGATAGGAAGCTGCTGGGTAAGCCCCATAGCCATACCTCTTGGAATTATAGTAACTTTATGAATAGGGTCGCTTCCGGGAAGCATTTTAGCAACAAGCGTGTGTCCCGCTTCATGATAAGCGGTTACCTTTTTTTCTTTTTCGCTTATAACCATGCTTCTTCTTTCCGTACCCATCATAACCTTATCTTTAGCCTCTTCCAGGTCGTTCATCGTAACGGCCGATTCATTTTTTCTTGCCGCAAGAAGGGCCGCTTCGTTCACCATATTGGCTAAATCGGCTCCGGAAAAACCCGGCGTGCCTCTGGCTATCACCTTCAAATCGACATCTTTATCTAACGGGACATCCTTGATATGAACCTTTAATATCTCTTCCCTTCCCCTAATGTCAGGTTTTGGAACGACTACCTGCCTGTCGAACCTCCCCGGCCTTAAAAGCGCGGGATCAAGAACATCAGGCCTGTTTGTTGCCGCAATTAAAATAACACCCTCGTTAGGTTCAAATCCGTCCATTTCGACGAGAAGCTGGTTTAAAGTCTGTTCCCGCTCGTCATGGCCGCCTCCGAGACCGGCGCCTCTGTGTCTTCCGACCGCATCGATTTCGTCGATAAATATTATACACGGCGCGTTTTTCTTTCCCTGGGCAAAAAGGTCTCTTACCCTCGAAGCGCCGACGCCGACAAACATCTCCACGAAATCCGAACCGCTTATGCTGAAAAACGGAACACCCGCTTCACCGGCAATTGCTTTTGCAAGGAGCGTCTTGCCTGTCCCGGGAGGACCCACAAGCAATACGCCGTGCGGTATCCTGCCTCCCAATTTAGTGTATTTTTTGGGATCTTTTAAGAAATCTACTATTTCCGAAAGCTCCTGTTTCGATTCTTCTATGCCCGCTACATCTTTAAAGGTTATTTTATTAGTGGTGTCGGTCATAAGTTTTGCCTTAGATCTTCCGAAAGACATAGCCTTTCCTGCCCCGCCCTGCATCTGCCTCCAGAAAAAATACCAGAAAACAAAAAGAATAAGTATCATCGGCAGCCAGTCTATTAAAAAGCTTAAATACCATGGAGAACCGGGTTTCGGTTTGGCGTCTATCGCTACATTATGTTTTTCGAGAAGGCTTATAAGTCCGGGATAGCTTGGAGCATATGTTTCAAACTTCTTGCCGTCTTTATAAACCCCGATTATATTATGGGATTCTATGGTAACACTTTTAACCTTGTCTGATTTTATATCTTGTAATAAAGACGAGAATATAACTTTTTGGGTTTTCGGCGGATGATGATTTAACATCGTAAAGATAAAAATCATCAAAAAAATTATAAAAACCCACAATAAAAGGTTTTTTAGTCTTGAATTCAAATTGTTTTAACCTCCTTAAACTTTCTACTATTATAACTATGGCATATTTATATAAATTTTTCAATAATTATTTGTATCCTGCGCAATTGAATTTTAAAGCAGGAATCCGTTTTTCGGATAAATTTAAATGAGCGCTTACTTAATAAACATAATGCCCGCATATTTGGTAGATTCGGTTATTTTTATAGTGTCGCTAATCGAATTAAAACTAACCCATGCTATTTCATCTTTAAACAGGATAATCGGGAGAGTTTTCCTCACTTTCATAGGGACTTTTTTATCGATAAAATAACTTTTTACCTTTTTATGCCCGCCGGCGCCCAAAGGTACAAATCTGTCCCCTTCTTTAAATGTTCTCACCGCCACGGGAAATTTAAGTTTTTCGAAATCGAAAAAGGCAACATTGGCGGGAACCGAAGTATTTTTTTTAAATTTTAAAATGCCGGCCTTTATTCTGTAAGTTTCCTTCTCTTTTAACTTTTTTATAAAAAAAGACCTGCCTAATTCTTTTATTTCTATATCGGAAACATCCTTATATTTCGTTTTATCTAATTCGTTTAATATGCATTTATATTTAATTTCTTTTCCATTCCCCGTAAAATTAAAATTAAACGATTTAAATGTCAGTTTATTATTTAATAAAATATGTTCGATAAAAATATTGTCATATTCTCTTCTAACGGATATTAAGTGTTTTATATTAAAATATGCGTTCGGTTTTTTACTTTTAACTAATTCAACGAATGCTTCAAAATTTGAATAGGAAACTATCGGTTTTTTTGAGAAAATATTTTTATCTACAATGTCTTGAGGCTGCCATAAGGACAAAATAGAAATTTTTAGCAATCTGTACAATAAAGCACGATGACTGCCTATTAAATCCTTGCGGTTAAAAACAATTTGTGATAATAAAAGCCTGTTACCCTCCGTTTTAGAGAAAAATAATTTTGAGATATTACCAAATAAATCTTTTGCGGCGGCATTTATGAACTCGTCGTCGCTCCTTAAAACCCCGGATGTATTATAAACCGTTTTTAAAAAGGATTTATTATGTTTTTTAAGCTGCGGAATTATGTTTAATCTTACGAAATTTCTAAAAATTTTTTTGTCATAATTCGTATAATCCTCTCTAAACTTAATCGAATTGTTTCTCGCGAAATTTATAATTTCCTGCTTAGTATGCCTTATAAGCGGCCTTATTATAATATTATTTTTTACGGGAATTCCCGCTATGGCGCCGCCTCCGCCGCCGACAGTCAGCCTCATGATAAAATTTTCGGCAAAATCGTCCAGATGATGAGCGGCGGCCATTTTTTGGGCGCCAAAATCAAGAGCCGATTCCATCAAAAAGTTATACCTTAAAATTCTTGCGGACTCTTCAAGATTTAATTTTAATCTTTTTGCATAATCTTTGGCATCGGCCTGCCCCGTATAAAAAGGAAGGGAAAATTTTTTGCATAAGCCGCTCACAAATAAAATATCCTCATGGGACGACGGTCTTATCTTGTGGTCAAAAGAAGCGCATGCCAGAGTTATTCCAAAATAATGCCTTAACTCATATAAGGAATAAAGCAGGACGGTGGAGTCAACGCCGCCGCTAACGGCAACAAGAACCCTGTCCCCCCATGCCAAAAGGCCTGAATCTTTTACCGTTTTAATTAACTTGCTTAAAAAAAAGGAACTGAATTTATCCACTAAAGATATTATACCCCATACCGCCCTAAAAAAATATTCCTTAATCCCTTTTTCTAGAAACTAAAGTAAAGGATGCAGAATATAGCGGAAGTGATTTGATATCCTTAAAATTAGCTTTTTTAAGTATGTTAACCGCCTCTTCGGTGGAAACTCTTTCCCCCGCGGGAGGTCCCATTACCGGATTTAAATCCTCTTTTTTCCAATCTATGAGGAAGAAAGTCCCTTCATTCTTTAAAACCCTTTTTATCTCTTGAAGATAATTCGATTTATCTTCTATTTCATGAAAAACATTTGCCAGCAAAAGAATATTTACCGAATTATCGGCAAGGGGCAGAAAATACTCCTCGCACTTAAAAGATTTGACTTTGGAAAAATTTTTCCCGCCAACTTCGTTCCTTAGATTATCATTAAATATGCCGAGCATTTCATCGCTCACATCCAAAGCAAACAGAAGGATGTTTTTATCCTGAAATCTTTTCATTATAGATAATGAAAAAAAGCCGCTTCCGCAGCCGACATCTGCAATAGTCACAGCCTCGCCGCTTTTTAGATTTGCCTCTGCCGTCTTTTCTATTTCATCTATTAGTAGTTCCGGCGGCATTATTCTGTACCGCTCTTCCGAATTTAATCTTTTATGATTTGCCGGATCAAATTTATGCATTCTATTCCTCTACTGAGTTATTTATATTTTATGATTTGGCGTTAAGACTGTGGTCGAATGAAACCTCGAAATAGGAACGCTTTTCAATCATATTGTGAACGGGACACCTTTTTGAAACCCTTTGCAGTTCTTCGAGCTGGTCATCATCGAGATTGCCTATAAATTTTATATTTTTTTCTATCTTATGAACATAACCTCTTTCGTTATCAATTTCGATGCCTGCTTCTTTAAGCTCTTCCACCCTGACTCTTTTGTGAATTAAATTTATTTCGACATTCCTTAAGTCGTATTTCATTCTTTTTGCAAACATCATTAAAACGGAAATTGTACATGCGCCCTCGGCGCCTAATAAAAGCTCCACCGGATTGGCGGCCAATTCATCTCCGCCGGATTCTTCGGGTTCATCGGTTATAATGGTATGATTTTTGGTTATAATCTGATTTTGCAAATTACCAAGGTGTTTTACCTTTACTACTATGGTTTCGGCTTCGGACAATATATATCCTCCTTAATATATCCACACCCGCATCTGCGGTAATCAAGTTTTTCCGTTAATCGTATTCCAAAAGTTCTCTTCTCACCCTTGCCACATCAAGAGCATTTAATTCGAAGGGGAAACTCCTGATATTACTCGGCGAGGAATCGCCAAACGGACGATTGCAGGATGATATTTCGGTTTTCCCCGGACAACCGGTGGTTTGAAAAGCAGTTCCTCCCTCGATTATTTCAGCCACATTTTTAAAAGGAATGCCAAAGTCCACAACCTTGCCGGATTCTTCAAATGTCATTTCTTCCGCTCTTCCCATATCGTAGTCTATTATATGCCTTGCAACCTGAACGCGCCTGAATTGACCCGCTGGGCATTGGGGATGATTTTCTAATTTTGAACCCTTTTCCTGATAAAAAGAAAAAAGGTGGGATCTTCCGCCCCTATCGCGAACGGATTGAATCCTGTATATCATTTCTTTTTCGGTTTCGCCCAATCCGACGACTAAGTGGCATCCCACGCGATTCTTGCCAAAAATGGAAACCGAATAATCTAAAATATCATTATACTTTTCCCACCTGTGAGGGCCGCCTACGCCTCTTCCCCTGTACTCGTCAAAAAGTTCCGGCGTTGCGGCATCTAAGGCAACGGTTAACATGTCCGCCCCATATTCTTTAAACTTATCGATATCGTCATGCTTTAATATCGTCGGGGTCATTAATATCGAAACCGGACAGTGAAGCCCGCCCGAAAATCTCTTTAATATGTTAAAAGTATCCTCTTTCGCTCTCTCGTGGGTTATCATCGATATGCAAATCCTGTGTATTATCTCTTTTTTCTTAAGGGTAAAATCGATAATATCGTCCGTCTTAAAAACCGGCCAATCCACCCTGATAAAACTCTTCTCGTTATATTCGCCTTCCCTCGACTTTTGAAGGCCGCAATATGCGCAATTTGCCCTGCATCCGTCATCATAAGTAAGAAGCACATTTACGCAATGAAGACAGGCATTGCGATAAAACATTCCGGGAACAAAACCAAGGGTCATTGCAGCCGCAAGGCTAACTTTTAAATAATCGGGGGAATTTTCACAAGAAGCCGGAGTCCTGCCCTCACCTCTGTCCGCGTAATCAACCGTGTCCGCCGCTAAAGGATTTTTGTTCATAAGACTCATAAAACATTGTCCTCCTTTAAATTTGTGATGGAAAACATTTTTCCATATTATTTATATATTTTTAAACTTTCCAGAATATTAACGCCGAGTTTAGTTTCTTCTTGAAAGATTCCGTTATATGCGTCCTCTTCCTTGTTATAATGATAACATAGCGGCGAAGATATGTCTATTAACAATGCCTTTATCCCGCTTTCAATAAAGGCTTTATTTCTTTTTATATAAAACTCTTTGCAGCAAAAACCGATATATGATTCGACATTCTTATCTTTAAGCTCGATTAATGTTTCGACCAAATTTTCATAATTTATTATTGTCTTTGGATTGATATTGTATTTTTTGGCAAATTTATAGGCTATGCCCGTTTCGCATTCGCCGCAGGAAGCGCAATTATCCACATTTCTATAAACGCAGCCGGCTTTCTTTGCGCAATAAGGCAAAAGAATAAATTTAGCGCCCTTTATATCTTCGGGCTTCATTCCGTTTATAAAAATACATCTCGACAGTTCCGCTTCGTTAATACCCGCATTTTTTGAGAAATTAATCTTGTTTATTATTTGAGCCGCGATATTAAAAAAATCCTCTTTTTTAATATTTTGAAATTCGGGTTTAAATTTTTCGAAGTAATCGTCTATTTTAAATATAATTTCATCAAACGGCGTATCCTTTAAGCAGCCTTCCAAATCGGATATTGCCCTTGCCGGAGAAACAAAATAATCGCCGGTAAAATAAATATATTTTAATAAGCTCCTTTTTTGGTCAATCTTGGCATATGTTTTAAAAATTCCGCCTTTACACTTATAAATCTCGGAAACCATTTTCGTTTCCACAGGGTCAAACTCATTTAAATATACCCAGTCTCTCGAAGCATAATATGCGCGGTTTTCTTCCAAAAACTTATGTTCTTCTTCGGATATGCCGCTTCCGTAAAAACCTATATTTAAACTTTCCTCAAACCCTGAAATAATGGCGGATTTAATTGAGTCTAACTCCGGTATATAACCCAGCAGACTTTTAACGGAAGTTACTCTTGAAAGTATAGAATCGAAATTTTTTGAGGTCAGCTTCTCGAGAGGAATTTTTAAAGATTTAACCATATTTTCGGGATTGAAATCCAGAAGCAGCGTTCCCTGAAAAAAATAAACGGATGACTCATAAGTTCCGCCGGTTCCCGAAATCTTCCTGCCATCCACCTCTATATCGTTTCTCGGCCTGAATTTTGCATTTATGCCGAGTCTGTTAATTCCTTTAGTAAAAGCATTACAAATGGTTTCGGTAAGCTTTTCGAGGTTGTTTATCTTTATGCTTTTTGAAGAAAAAACAAGCTCCCAGCCAAGCTGCGTTTCGTCAAAGTATATAGCCCCCCCGCCGGTAATTCGCCTGCCGATTGGAATGCCGTTATCTTTGCAGTAATCACCCCTTATCTCGCTGAACACGGATTGATGATACCCTACAAGAGCGCAGGGCTTAAAACTCAAAAAACGAAAAGTGTCCGGAATCAGCCCTTTTTTCCTTAATTCCACAAGGGCTTTATCCATACATATATTAAATGAAAAATCGTTTACACCCGTGTCTATTACCCTGAACATTTTTTATTATTTGATTAATTTCCCAACTCTATAGCCGGCAAAGCCATTTCGGAAAAAATTAAAGAACAGCAAACCTCGGAGAATTTAGGCTTTAATCCTAATTTTATGCTAAAAGGTATAATGCCTTCGGAAGGATATGCGATGCCGTTTAATCCCGATTTTACGGCTAACTCCTCGATTTTAAATTTATTTAAACCGTAAGGCCTTTCGCATCCCAAAAGGACGGGGGTGCTAAGAAATTTTTTGCGGGCATACAGAAAAATATCTCCGATTTCCCCGGGTTGCGGCGGAGCAATATTTTCCATCTTTGTATTATGCATGGGCATAAAACCGACAAGCACGAGGGAAGAAATATTATAGCGCGATATGATATCTATCGCGTTGTACTCTCCCGCAATCTTTCCATGTTTTAGCCCTATTACGACATGAGGAGAAGATGGGATATTCCTTTCCGACAAGAATTTCAGAGAATTTTCATAATCGAAAACGGTTGCGTTGAGATGATAGACCTTGCGGATAGTATCCTCGTCGCCGATAATGTCCAGCATAGCGGAATCTACGCCGGCGGTATAAAGCCCGTCTGCTATCTCTTCCGTAATTAACCCGCAATGCACTATAACCTTGAGATTAAAATCGGATTTTATCCTTTTTATAGCGCCTATATAAGGAAGAATATCTACTATCCCCCTGCTGTTAGAACCGCCGCTTAATAAAAACCCGCGGCCGTTTGACTTATAAATAGAATATGCCCTTTCGTAAAGACTGTCCTCTGTTACGACCGGCGCCATCGATTTTAAAATTTCGGCATTGCAATGCTCGCATTTTAAAGAACAGGCCTCGCCCGTAATAGAAAAAGGGGGGAAGGAATCAGACTTGTTATTTTTAAAATCCTCGGTCTCGTAAGCCTTTATGCTTGGAGCATAAAAGTGCATCTCCGAATTAAAATTTGCCTTTCTTATTTCGAATCCTTCTAAGTATTCCCGGCTAAAATCTTCGTTAAATTCATAAAAACTCATATTTATTTATTATCTCTTTTTACAAATTATATCTTCGTCTTCCAATTTTTTTATATACGACTTAACCGCCTCTTCTCCAGTGGGCAGAGAATTTATATCCGACAATGACTCGGGAAGCGGCTTTAATTTTACTATCCATCCCTTTCCATAAGGATCAATGTTGATGATATGGGAATCTTTTTCCAATTCATGGTTAATATCGACTATTTCTCCTGAAAAAGGCATCGGAAAAGGTCCGACATATTTTCCGCTTTCTATAGTGGCTGCGCTTTTGCCCTTTTTTATAATCTTTCCGACAGCCTTTACATCGGCATAAAGAATCTTGCCTGCTAAAGATTGAGCCGGGTCGGTCATACCAAATGTAAAAGTCCCGTCATCATTTTTTCTGCCCCATACCTGGTTTTCGATATCATAGTATAAATCCTCAGGGATATTGCATTCATTAAAAAGTGCCATTGATATGTCCTCCTACGACTGATATAGATTATTCGCATTTAATTCCGTCGGCTTCTATCTTTTTCTTGTATGCCTCCACGGCTTCTTTTCCGGTAAGGAGATTTTTTTTATCCGCTTCGGCGTCGGCCGGCTTTATTTTGCAAACCCATCCTTTTCCGTAGGGGTCGGTATTAATGGCGGACACATCTTTAACTAAGTCCTCGTTGATGGCAACTATTTCGCCCGAGAATGGAGCGGGAACGGGACCGACATACTTACCGCTTTCGACTGTCGCAACAGACTTTAATTGAGCTATTTTTTGCCCGACCTTTTTTGGGGTAATATACAAAAGTTTGCCGGCTAAGCTTTGGGCCACGCTTGTCATTCCGATTGTAACCGTGCCGTCAGATTCGATCTTTCCCCATACATGTTTTTCGACGCTGTAATACAAATGCTCGGGAATATCACATCCGTTAAGTTTTGACATAATAAATTTTCCTCCTTATATTTTTTAATTTTATAAAATTTTATTTATAATACTATAATTTTTTCTTATTCTCAAGCATATTATATTAAGGCATATAAAAAAACTGCCTGTTTTATTGAATAAAACAGGCAGTTTAATATTTTTTTATAAACTAATGGTCCGTGATTTAATGTTTACTAAACAAGCCCCTTAGCTTTCAAAACTTCCATCGGATTAGATATAGGATCGGTTAATTTAAGCTCTTTTGGCGATTTACCCATGCTTAACCCTATCAGCTGCGTGAAATATACGACGGGAAGTTTTGCCTTTTCCCCGTGCGCCTTTATAATTTCCGGCTGTTTAATATCCAATGCCGCCCCGCATAAAGGACACGGCAATGCTAAAACATCGGCGCCCGCCTCTTTGGCGGCAGATAAGATAGCGGCCGATAAAGTTGCCGATAAGGACTCATCCTGTAATGCGTGCGCCCCGCCGCAACATGAAGCGGCAGCCTGAAACTCTACTATTTCAGCCCCGGTGGCTTTCAATAAATCGTCTTGAAAGTGAGGGTTTTCGGAATCGTCTCTTTTGCTTTTATAGCCTGTTTTTGTAATAGTTTTTGGTCTTTCATACAGGCATCCGTAATAAGAAGCAACTTTAAGCCCTTTTAAAGATTTTTTAACGGAGGCTTTAATCTTTTCCGGGCCCACTTCGTTATAAAATAATTCAAGAAAATGTCTTACATCTATATCCCCTTCGTAAGTCCCGTACCCCACATCTTTAAGGAATTTTATTACGCTGCCCTTTGCATCCGCATTTTCATTCATAGCGGCATTGGTTCTTAGAAGACTGTGATAACAGCCGTTGCATGGCGTAACTACGGCATCCACATGAAATCTGCCTTTAGCGGAATCCATAACTCTCGCGGGAAGCATATAAGATAATTTTTCGTTCGAACCTTTCGCTTCAAGAGCTCCGCAACAGTTAAAATCATCCACTTCCAATAAGTCTATGCCAAAGCCTTCCGCAACAATTTTTGTCGATTCATCATATGCCCTTGCCATTCCTTTTAAAGAACAGCCGGGAAAATATCCAATTTTCATTGTAATTCCTCCTTTAACCTTTGAGAAACTTTCTTCCAGTCTTTAATCTTCCCGCCGAATAACTTAATTCTTCCGCTTGTAAGCATCTTAAACCCTAAAGAAAGTTGGTCCGCGCTCATCATGTCCTTAAGTCTTCCGGTTTTGGAATAGAAATCCTTTACTATTTTAACTTCATCGATTCTTCCATCCTCGATAACTTCTCCCATAAAGACTTCATCGAAAGCCTCGTCGTTTGTAAGTTTTCCAAATACCTTTCTATCCTCGAGGAATTTGGCGATAGCCCTGACGACTTCCTGCGTATTAACGCCTCTCGGGCATCTATGCGTGCATCTTTGGCATGAAACGCATTTCCAGACTAAATCTTTATTTTCATTCACTAATATATCGTAATGCCCTCTTCTGACCAAATCGATAAATCTCCTTGGATTAAATTTATCGACAAAATCTGGAAGGGTGCATCCGCCGGTACATGTTCCGCATTGGTAACATTTAACTATTGTAGAACCTCCGGGTAGTTTCTTAACCTCGTCAAGAAATTCCGTAGTAACATCCTCGTATAATATTCTTGACGGCAGAAACTCTTTCCATATACCTGTGAGTTCAACGCCATCTATAACCATTTTATCAGTATTTTCTGCCATTATAGACTCCTTATAAATCTTATTTTATTAACATCATCAATCATCAATATTAATTCTAAGCATTAATTTTTTAAATTGCTTGCCACTTTTGCCGCAACTGCCGCGCCTTCGACTATGCAATTTTCGATATCCAACGGTCCCTTATCGGCGCCCGCAATATATATGCCTGCCTTAGACGATTCGTTGGGACTTAAAAAATCATCCTTCGGAGCAAGAAACCCGTAATCGTTTTGCTTAATGCCTAAAACTTTTGCGGCATCTATCGTTCCGTCTCCCGCCGCAATTCCTGCCGCAAGAATAATCATATCGACCGAATGTTGTATCGGCCTGTCCATGATAGTTTCTTCCGCTCTTAATGAAAGCTGCTGATTCTTAAGCGTAACTTCCGCGCCTCTGCCTCTGGTGAATATTACTTCGTAATCTTCCATGGCTTTACCGTAAAGTTCTTCCCAACCCCTTCCAAACATTCTCATATCCATATAATAAACATAAACCTCGGAATCGGGATATTTTTCCTTTATTTCTATTGCCTGCTTTGTGGAAACGACACAGCCTACCCTGCAACAATAAGGGTTGCCTACCTGCTTATCGCGGGAACCGACACACTGAAAGATTGCAATCTTTTTTGGAACCTTACCGTCTGACGGTCTTTTTAATTCCCCTTTTGTCGGACCGTTAGGATTAAGCATCTCTTCGACCTCGGAATTTGTGACGACATCCTTAAATCTTCCATAGCCGTATTCTTGCTTTACGACCGGGTCAAAGTGTTCGAATCCGGTGGCCACGACAATCGCCCCAAAAGTCTCCTCGCTTTCGCCCTTTGAATTTTTTATCTTTGCTTTAAATTCGGGGGCGTTGCCGGAAACGGCTACTACGCGCGAATGCTTATGCACTTTAATATTCGAATTACTTTCTACGGCTTTAATAACAGGGTCTATTACATCTCCCGCCGGTCTTAAATCCGGTGCAAGCTTATAATATTTATGCTTTACCACCTGCCCGCCCAAATAATCTTCCTTTTCAACCAAAGAAACATTATAACCCATTCCTGCAAGTTCCGATGCAGCTTTAAGTCCAGTCACTCCTCCGCCGATTACCAAAACAGTTTTCACCTTAAAATACCTCCTTTAATGAATATAATTTTACTTTTTTAAATGTTGTTTCGGGGGCAGACTTAAGCCTGTCCCCTTATTCAATAATTTAATATTTATATTTAATTATATGCTATACCCATCTTGTCTAAAAGCGGTTCGACGGGCGTTACATGAAAGTTTAAACCGGCTTCTTTAAACGGATGAGCGCCTAAAGCAAGTGCCGCAAGCTGGGAATAGAATACAACCGGGTAATGATAATCTTCTCCGACGGCCTTCTGTATCCATTGCGTTTTATCAAAAGTCGTTCCGCAGCCTGTGCAGTTAACTAATATCATATCGGGATCTACCTCTTGTTTAATGGCTTTCAGCTTAATATTTTGCGCAGACCTTGTAAATTCCCTATTGACAAGAATATGCCTGAAGCCGAAGCCGCAGCACATAAACCATTTTGAATACTCTTCCATTTGAACGCCCAGCGTGGAAGCAAGACCTCCGACAACTATCGGCCTTTTTCCGCCGATAATATCGTCCGATACCTGCTTAAAGAAATGGCATCCGTAATGTTCGACAGCCCTTAATCCTTTAATCCCTTCGAGTCTTTTTGGATCGGCGCTCGCCAGTATCTTATCCCTCAGGGCATACGCAATTTCACTGTCATGAATAATTTCTTCAGGGATAACAAGTTCTCTCCCGAGTTTTGCAAGAACCTTCTTTACGGAATCCCTAAGTTCTTTATTGCCGACAAGAAGATGCCTCATCTCAAGATAGTTGCCGAAACTTGTAACGCAGTGTATCGTAAAATTATAGCCTTCTTCATAAGCCCTATGCCAGTTTCTGGCGGCAACGGACGCTAACTGAACAAGATTGCCGAGTCCTGATGCATGATAATTCCAGGCGGTGCATGAAGTCTGCTGCATATCGTTGTAGTATTTAATTCCAAGCTTATCCCTGTAATAAAAATTCGACCTTGGAACCCCCGGAAGATTGGCGCACTGTCCGCAGCTTTTATGCTGATAATGCATATCTAAAGGAACCCTCTTTTTTATTCCGTACATAACCTCTTCTTCTTTATAAGGACCGATTAGATGGGCAATCTTAATCTCGCCCTCTTCTTCCAATTTTTTCATCTCCGCCCTTATATCATGGACATGGTAATTCATACCTTTCCCATGGTTTATTCCCGTTTTGACATCATTTATTTCATAAGACATAATGCCCTCCAAAATTAACTTAAATTTATTAACTTATCGATTGTCATTCCCGCAAAAGCCGGGTTCTATTTATTTAATTCAATTCGACCTTTATGTTTATTTTATTTTTTGGATGCCTCAAGTTTAGCTTTCTTTTCTTCTATTTTAGCTTCCATTTCTTCCGCCTTGTCCTCCATATCCTCTTGAACGATATCGACTAAA
Source organism: bacterium (assembly GCA_021802425.1). Taxonomy (GTDB): domain Bacteria; phylum SZUA-79; class SZUA-79; order Acidulodesulfobacterales; family Acidulodesulfobacteraceae; genus Acidulodesulfobacterium. Next base: position 16,824 of record JAJZXJ010000014.1, on the reverse strand, counting down.
AAGGGGAACACCGTTCCAACCTTCTCGAGCGCTCCGCTTTCTTCCCATATCTTTTGCATTTCGTATATAGTATAATCTTCGGCTGCCCATGCTCTATCTACGACATTCATGCCCGGAAACCCTTCAAAAAGTTCCTCTCTCATCTCCATTTTTTTGGATGACAACTCTATCATTCTGGGACCCCAATCGGGAAATGCATCGGGAGAAAGCATATCGGGAGCTAACTGGTTTCCCCTTGTAAGAACCAATTTTGCAATTCTTGTATAACCTGCAAGCGCTTCTGCCGCAAGACCTTCTCTAACGGCAATCTCTCTCATAGCCATAACGATATCCGCTGCGGAGTTTTCTTTTGGACACCTGTATTTACAACTATAGCACTGGGCGCAATTCCAAATTTTGCCTTTCATATACTCTTCTATCGTCTCTTCGTCGCCCTCGATTATCATCTGGCAGACTTCACGCGGGGAATAATCGTAAAAAGCGGCGGCGGGACAATTAGCCACGCAGGTTCCGCAATTCAAACAACCGTGAAGGGACTCTTTAATACGGAAATCTTTCATGATTTCCTTATAAAAATGCCCCCCCTTGGTGCTTTCAATCTTTTCTGTGATAGGATTTTTGGTTTCTTCACTCATTTAAAATACCTCCTCATATTTATATATTTTAATCAAGTCGCTTCGCAACTTTTAGGGTGTAAATATTCGTCGATCTTTTTGATATTTTATTGATTAATTTTTGACATAATTCCAACATGGTTATTTTTTGCAGAAGCAAAAAATAACCTTCTAAAAAATAAAAAACACTACGCGGAAATTTGAATTTTAAACTATGGAAGCGGTACTGCTCACGGACCCGTGCCGCCATCTGTTTCAGGAAAGATATCGTCAGATATTCTTATATCCTTAAAATCCTTTGCGTCTTTGATCTCTTTTATGTCTTTTATTAATTGTCTTATTTTAGAATTTTTTAAATAATACAAAAGCTTATTGTCTTCTCTTTTGTAATCGACCATTGCGGTATTTCTTAAAACGGCTAAATGTTGGGAAATATTAGATTGGGATTTTCCGAGGGCGGAAGATATATCGTTTACGCTGACTTCTTCACCTTCAACAATGCAGAGAATTCCGAGTCTTGTAGGATTGGACAACAGCTTAAAAATATAAGCCAATTCCTTGCATTTTCTGTTCAGATTTTTATCGTCGGCACAGAACTCTTTTTCCATTTTTCCCATTTTTTACTTACTTGGTGATATAACATATCACAATTATGCGTATATTCTAAATATAGAATATTCTAAAATTCTTGTCAAGCAAAAAAAAACAAAAAAATAAAAAAATGTTCTAATATCAAAAATTATAAGGTTTTATTTTCAGAACCGGCGAGCAACTTTTTCCAGTCTTTCCCGCTTTTAAGCAGTTCCGAAAAAATATTGTCCACGGGAAATTGGTTATTTTTAATATAATTTTTCCATAAATCTATAAAAAATCTTTTTTTAAGCCTTAAAGAATCGATCGATAACTCTTTAAACTCGTTTAAAAAATCATCGACCTTTGTATCGATTTCATCCGCGTCAAAAATATTCGTCAAAAAATTAAAATTATACAAATCACTGCCCGAATAATTTTTGCCGCTTAATATAATTTCCTTTGCCCTTTGGACCCCGATTAAGAAACTTAATCTAAGCGCTATAGATGAAGGCGACAACAAGCCGTACTTTGACGAAACATCCGCAAAAACCGTATCTTTAAGCGCGAATCTAAAATCGGCGGACGATACGATATCGAAACCTATTCCGCTTACCGCCCCTTTAACGACGCAGATAACCGGAACCGGGGATTCCTGAATATGTTTTGTCATCATATTTAAAATAGTTATATAATATCTTGCTCCGTTTTTATCGAGACTTTTAATCTCGTTTATCGCGGGTCCGGTTGCATAAAAATCCGCATTAGAGCTTTTTATCAAAATAGCCTTTAAATCAAGCTCTTTTTCTATATGTTCTTCGAATATTTTAATTAATTCGTTCATCTCCGATATATTAAAGGTGTTTTTATTTCCCAGATCTATATCTATAAGAGCTACGCAGCTATTTTTACATTCGAATCTTATCGGCATAATCGACTCCTTTGTTATCTTTATCGGCTATATTATTTTATTATTATATTATTCTATAAATTATCGTGAATTTCCTCTTTATGCCATCTTCTTCCTTCAATCATATAATAAAGAATAGGAATGACGACAAGCGTCAAGGCGGTAGATGCTAACATTCCGAAAATAAGCGCCCAGGCAAGCCCGTTCCAAACAGGGTCTGTTACTAATATTACCGAGCCGAATATAACCGCAAGAGCGGTGATAATAATTGGTCTCGCTCTCATTGCGCCCGCTTCGACCAGCGCGTCTTCAATATTATATCCTTCTTTTTTCCTATCGTTAATAAATTCTATCAGCAAAAGCGAGTTTCTTATGACAATCCCCGATAAAGCAATTGCTCCTATCATAGATGTAGCGGTAAAGTATGTCCCTATAACGGCAAAACCGGGCATTATTCCAATCATTTCAAGCGGTATTGCGCCCATAAGTATAACGGGGAGCAAAAATGAACCCGTATAGCCGACTAAAAGTATGTAAATAAGCAAAATGGCTATCCCCATAGCCGCGCCCAATTGCGCAAAAACCTTAAGCGTAAGATGCCACTCCCCGCCCCATCTTATACTATAACCCGCCGGCAAGGGATGCTTTAAAAAGTGCAGAAATAAATCCAAATTTGCATACATCGGGCTTCTTTTTATAACTTTGCCGTAAACATATACCACAGGTTTTAAATCCCTTTCATAAATCATATTGCGCAAATAGCCGTGTTTTATTTTAACCACGGAATTTAAAGGCACTAATCTGTTGGCGTAAGGGGCATAAATCCAAATGCTTGAAAGCGAATTTATATCTGTTTTAAAAGAATCGGGCATCCTTAAATAAATATCTTCCTGATGCAAATGCCCTTTTCTGTGAATTGTTCCAACCGTCATGCCGTTATTCAAAAGATAAACGGACCTTGCAACCTCTTCGGAACTTATGCCGAGCAGCGAGGCCTTTCTTCTGCGTATAATTAACATTACCTTTCTTATAGGCTTTTTATAAGAAGAATTTACATCGGTTACGCCCCTTGTCTTTTTCATCATTGACTCTACAGTCTTGGAAAGCCTTTCCTGCTCCTTATAATTTGACCCGTAAATTTCCGCCACTATTGTTGCTTTTACCGGCGGTCCAGGCGGGCTTTCTAGAACTTTTATAGTTGCGCCGTATTTTTTGCCGATTAGGTGGACCACGGGCAAAATATTTAAAGCAAGCTGATGCGATGATACCGCCCTTTTATCTTTGCTTATTAAATTTACCCTGATTTCCGAAAACCAGCTTGCATTTCTGAAATTAGAACCGCGAAGCAGCCCCGAAAAATCTATAACGGAAGGCGTTCCGACGGTGGCGACATAATTTTTAACCTGCTTTATTCTTTTTAAATAATTTATTACATTAAGCGTAATAAGATTAGTTTTTTCGAAAGATGAACCTGGCTTGGCGTTTATAGTTATTAAAAAGGTATTTGCATTGGCAACGGGAAGCATTTTAAATTTTACTATTTTTAAAACCGGCAGCGCCATTGCAACAATAAAAAGAAAAATAATTACCGAAATAAAAATTAACCTTTTCTTCCTGCTCAAAAGCAGCGGAGTTAATATTTTACCGTATAAACCCTTTTTAATATCTTTGTTTTCTTTCTTTTTCTCCTTTTTATGAAGAAGCGCCATGCCTTTTTCGTTTGCCATGAGCTTTAAGTAAAACCACGGAACAATCGTAAGAGCGACAAATAACGACACTATCATGGCTATCGGAACATTAAAGGGAATCGGCCTCATGTAAGGGCCCATCATGCCGGTAACAAACAGCATAGGTATAAAAGATGCTATAACCGCTAAAGTTGCGAAGAAATTAGGATTTCCTATCTCGTTAACGGCGTCCACGGCATAAGCGGGCAGTATATTCCTCTGCCTTGAAAAAACCCTTTCTATATTATCGATAACGACAATTGCATTATCGACCAAAAGTCCCAGCGAAAGTATCAATGCGAAGAGAGTTATTCTATTAAGCGTTTGATGGAAAATAAAGGCAATTCCGAGAGTTAGAAATAACATTAAAGGTATAGTAAACGCAACTATAAACGCTTCCCGCCAACCCAATATTATCAAAAGGAGGGCTATAACAATCGCTATGCTTATTATTAAATGAAACAATAGCTTGTTGACGGCATTATTTGCCTTTTTTCCGTCATTTCTCGTTATAGTATAATGAACGCCGTTCGGCATGTCGTTTTTAACTATCGAATGAAAATCCCGCAGCACATTGTCAACAACGGTAACCGCATTTTTTCCCCTTCTTTTTGCGATTGCGATAGTCACGGCAGGATATATACCTTTGGCGCCGGCTATTATCTTGTCTTTAAAATTAATTTCTCCGTAATACTTGCCAAAACCGATTTCGGATAAAGAATTTAATGGTCTGTAAGAATATTTAACGACAGCCACATCTTTTAAGTAAACAGGTCTGCCGTTAAAAACGGAAATAATAAAATTTTTAACCGAACTGACACGGTGAAAATATCCCCCCGCCGTCAAAAATGTTTTTTTGTTGTTATTTTGGAGAAAACCGGCGGGCAAATCGATATTAGTTCCTTTAAGTTCCTGTGCAATCATTAAAGGAGAAACATTATAAGCGGCCATTTTAACCGGGTTAAGATAAACATTTAACCGCTTATATCTTGCCCCGTTTAAAAATGTAACGCCGGTTCCGTGAACGGCATCCAATCTGTCTAATATTCTGCCCGCAACGGCGGTTAAATACCCGCCGCCGTACTTTTTGCTCCACAGGGTAATGTTGAGTATAGGCACATGATTTACATCTATCGGCTTTATAAGGGGTCTCATCACCCCCTTTGGAATTTCATTCAGATTGGAAAAAACCTTATTGTACAAATCGACAAGGCTTTTATCCCTGCTTGCGTTAACGTGAAACTCCACGGTAACGATGGACTCTGAATTCATTGAAATGGAATAGACATGCTTTACGCCGGGAATCTGCCACATTTTCCTTTCAAGCGGCTTAGTGACAAGGTTTTTAACCTGATTGGCGCTGGCTCCCGGAAACCTGACGATAACATTTGCGGCAGGAACTATAATCTGGGGGTTATACTGCCTCGGCGTAAAAAGTATTGCAATAATACCGAATCCGATACTGAATAAAATCAATAAAACCGTTATCTTGTTTTCTATAAAAAATTCGGTAATCTTAGCGCTAAAGTTTTTATTCATCTTAATTATTATAGCTCCTTGCGTAAATTGTGTTTTCTATCGGCAAATTAAAGTCTATTAATGCGTTGAATATTCCGGATTAACATAACCGCCGACGGAGATTTTGCTTAAATCCGATGTGATTACGGTTAAATCCGGACTTAGCCCGTTTAAAGCTATAATATAATTTTTTTTATAAATCGGACCCTTTTTAATAGGCTGAAACATAACTTCCCCCTCGTTATTTGCAATATATACGCCCCAAATCCCGAGCCTTTTCGACACGGCCGCTTTCGGAATAATCATGGCTTTTCTTTTGCCGATCTTAAATCTTGCGACGCCGTACATGCCGGGAAGCAAGTCATGCTTTTCCGGCCGGTTAATCTTAATCCTTACCACAACGGAATGGGAATAAGGATTGGCGGATTTGACGACGGATATTACCGTCCCGCCGACTGTTTTATTAACAGAATTAATATCTAATTTAACCCTTTCGTTTGCCGTAATAATACCGTAATATTTAACATTGACATCCGTTTTGAATTCTAATCTATTTACGGCTTGTATCATCAAGAGTATCTGCCCCGGAGAGGCAAGGTCTCCCAAAAAAACCTTTTTTTGAGTTATAACCCCGTTTATCGGGGAGTAAATGTTTTTATAATTTAAGTAGCTTAAGGCGGCGTTTAAATCGGCCTTTGCAACCTTATATTGCATAAATGCGTTATCGTATGCCTGCCTTGAAACGGAATTTTCTTTATAAAGCCTTTTCATTCTGCCGTAAGTCTTTTGAGCGTTTAAAAATCCCGCCTTAGCGGCGTAATACTTCGAACTAATCTCGGGAGCGCTCAACCTTAAGAGCAGCTGCCCTCTGTAGGCGCTTTGCCCCAAATGTATATTTTCATATACTATATATCCCATTATATGAGCGGAAATAACAGTATTGTTTAAAGAAACTACATTTCCGGGGGATTTTAAATATTTGCCTATTATTTTATACGAGGTTTTAACGGCATGGACATTCACTCTTTGAGGCATCTTTTGAATAATCGAGGGTTTCTTTGCACATCCCGACATTAATAACGGAATGGATAATAAAATTAAAAGATAAAAAACAAGCCTGAACCTTTTTTTAAGGGCAATAAAATTTAAATTGAAAAAACCTTCCGAATTTTTAATCTTAATTGTCATCGTAAACACTCCGGTAAACGCAGATAATGTTATAATTTATTCCGAATTAATAACTGTCGTATTCTGCTTATACAAATTATACAAATCATTATAACTCTTTTAATTATATCCGAAAATATGCAATAAAAATATATATGATTATTAATATATTATCATTTCAATATATTTTAAGTCAACAATTTTTAAATTACTTTCACGAAAATATTTACTTTACTTTTTCAAATTAATAATATATTAAGTAATTATATCGAATAACATTTTCTTTTAATTTAGTATGTCCGTTAAACCGGCGAAGCTCATTTTACAATAAACAAATGGAACAAGGAGAATTAATTTTATGTTTAAAACATTAAAATCCAAGCTCTATTTTCTCATGATAGCAGGGTTCATTTTTATTTTATCGATAAATGTATTTTTGATTTATTACGCAGGCGCTTTGAAGCGGGATACCTTAAATATGAATGCCGTTTTCCAGACCGAAGGAGCAATTAAAGACCTCAAGGGAAATCTTTTGCAAATAATATTTCTATCCCGTGAAAAAATGCTCAAAATAAACACGGCTAAATCTAAAAAGGCTAAATCTAAAATCGAAAAATTTTACAATGCAAAAATATTAAAAATAGCAAATGTTTCCAAAAATGAATTTACGAATTTAGGATTTGCTTTAAAAGGTTATACCTCCGGATTTAAAAATGTTAAAGCTAATTCTATTTTTGGAATTAAAAAGACCAATTTACATATGTTTGTCTCTAAAAATACCAAGCTTAACCTTTTAAGCCTATCCCAAAAATATTATATTTTTCATCCGATAGCCGAAAGGGTTTTGAAATACCCGTTATTGCTCGGCGCCGCAATGAGCCCTGCATATTTTGAAAGCCAGCTTAATCCGATGATAAGCCAAATAGGCAATATACATCACGCGGTAATGTCGTCGTATTACGGCAAAGTAAAATTTTTAAATATCCTCTTTACGGCCTTTCCCGTCCTGTTTTTAATAATACTATTATTTGGGGCAATTTATTTTAAAAAAACCGTGGTGGATACATTAAATATCGCCGTTAATAAAATAAAGCATATCGCCGAAGGCGATTTGACTTCCAAAATAAAGCTGAATGTCCATAGGGAAAGCGAAATCGGCATTCTTGCGGAAAATATAAACAGCTTAGTCGATTCTCTATCCAATAACGTAAAAGGCATTATGAATACATCCGGCCGCCTCGGCTCTCAGTCGGAAGAACTTTCCGCATCTTCAAAAGAATTCGAAAAAACGATACAACAAATGAGAGAAAAGGCATCCATGATTATAGAATCCATTAAACAGATGTCCGTAGCTATCGTAGAGGTTGCCAAAAATTCCAGCTCCTCCGCCAACAAAGCCTCAGAAACCGAAAAGGTGGTTGAATACGGAACAAAATCCGTTCAGGATGTGGCGGCGGAAATGAAAAATATAGAGCGTACCGTGGGAATAGTCTCTAATACCATTACGGAGCTTGGAACTTCGTCGGAAAAGATAGGGGAAATAATCGGCGTAATAAACGACATAGCCGACCAGACTAACCTGCTTGCGCTGAATGCCGCAATCGAAGCCGCGCGTGCAGGAGAACAGGGAAGAGGTTTTGCCGTTGTTGCGGACGAGGTCAGAAAGCTTGCCGAAAGGACGACAAAGGCAACAAAAGAAATTGAATCGATGATATTAAGCATACAGAAAAACACGCACGAGGCTGTTACCTCGATGCAAAAGGGCAGGGAAGAAGTGTCAAAAGGAGCCGAAATTGCTCAAAAATCCGCGGAAGCTATATCCCGCATAAATAATTTAATGAGCAAGCTTAAAGAAATGATTACGCAAATTGCAGCCGCATCGGAAGAGCAGTCTCAAGTCAGCGAAGAAATATCATTATCGTCAGGGGGAATCATTAATGCTCAGGATAGCGCATCAAGCGCTTCTAAACAGGTCATTGCGTCATCCGAAGAGCTTGCCCGCATGGCTACTAATTTATCGAATATGGTAAGCGTTTTTAAGGTTTAAGCGACCCATGGAACTGTGCGCCTTGCCGGACTTTCGAACTTCGTTGCGCAAGTGCCGGAGACCGGCGGACATGCAGGTTTACCCCTGCTTTGCAAAGTTTATAACATCTATTATAGGTAAGTAAATTGCTAACGCAAGGAAAAGGACCATGCCGAAAATTATGGTTAAAAGAACAGGTTCTATGCTTGCCTGAAGCATACTGAGCTGATGGTCTAAATCTTCGTCAAAGTAATCGGAAACCTTCGCAAGCATTTCGTCTATATGTCCGGTTTCCTCCCCGACGCTTACCATTTGAATTACAATGCCCGAAAATATTTTGGAATTTTTAAAACTGTTGGAGATGGATTCCCCTTTCGTAACATCTAATTGTATTTCATCTATTTTTTTGGTAAAAAATTTATTGTTTACGGCATTTCTAATGAGTTCGAACGACCTGCTCACCGGCAGCCCGCTCTGAAACAACAGCCCAAAAATCCTTGTAAACTGGCTCATCATAGATTTGTAAAATATACTCCCGAAAATAGGTACTTTCAGCTTGTATTCATCCCACCAAAGCCTTCCGCCTTTGGAGTTTAGAAATAACTTTACGGCAATAACCGATGCTGCAGCCGCCCCGAAAATTATATACCAGTAATTTACGAAAAAATTCGATATTGCAACCAAAATCCTTGTCTCCAAGGGAAGCGGAACATTAAAACTCTTGTAAAGCATAGCAAATTTCGGTATTACAAATCCGACAAGGATAACTACGGCAATAACAATGGCAGATAATACTATTTTCGGATAGAATGTGGCGCTTCTCACTTTTGATTTAACTGCCATATCCTTTTCCATTAAGAGCGCAAGCCTTACGAGTATGTCATACAAAAGCCCGCTTGTTTCCCCGACCTCTACCATATTGACATAAATTTCCGAAAAAACATTCGGATGCCTTGCCAGACTTTTAGAAAGGGTTTGACCGCTTTCGACATCCTGTTTAACCCCGCTTAAAATAGCTTTAAATTTCCTGTTTCTGGTAAATTCTATTAAGGAATCTAAACTTTTTGTAAGCGGAACTCCTGATTGGTAAAGCGTAGCTAATTGTCTTGAAAAAATAATTACATCCTTTTTGGATACCGTCTGAAGGATTGGGAATATGTCCCCCCAGGAAAAACTCGTCGCCTCTTCCACATGTATCGGGATAAGCCGTAAATCCTCTATCTGTTTTTCGGCGGAAATAGGCGATGCGGCTTCCAGCCTTCCGACTATGAGTTTTCCCGATTTATCCCTTGCCCTGTAACTGTAAATAGTCATAATATACCGCCATTCTTTCCGGTTTTATTTTACGGGCTTAAGTGAGAGCATGCCGCCAACGCGGGTTTTATATATCCTGCGTGGCTTGAAGAACCTCTTCAAGCGTGGTACTGCCGTCTATAACCTTTTTTAATCCTGCCGTCCTTAATGGAATGAACCCTTCCCTGACAGCCTCGCTTCTAATTTGCGCCGAATCCGCCCTTTCGATTATTAACTTTTGAATATTTCTCGCTGGCATTAAAAGTTCCATAATACTAATCCTCCCGTAAAAGCCGGTCTCCCTGCACAAATCGCATCCCGCTTCTCTATAAAATGTATAGGCGGCAGCGGAAGACAGCCCCAACTCTTTAATAACCGCCGGTTCAGGCGTGTAAGGCTTTTTGCATTTATCGCACAACTTTTTAACTAACCTTTGCCCGACCGTCCCTGCAAGCGACGATGAAATTAAAAACGGCTCTATCCTCATATCCAAGAGCCTTGAAATAGCATTAGACGCATCCTGGGTATGAAGCGTAGAAACGACAAAGTGGCCTGTCAGCGCTGCCTGAATCGAAATTCGAGCCGACTCTTCGTCTCTTATTTCGCCCACCAGTATAATATCCGGGTCCTGCCTTAAAACCGCCCTTAAAGCCCCTGTAAAACTCACGCCGCCTCTAAGATTAGCTTCAATCTGGTTGACATGCCTTATCTTGTATTCAACGGGGTCTTCCACCGTTACTATATTCTTATTTAAACTGTTAAGTTCCGTAATTACGGAATATGCCGTCGTCGTTTTACCGGAGCCGGTAGGACCGGTTATAAGAAACAGTCCGTATTTTTTATATATTATTTTTAAAATTTTATCCTTTATATTTTTATCTAAAGGCAAATCCGAAACCTTAGAAATGCTCAAAGACTTATCCAATAATCTAAGAACTGCCTTTTCTCCGTTTATCATCGGAACGATGGAAACCCTGACATCGAGATTTTTGCCGCACACATTTATTTCGAATCTCGAATCCTGAGGATTCCTTTTTTCGGCGATATCCATATTAGCCATTATTTTTATTCTTGCAATAACGGGGTTTAAAAACTGGAGCGGAATCCTGTTTGCATCTATAAGCTCCCCGTCAACCCGCTCTCTGACGATAATTTCATCGGTCAAAGGCTCTATATGAATATCCGAAGCCCTGTTTTTGGAGGCAGAAAATATAATGTTATCTACGAGCTTTATGATATTTATGTCCTCAGACTCCAGAACCTCTTTAACCGTTGCAGACGCCGCCCGCGGGTTATAAAAGCCTGCCGCTCCGGGAGTATTCGTAGCAATATTCTGGCCGAAAGAAGCCTTTGATATATCTTTAGCCGTATAAACAAAGTCTATTGCTCTTATTATTTCATGTTCTTTTGCCAGAACTATTTCTATATTGCAATGGACATGCCTTCTTAACGCATCGGTTGCAAAGACATTCAAAGGGTCTGATAAGGCAGCGGTAAAAATACCGTCCGAGAGGCTTATCCCTACCATTTTAAATTGTCTTGAAAGCCCCTCGGGTATAATTTTTCCGACTGCCGGGTCTATAATAATCTTCGATAAATCGATCTTTTTTACATTAAGCTGTGACGACAAGGCATTTATCATATTGTCTTCCGACAAAATTCCGAGGTTTGTTAACGCCGCGCCTAATCTTAAATTTCTTTTTTTTGCCTCGATAAGAGCGGTTTCAAGCTGTGTCTGGTTTAAAAGCTTTGCATCGATTAAAATCTCGCCGAGCTTTTTTGTCTTAGATAAGTTATTAATCAATAAGCCCATAATAGTATTACCATAATTTTATCACCCTTATGCGTTGCGCGTCACGCCACTCGCTCCTTAAGTTTGTTCTTCGGAGCATCCCTTGCTTAGAGATGGGAGCATCCCGTCATTCTTCCCGTATGCGTTAAAATTTGTATGCACCCGATACCTTTAAATACTCGCTTCTAAATTCATCGACCCCAATCTGCCCGGGAGCCGTTATTCCGGATGGGGAAGAGCAGTACGCAAGCGACGAACCGTAAAGCAAAGATAAAACCCTTGTTATTTTCCCTTTTTCACCCATACTAAAGACGGTAAAATCTGGAAAAGTTGACGAATCTTCCGTTTTAATCTTGGCGAGTTTTTGGTTTTTCTCAAGCGTATTTAAGGCGTCTTCGCTTGAATTTGCCGTATCGGCAATTTTAAAAAAATCGGCGCCGAAAAAGCTTGAATCGATATAATATTGAATCGTATCCCGTAAATTTATGGGCTTGCTATTATCATGAACGGACAGAATAACCTTTGAGTTTTTAGAGCGGGCAAAAAGAATAAATTCTTTTATTAAATATCTTTCTAAAATATCAAGCTCGATATCGACAAAATGTATCCCAATTTCTACAAGCGATTTTAAGAATCCAAACCTGGCGGAATTTTCCGTACCTCTTTTTGTGCCGATTATATTTATACCGTTATCATTTGAATAAGAAATTAATTTAGAAATCTTTTTGGCGATAAGATGGTCATTTAACAGAGGCAAGGCGGCGGTCTCTTTAATTAAATCGAATCTAATTTCTAAAAATTCAACGCCTTTAGCCTTAGCATAATCTATATCTGAAAATATATTATCCAATGTCGTGTTTCCGACGGACAAGCACAGTCTCGGCATAGCCAATAAATCCTTTGATAATTTGATTAATTATGTTTATTTAGTTTTAATCTTTTCCGATGCCAATTCCCCGCCCAATCCCCACTCATCCTTCGGAAAGTCTTCAACGACAACCCATACGGCTTTTTTGTCTATATTTAAACTTTCGGCCACACTTTTAGTAATAGATTCGATAAGATTTTTCTTTTGTTCCTTTGTCCTTCCTTCAAGCATTTTAATGGACACAAACGGCATTTTATTCCTCCGAAGGTATAAAATAATTTAATGATTATTAAGTTAAAGCGAGCCTTGAAACTTTTAATTTTAATAAAACTTACTATAACAATTTTTTATAAATTATTCAATTATCCTTTTTCCTTTTTATAACGAACGATAAGACTAAATCCCTTACGGGGTCTTCATAAATCTGGGGGGTGTAAACTTCTACGGCCACAAAATAACTGGTCAGGGAAACATCGGCAACCCTGATTAACGGGGATGGGTCTTTTTCGATTAAGTTATTAACCCCGCCGTTACTATTATTGTTACTATTTATATCATCTGCACCTGCGCCAGTTAAGTAATTAAATAATTCCGTTTTAAAACTTTCGAAATCTACTTTTTTATCCAGCTCGAACCTCACTCTGACTATCCTTCTGCGCGTATTAGAGTAATTCGTTATCAAAGCCTGCATTAAAATATTATTCGGCGCCCTCATAGTAAAACCGCTATCTTCGATAATTGTCGTAAAAAGTATATTAATGTCTTTTATGACCCCCGTATATCCGGGCTTGACGGCCTCATGCTGATAAGTTGACATTAAAAGACCGTATTGCCATGTTACAACGGTTATCCTGTCTCCTATTCTGAAAGGTTTCCCAAAAATAATTACAAATCCGGCAAATAAATTAGATAGAAGGGACTGCGATGCGATACCCAGTATTACGCCCAAAAAAGTAGCTCCGAGAAGAATATTGGATATGTCTATGCCTAAGGTGGTAAAAATAAATAGTATTAATGTAAAATAAGCAATAAAGCTGAGTAAAAATCTAAAAAATCCGGCTCTGTCCTCGGAAATATAGCCGCCGAGCACCTTAAATAAATTCTTTTGAATAATTTTTATAGCGATTACCCCAAAAACCGCTATAAAAACAGCCTCTATAATGGAAAAGAAGCCTTTCGGCAGAGAACCTTTCGGAAAATATCTCGCGTAATATGATATGACATAAAAACCGACAAAAGATAAACCGCCGAGAACGGCTATTAATATCAGCGCATTAAATAATTTACGTATATACTTATTCTTAAGATAGTCGTTTTTATAGTCATCCTTTTTCTTTTTCATAGTTAATATTTTTATTTAATCTGTTTTCGTAGGTTCAAATTAAATAAAGCGCCGTAAGAAAATTATACGCCCAATCGTAAATATCATTTTCCATAATAATATTTTGCATTTTCGATATTCTTCTTTCTTTTTCTTCCCTGCTCATAAAAAGCCCGTTATATATTTTTTCGGCGAAGCATTCCGTATCGAACGGATTAACCAAAAGGGCATCGTACAACTCCTTTGATGCCCCGGCAAACCGGGATAATATAAGCATTCCATTATAATCGGTATCCGACATAATATATTCTTTAGAAACAAGGTTCATACCGTCATGTAACGGGCTGACTATCATAACATTACACAGCCTGTAATACGCTAAATAAACCTCTAAATCAAGCTGCTTAAAGTATCTTACGATAGGATACCAGTCGGATGTTCTATACTTCCAGTTAATATTATTTATGAGTCCGGAAATGTCGTCGTTAAACTTTTTATAGGCATCGATATGCACTCTCGACAATACTCCAAATTGTACAAAAACAAACTTGCCCTGAAGTTCGGGATGGTTTTCCAATAACCTGTCGATTGCCGTTAACTTTTCGATAATCCCCTTGGTGTAATCCAATCTGTCAACCGAAACGGCCAAAAATTCATACGAAGGTTCGATAATCTCGTCATTTTTTTGAATATTGTCGATTATTTTATCTACATCTTCGGATTTGGCAATGTGATTTAAATAATTTGCATCTACGCTAATCGGAAAAGACATAACTTTGGTTTTATGGCCTTTATATGTAACGGAGTAATCCGCCCAATTAACCTGGGCCTCAAGCTCCCACTCGCATGCCCTTAAAAAATTCTGACAGTGGTATATTATTTGAAAACCGATCAAATCGTTTGCCAACAAACCCTTGAGCAATTCCATCTTTTCGGGACATACCGAAAATATTTCGGGATTCGGCCACGGAATATGCCAGAAGATGGATGTTTTAATGTTTTCGTCATAATCTTTTAAATATTTGGCGCATCTCGCGAGGTGATAATCCTGAAGCCATACAACATTTTCAAGAACGGCGGCGCCGTTATCGCCGTTTGCATTATTCGATTCTTTAATCTCCTCTATTATTGAATCCGCAAACTTTTTATTTACCTCGTCATACGATAAAAATTGATTGGAATTAAAAACGGGTTTAACATATACGGTGTGGCATAACGGCCATAAAACCGAGTTTGCGTAACCGTAATAATATTCGTTTAAGTCGTTTTTTGTAAGAAAAATCCTTTTTAGCGTATAAGATTCTTCCCCTTCGGGCAGTTTTATTTTTCCTTTGCCGTCCGAGACAGCCTTGTCTGCGCTTCCGCCGCCATAGGCAATCCATGTTCCGTGAAGATTTCGCATTATAGGTTCAAGCGCTATGGTAAGACCGCCGATAGATTTGACGGCCTTAATCTTTTTCCCTGCATATTCATGCGCAGTAGGTTCTCTGTTGGAAACGACGATTAAATTAATATTGCCTAATTTTTCTTTTATTAAATTATTAAATCTTTCTTTTTCCATTTATTCGAATTTTTGCATAAATTTAAGTAAAAGATAAACATTGGGACGCTTTATTCGAATATTTTATATTATTTTTGTTATTTTTTCAATATTTTAATATTTTTCGTTATATGTTATTTTAAATTAATTATGTTATACAACGGTATCGAAAGAATCGATAAAATAAAAAAAATTATCGCGGCGGCTAACCCCGATATAATTGTTTTTTGCGTTGATTTTGACGGCACATTAGTCAAAATATGCAAAAGTCCATACGATGTCGCCGTTGCCCCCGGCCTGTATGATTTTTTAACCAAAATAAATACTATAAACAATATTTTTTTATGCATAGTAACGGGGAGGGAATTAGCCGATATAGAGCAGAGGGTTAATATAAAAAGGAATATAATTTATTCGGGAAATCATGGATTTGAAATTAAAAGCTATTACGAAGATTTTAAATTAAATTTTCTAGTAGAAAACGCAGGTAACTACATTCCTCTAATAACGGAGGCTTTAAGCTTAGTTAAAAATATCGATATAAGCAGTTTGATAATCGAAAACAAGAAATTTTCCATAAGCATGCATTACAGGCTTTTAAACAACAGCGAGGCAAAATTTCTCAAGCAAAGCGTCAAAGATATAATAGCCAAAAATCCTGAATTTAAAAAATATTTGCATATAACGAGAGGGAAAAAGATACTGGAAATAAGGCCAAGGATTGATTGGAATAAGGGTTCCGCCTGCGATTATATTATTAAAGAGATGTCAAAAACCTGCTTAGTTTCCAGTAATGAGGCTGGCTCCGCCGGACCCGCCGCCCTGCCTAACCCCGTTTCAACTAAAAAATTTAATGTTTTAAGGGTAAATATCGGCGACGATATTACCGATGAGACGATGTTTTCGCATAACTATTCCTTTAATCTGGAAGAAAATACCTTTAATGTCAGCCTTATAAACTGTGTTATAGGCAAAAAGCAATCTTTGGCAGATTTTTATCTTGCAGATTATAGCCGCACGCCTGTTTTTATAAAAAACATCATTGACATTTTTTCGGGTTAATAAACACAAAGGTAAGCATCGTAAATTTTTTTTTAATTTGATTTATTTGGTTTTATGTTATATAATTAAAATAAATGAGGTTTTATGTTTTCACCTTAACTCCTCAATGTAATGTCCTCCTAACCTGCCGGTTAAAAATTACTTCCGGCAGGTTTTTTTATGTCCCTTTTTTGCTCTTTGAGGCAATTTCTTAAGAACATCCCTAAATTGCCCTGACAGGTCTTAAAAAGTTATTGACATCGGGTTTGACTTTCATTATACTAAATACTAAATAATCATTGCGGATAATCGGCGCTTATTGCGCTGTAACCGGCAATAACGATGACATTATGCCTTCAATTCCCCGATAGCTCAGCTGGCAGAGCAAGTGGCTGTTAACCACTGGGTCGGCGGTTCGAATCCGTCTCGGGGAGCCA
>JAJZXJ010000013.1:10912-49520 GCA_021802425.1 bacterium | reverse complement strand
CATTTTCACCCCTTTTTTATTCGACGAAGTTTTTTAATTTCCCGATATTTTCAATTTCGATTTCAAATACATCCCCGTGGTTTAAACTGCCGACCCCCGAAGGGGTGCCCGTCGAAATAATGTCGCCGGGGAAAAGCGTCATAATGCCGGAAATAAATTCGACTAACTCGCAGGGATTAAAAATAAGGTTGGAAGTGTTCGACGACTGTTTTAATTCGCCGTTAAGATACCCCTTGATTTGAAGATTGGACGGGTTTTCTATTTCGGTTTCTATAAAAGGGCCTACCGGAGCGAAAGTGTCGAATCCCTTTGCCCTTGTATATTGAATGTCTTTGATTTGCAGATCTCTCGCGGTCACATCGTTTAAACAAGTATAACCGAATATATAATCCTCTGCATCGCTTTTTTTCACATTTTTTGCCGTTTTGCCTATAACGATTGCCAGTTCGGATTCATAGTCCACTCTTTTAGAAGCCGCAGGTCTTAAAATAGTTCCAAGATGGGCGATAATGCTTGAGGACGGCTTAATAAAAAGCAAAGGTTCTTCGGGCAATTTTTTTTGCATCTCTTGGGCGTGGTCTTTATAATTCAGCCCTACGGCAACAATTTTAGTCGGGACGCCGGGAGGCAAAAATTCGAGTTCCGAAAGCTCATACTGCCTTCCGGTATAATTAAAATTAGTAAAATCGAAATCTTCTTCTATAGTATTAATAAAAGTGTTCCCTGCATCGGTAGATAATGTTCCGTAATATGTTCTCATTTCCCCGGTCTTGTGCCTAAACCTTCCAAATTTCACTTAGACCTCTTTTTATTGTGCAGCAGGTTATACAATGTTATACATGTAATATAATAACAAATTCGTTGAATCGGTTCAACAAATTTAGCCGCCCGCAGGAGATTGTAACAAAAACTTAACAAAATCTTAACGCTATTGTAACATTTCCCGTGTTATTATAAATTCATACTGTAAGCAAAGAATCACCCTCCATTTTCGATTTAATACCCTGCGGCCGATATTTATATCGGTCAAAGGGTATTTTCATTATTGACATTTCACCCTAAATCGTATTAAATTAAATTGCTTTAATTTAATTTAAAAAAATAAATACCGTATCGATATATCGCAGAAATAATAAAGATAAAATAAGGGGTGTTTATATGATTCATCTTTCCTTGCTCCATGCTTTAATTTTAGCCGTACTTCAGGGTATTACGGAGCTGTTTCCCGTTTCAAGCCTGGCTCACGGGGTTATAGTTCCAAAACTTTTGGGATGGCATATAAACAGGCAGTCGGAGGGCTTTTTGCCGTTTCTTGTCGTGCTTCATCTGGGTACCGCGTTTGCCCTGCTCATATATTTTTATAAAGATTGGATTAATTTATTTAAAGGATTTTTTACCGGCTTAAAAAATAAAAATCTTAATATAAACGAAGGCTCTAAAACCCTTTATCTTCTTGCGCTTGCCACTATTCCAGCCGGACTTATAGGACTGCTGTTCGTTCATAAACTAAAAAGGCTTTTCGGTTTTACGGATATAGCGGCTGTTTTTCTTATGGTAAACGGCGTAATACTTTATCTGGGCGAAAAGAAAAGGAGAAAGCAGGGCATTGCTAAAATATCCGATATGACTATTACCGCCGCCCTCATTATCGGCGCGTTTCAGTCGTTTGCTCTAATACCCGGCATATCCCGTTCCGCGATTACCATGGTTGCCGCGCTTTACTTGGGTTTTAAACACGAATATGCCGCCAGATTTTCATTCCTTCTGGCAACGCCCATAATTCTTGCCGCAGGACTATTGGAGGTTCCAAAGATGATTAAACTGCATATGCTTCATTTTACCGCAGTGTCCTTAGCGAGCGGCGCGGTTGCCGGAGTTGCGGCATATTTAAGCGTATATGCCCTTATGAAATATTTTCATAAGTACGAGGTAAACGCCCTTTACCCGTTTGCCTTTTATTGCATAATATTCGGCGCCTTTGTTTTAACTTACAGATTTATTTGAGCCGGCTTTTTTGTCTGCCCATTCTATCAAGGGGGTTAAATTTGTATTTAATTTCCATTCCAATTTATGATATAATTTAAATTTTAAATTATTTTATTTATTCACTTATTTATTAACTTGATAGGCAATTCACGATAAATGTAAATTAATGTGAATGTTAAATGGAAGATTTTTTAAAAGAATTTTCGGAAAATATTAAGCTCGAGAAAAATTACTCTTTAAATACGGTTTCGGCTTACAGGACGGATGTTAAACTTTTTATCGACTATCTAAATAAAGATACATCCGTCAGTTCGCTGGAAGAGGTAACCGAAATAGAAATAAAGGGTTATTTAAGCAAGATTTACGAAACCGTTAAAAAGACGAGTCTGGCAAGAAAGGTCGAGTCGATAAAATCATTTTTTGGCTTTTTGGAAAAAAAACATTTAATCAGTCATAACCCCGCTTTTTTACTGGAACTTCCAAAAGTAGAAAAAAAATTGCCGTTCTTTTTAACATCGAAGGAGGCGGATTTTTTATTAAATAACTATTTCGATGCGGCGTTAAAATGGCATAAAAGGGGGTCAAATAAGCATTTCGAAATAATCAGGAACGACCTGATTTTGGAATTTTTATACGGAAGCGGCCTGAGGGTCAGCGAGTTAATTGCCGTGAAAAAGACGGATCTGGAATTAAGCGGAGGCTATGTTAGAATTTTGGGAAAGGGGTCAAAACAGAGAATTGTTCCGCTTACGCAAATAACCGTTAAAAAGATTAAAACATGGTTTGATTATTTGGACAGGATTCGCTTAACGCCTCAAGCGGGCTATTTGATTATTAATAAGAAGGGTTCGCATCTTGTCAGAAGGACTATCCACAGGGTGGTAAAAGAGTCCATGGCGATTACGGGGCAGTTTAAAAATATTTCGCCGCATAGTTTGCGGCATTCTTTTGCCACAAATCTTTTGGATAACGGCGCCGATTTAAGGTCTATTCAGGATATGCTCGGACATTCAAACTTATCTACAACCGAAAAATATACGCATTTAAGCCTTAAGAAACTTCTGGATGTTTATAATAAGTCCCATCCGCTTTCGGGGCATAAATAACCTTATTATAATTTAAATTTAAACGGGAGAAATAAATTAATGGATAATAATAACGCTAATGAGGCGGTAAAACTTATCGGAACCACGATAATCGGAGTCAGGCGAAACGGCCGTGTCGCCGTTGCGGGGGACGGGCAGGTTACGCTTGGAAATACCATTATGAAACACAGGGCGAGAAAGGTCAGGCGGCTGTATAACGATAAGGTAATAGCGGGATTTGCGGGGGCAACCGCCGACGCCTTTACGCTTTTCGAAAAAATGGAAGAGAAACTTTCAAAATATAACGGGAGCGTAAAAAGGGCAAGCGTAGAACTCGCAAAAGACTGGCGGACGGATAAAATACTCAGGCGGCTGGAGGCCATGCTTATCGTGGTCGATAAAACGGACTCTTTCATAATATCTGGAGCAGGCGATGTTATAGAACCTGACGAGGATATTCTGTCCATCGGTTCGGGCGCCCCTTATGCGCTTGCCTGCGCGCTCGGTTTAATGGAAAAAACGGATTTAAGCGCAAAAGAAATTGCCGAATACGCAATGAAGACGGCTTCCCGCATCTGTATTTACACGAATGATAATATTATTTTAGAGGAGATATAAAACAGCATGGCTAATAATAAGAATAATAAGAAAATAGACTTTTTAACGCCGAAAGAAATTGTAAAAGAACTCGATAAATATGTCATAGGGCAGGACAGGGCAAAAAAATCGGTAGCCATAGCCTTAAGGACCCGTTTTAGAAGAAACAATGTGCCGCCTTCAATCATAGACGATATTGTTCCTAAAAATATCCTTTTAATCGGGCCGACGGGGGTCGGCAAAACCGAGATTGCCCGGCGTATCGCAAAATTATCCGATTCCCCTTTCATAAAGGTCGAAGCATCAAAATTTACGGAGGTCGGTTATATGGGAAGGGATGTAGAATCCATGATCAGGGATATTGTCGAAACAGCCTACATAAATGAAAGAGCCAAAGAAACCGAGTATGTTATCGAAAAAGCAAAGCAAAATGCCGAGGAATTACTTTTAGACTTATTAGTTTCCCCGCCCCCGAGAATGCCAAAAAAAAACGGCGCAAACAATGAAGCTAACGGTAAAAGCAGTTATATAAATACAAGGGAAAAATTCAGGATTATGTTTAAAGAAGGCAAACTAAACGACAGGTTTGTGGAAATGGAGGTTAAGTCGTTAAACAGGTCTCCCGTCCCCGTCATAGAAATATTTTCTCAATCGGGGATGGACGATATCGGGCAGGATTTTAAAGACATGTTTTCTAATATGTTTCCCAAACAAAAAAAATTGGAAAAGATAAGGGTCCCCGAGGCTTACGATATACTGGTCCGCGAAGAGAGCGAAAGGCTTGTCGATACGGATAAGGTTATCAAGGGCGCTATTCAAAGCGTGGAAAATTCCGGTTTGATATTTATCGATGAAATAGATAAAATTGCTTCCAGAGAAAAATCTTACGGCCCCGATGTATCGAGGGAAGGCGTTCAAAGGGATTTGCTTCCCATAATAGAAGGCTCTAATGTCATGACAAAATACGGGGTGGTTAAAACAGACCATATTTTATTTATCGCGGCGGGGGCATTTCATGTGTCTAAACCGTCTGATTTAATTCCGGAGCTTCAGGGAAGATTTCCGATAAGGGTCGAGATGGACTCGCTGTCCAAAAAGGATTTCATAAGAATATTGAAAGAGCCTAAAGGCGCTTTAATAAAACAGTACTTTGAACTGCTTAAAACCGAAAATGTGGTATTGGATTTTACGGATGACGGTATAGAAAGAATTGCCGAAATCGCCGAGGAGGTCAACCTGAAAACCGAGAATATCGGCGCAAGGCGGCTTCATACGATTTTAGAAAAGGTTATGGAGGGCATATCCTTCGATGCCCCGTTCAAAGCTTCTAAAAAGGTCGTTATAGATAAGGCTTATGTCGATGACAGATTAATAGACATAGTTAAAGACGAAGACCTTTCAAGGTATATACTGTAATGGAAGAATATATAAAAAAAGCAGGGGTTTTACTCGAAGCGTTGCCGTATATTCAACAATTTGCTTCAAAAACCTTCGTAATAAAATTTGGCGGCTCTATTGCTTCGGATAACGATTTAAAGGAAGGTTTCATTAAAGATATTATACTTTTAAAACTCATCGGCATTAATATAATAATAGTCCACGGCGGCGGAAAAGACATCGATACTCTTTTAAAGAAGCTCGGCATGAAAATTAATTTTCACGACGGATACCGTTTGACCGATGAAAGCACAATGGAAGTCGTCGAAATGGTTTTGTCGGGTAAAATCAACAAAAACCTTGTTGCTTTAATAAATAAATTCGGGGGGAAGGCCTGCGGTTTATCGGGGAAAGACGGCAATCTTATCGTGGCGGAAAAAATAAAAACGGGTAAAATAGACCTCGGGAATGTCGGAGTCGTAAAGAGGATTAATAAAGAGGTCTTATTGACGCTCGATGCGGCCTTTATTCCGGTGATTGCTCCGGTCAGTATGGATGAAACGGGAAATACCCTTAATATCAACGCAGATTTAGCGGCTGGAGCGATTGCCGCCGAACTTGCCGCCGAAAAACTTATTATTTTGTCCGATCAGGACGGCCTTTTGGATTCAAAAAACGAATTAATATCTTCGGCAAAAGAAAACGAGATAAAAAAGATGATAAAAGAAGGGATTATCCACGGCGGAATGATACCGAAAGCTAATTCTTGCATAAGCGCTTTAAATTTGGGCGTTAAGAAGGTGCATATAATAAATGGAAGCGTTCCCCATGCAGTTTTATTAGAAATATTTACAAAAAAGGGCATAGGAACCCAGATAACGCATTAATGACAATGCGGGTGAAAAAATGAATATAAAAGAGCTTACGAATAAGTATATAATGAATACATACGGCAGGTTTGACCTTGCTTTAGTAAAAGGCGACGGGGTAACCCTTTTTGATGAAAACGGCAAAAGTTATATCGATTTTGCATCGGGAATAGCCGTAAATAGCCTTGGGTATAATAATAAAGCTATAAATTCGTCGATAATAGAACAGCTGGGGAAGTTAATTCATGTATCCAACTATTTTTACACCGGGCCGCAGGCTTTGCTTGCGGAAAAACTCTGTAAAAATTCGTTTGCCGATAAAGTTTTTTTCTGCAATAGCGGGGCGGAAAGCATCGAGGGCGCCATTAAGCTTGCAAGAATTTTTGCGAAGAAATTTTCAAAAAGGGGATATAAGATAATAACCATGCAAAATTCCTTTCACGGGAGGACTTTCGGGGCGCTTTCGGCAACGGGACAGGAAAAGTATCATAACGGATTCGAACCGCTTTTAGGCGGCTTCACTTATGTAAAATTTAACGATTTAACGGATATCGAAAGTCTGGTTAAAGATAGGGAATATTGCGCCGTTATCGTGGAACCCGTGCAGGGAGAGGGCGGGGTTAATATAGCGGATAGAGGCTACTTAAAGAAGCTGAGAGAGTTAACTCTTAAAAACGGCATTCTTTTAATTTTCGACGAGGTTCAGGTCGGGCTTGGAAGAACCGGAAAACTTTTTGCCTATATGAATTTTGATGTGGAACCGGATATTATGACCCTTGCAAAACCGCTGGCCGGCGGGCTTCCTATCGGCGCAGTGCTGGCAAAAGACGAAGCGGCAAGAGCTTTCGAACCGGGCAATCACGCATCGACATTCGGGGGCGGACCGCTTGTTTTATCGGCGGCAAACGCTTTTTTTGACGAAATAACGAAAGACGGATTTTTGGACGATGTTTTTAAAAAAGGGGATTATATCGGCATCAAATTAAACGATTTGAAAAATAAATTTCCAAAATTAATCAAAGAAGTCAGGACTATCGGGCTTATAAGCGCCATTGAGTTTTATGATTTAAAGGCAAAAGATATCGCAATCAAATTAATCGAAAAAGGATTTTTAACCACAGCCGTTCAGGACAGGGTTCTCAGGCTCACTCCGCCGTTAATTATCAAAAAAGACGAAATCGATTTGTTTATGGGGCATGCGGCAGAAGTCCTTAATGGCTATAAAATAATTACAAAATAAAATTATGAATTCCGTACGAAATTTTTTGTCCGTTTATGATTTAACCGCGGGCGAAATGTATGATATTCTTTCGAGGGCAGCTCTTTTAAAAGCGGATAGAACCCTTGGCGGCGGTTATCTTAAAGGCAAAAAAATAGGGCTTATATTCGAAAAGTCTTCCACGAGAACGAGGGTATCTTTTGAGGTTGGAGTGGCGGAGCTGGGCGGGCATCCGATTTTTATGTCGCCCAGAGACATGCAGTTGGGCAGGGGCGAGCCTATAAAAGATACGGCGCGCGTCTTGAGCAGGTATATAGACGGAGCTGTTATAAGAACATTCGAGCAGGCAAGAATAGAGGAATTTGCCGCGTATTTCAAAAAGCCCGTGATTAACGGTCTTACCGATTTATATCACCCCGCCCAGATTTTAGCCGATATATTCACCGTTTATGAGGCGAAAAGCAAAATGCGGAATAATACGAAGAAAGCGGCGGATGCCGCTCTGCGAGATGCCGGAAACATTATTAAAAATCTTAAGATAGCGTACTTCGGCGATGCAAACAATATGGCAAATTCGTGGATCAGCCTTCAGGCCGTTATGGGTTTCGAGCTTGTTTTGGCAATGCCTGACGGATTTAAAGCGGATGAAAGGGTTGCAGGCGAATCCGGAAAAAGGGGCGGAAGGTTTTCCGTTTCACATGATAAAATCAGCGCGGCTGAGGATGCCGATGTTATTACTACCGATGTTTTTATCAGTATGGGACAGGAAGATAACAAAGAAAAAATCGATAAGCTTAAGCCGTTCATTATCGATGACGGGGTTATCGGGAGCGCTAAAAAGGATGTTATATTTCTTCATTGTTTGCCCGTCCATAGAAACGAAGAGGTTACCGAAGCCGTATTCGAAAGGTTTTCGCCGTATGTATTCGAAGAGGCGGAAAACAGGCTTCATGTGCAAAAGGCAATAATGGAGATGCTTTTTTAAATTTAACGGGAGAAAAATATTTATTATGACTATGGCAAAAGATAAGATTGTTTTGGCTTACTCGGGAGGACTCGATACCTCGGTTATACTTAAATGGCTTATCAATACTTATAAAGCCGATGTTATCGCCTATTGCTGCGATGTGGGACAAAAAGAAGACCTGAACGCCGTAAAAGAAAAGGCTTTGAAAACCGGCGCAGCCGGAGCGATAGTTGAAGATATGAAAGAGGAATTTGCAGGGAACTACATTTTTCCGGCGTTAAGAGGCAATGCCCTTTATGAGGGCGCATACCTGCTGGGAACCGCCATTGCAAGGCCGCTAATAGCAAAGAGGCAGATAGAAATTGCCTCTGAAGCCGGCGCAAACTATGTGGCTCACGGGGCTACGGGAAAGGGAAACGACCAGGTCAGATTCGAGCTTGCCTATAGCGCAATCAATCCGGGTATTAAGGTAATTGCCCCGTGGAGGACATGGGAAATATCGTCGAGGGCGGAACTTGTCGGATATGCGGAAGATAACGGTATTGCGGTTCCCGTTACAAAAGAAAAACCTTATTCGAGCGATAAAAATCTTTTTCATATAAGTTATGAAGGGGGCATACTCGAAGATTTGGAAAACGCCCCCGATGAATCTATGTTTGAAATTACCGTTTCTCCACAAAAGGCTCAGGATGTTCCCGAAGCGGTGGATATTGCCTATGAGGACGGCAACCCCGTATCGTTAAACGGAAAAGATTTAACGCCGGCAGGGATTATCGAAGAGCTGAATTTAATCGCCGGCAGAAACGGCATAGGAAGAGCGGATATTGTCGAGACGAGGATTACGGGTATGAAGTCGAGGGGCGTTTATGAAACGCCTGCCGGAACCGTCTTGAGTTTTGCCCACAGGCTTTTAGAATCTATTACTTTAACCGGCGAGGAGATCGAACTTAAAGATGGCCTTGTTCCCAAATACTCAAAGTTAATATACGAAGGCAGCTGGTTCAGCCCTGAATTTAACGCCGTTCAGGCGTTGATAGACCGCACCCAGAAATCGGTTTCCGGGCATATCGGGATAGAATTATACAAAGGAAATATGAAGGTTTTATACAGAAAATCAGGTAAAAGCCTCTATTCAAAAAATATCGTTACATTCGAAGACGACAAAGGCGCGTATTCGCAAAGCGATGCGACGGGGTTTATTAATTTGAAATCATTGCGGTATAAACTCAGGTTAAAGTAAAGTAAAGTACTTCTGGATTCCCGCTTACGCGGGAATGACTTAAAAGGTATAAACTCAGGTTAAAGTAAAGTAAAGTAAAGTAAAGTAAAGTAAAGTACCTCAATCTCTGCATTGTCATTCCCGCGTAGGCGGGAATCCAGAAAATTAAAATTCTATTGCAGGATTAAGGAAGTATTTAATCGTTAATAAAAATATGTATTCGAAGAAAAAAAAACAGGCGCGGGTAAAAGAAAAAGAAAGCAAGGCCGCAGATAATTTTGTCAGAGGGCGCTTTAAGGATGATATTTCGGGGATTACGGCAGATTTTACCTCTTCCTTAGACATCGATAAAAGGCTTGCAGATTTTGACATAGCAGGAAGCATTGCCCATCTTTACGCATTAAGAAAGGCGGGAGTCGTGAGCGAAAAAGAAAAGAAAGAGGTAGAAAAATCCCTGTTAAAAATAAAAGAAGACATTAAAACCGGCGCTTTTAAATTTGACAAAAGATACGAAGATATACATATGAACATAGAAAAAAGATTAACCCTGCTTGCTCCCGTTTCGGGAGCCAAACTCCATACCGCAAGGTCCAGAAATGATCAGGTTTCGATTGATTTCAGGCTGTATGTGAAAAATGAAATTAAAAAAGTTGCCCTGCTGTCGTTAGATTTAAGATTGGAACTTGTAAGTATTGCCAAGAATCATATAGATACTATTCTTCCAGGATATACGCATCTTCAGCATGCCCAGCCCGTGTCGTTAGCCCATCATATTCTGGCTTACTATGAGATGTTTGCTAAAGATTTTGAGAGATTAATAAATTGTTATGCCGCGGCAGATGTTCTTACGCTTGGCAGCGGCGCCCTTGCAGGCGTCGATTTTGAAATAGACAGGCAGTTAGAGGCAAAGATGCTGGGGTTTGCAAAGATTTCAAGAAACAGCATGGACAGCGTTTCGGACAGGGATTTTGCCCTTGAGTTTAATTTTGCCCTTTCAATGATTATGATGCATCTTTCGAGGTTTTGCGAAGAGTTGATAATATGGAACAGCGAAGAATTTGGATTTATAGAGTTAAAGGACGAATTTACGACAGGTTCAAGCATTATGCCCCAGAAGAAAAATCCCGACGTTCTGGAACTTATAAGAGGAAAGACCGGAGGCGTCATATCGAACCTTTTATCCCTGTTTATAATGATGAAGGCTTTGCCGTTAACATACAACAGGGATATGCAGGAGGATAAAAAGCCCGTTATGGAAAGCGCGGATACCGTTTATAACTCCATTTTAATTTTTAAGGAGATTATAAAAACGGTTAAATTTAATGCAAAAAATATGCGCTCAAAGTTGGACGATGATTTTATTTATGCTACCGATATCGCGACATACCTTGTAAAAAAGGGCATCCCTTTTAGAAAATCCCATGAAATAGTCGGGCGGATAGTAAATTATGCCAAAGAAAATAAAAAAACATTATCAAAACTCAAGGTCGGGGAATACAAGAAAATATGCGGCGGCATTGAGAATGATATATTTGAGGTATTTAATCCGTTAGCCTCCGTCAATTTAAAAAAATCTTACGGCGGAACTGCTTTAAACAGGGTTAAATCTATTATAAACGATTATGAAGAAGAAATCGAAAGAAATAAAAAATCGCTGGAGAGGCTTGAGCAGTAAAATAATTTTATTCATCCCTTTATTAATTCTAATCTTTGCCGTTTTCTCCCTTTCCTTTTTTTTATCCGGATGCGCCAAAACTGCCTATCCTAATCCCCCGATTATAACGCCCCCCCCGCCTCCGAAAGTTTTATCGGCAGAGAAGCTCAAAAACAGCATTAGTATTATATATGAATACAGCCATAGTTTAAACGGGATAAAGGGATTTTTAATTTATGAAAAATGGTATAAAAACAAAAAGAAGGTAAAGTTTTCATGTAATTCGTCCACGCTTATCGCTTTTCAGAATTTGCTTTTCATAAAAAAATTTAGCTTGCAATATAATAAGTTTTTTTATAATGTAAATAAAAAAGATTTGAAAACCGGCTATTATATTTTTTGCGTCCGCAGCAAAGATAATTTTGGAATAAAGTCGGGATTTTCAAATTATATAGCCGTTCATATAGTAATATAAAAAATGGTAAATTGTTCCAACCCGCTTCAGCGATATTTTTGTCCACGTGTTTATCGAAGCATGCCTTCGGTACGGATAGAAATGATGCCGGATAAAGTATCAATTAATTCTAATTTCAGATAATAATCGTTTTGGAGGCGCTTATATGGCTTTATTCAAAGAAAAACTTAATAAAATATTCTTTTTATTAAGCATAATCATAATTGTAATACTTGCCGTTTTGCTGTTTCAAAAAAGGTTCGGGCTTTATTTTAAAAAGGTTCCCTATTCTATAAAATTGGTTCGCGTTATAGGGGGGAAGTCCAACCTTAAGGGTCCTGCCGATGTTTTTTTCGGAGCTAAGAATAACCTGTATGTCGTCGATTCAGGCAATTCAAGAATAATAAAATTTAATCTGGGCGGAAATTATCTGCGACAATGGGGCATCGAGGGTAAGACGACGGGCGAGTTTATGGTTCCTTTATACGGATGCTCTTACGGGAATCCCGAAAGAATTTTTATAGTCGATTCGGGAAATTCAAGAATTCAGATTTTTAAGCCGAACGGAAGTTTTATTTCGGAATTCGGAAAAACCTCAAATTCCAAAAGATTATTAATAGAGCCGACATTTTTGGGTTTTGCGTATAATAGAATTTATGTTGCAAACTCCGGGGCTAACGATATACTTATTTATTTAAAAAACGGTCAGTTTTACGAAAGGAAAAAAAATCTAAAATTAACTAATACCGGCGGTTCGGCAAAAACTGGAAAGCGTCGCGGCGGGAAAGGCAAAATAAACCTTGGCAATGTAACATTTAAAAAACCGGTAAGTATGGCTTTTTCCCGGAAATATATTTATGTATCGGATTACAGCCTGTCCAAAATACTTGTTTTTAACAGGCAGTTTGATTATATAGGCTCAATCGGCACGCCGGGGGATAACGGTTACAAGCTTTATCATCCCGTGGGCATTGTTTATAAAAACGGCTATCTTTATGCCGCAAATTACGGAAGAAGCATCATAACGGTTTTTAAGTTAGTTAACGGCTATAATGTCGTAAAATCTTACAATTTCGGCACCCCCGGGGTGGGGAGCAGGAACTTTAACCACGAATCGAATATTTCCATATCTAAAAACGGCAAGTACATGGCGGTAGCCGACACCAACAACGATAACATATTAATATATCGGATATTCGGGGCAGATTGATTCATATATGCGAACGGCGGCCGCAATAATAGGCGCGGGTCCTGCGGGGGCCTCGTGCGCGTATTCCCTGTCCCTTAAGGGGATAGAAAATGTGTTAATCGATAAAAGAAAAATCATCGGTTTCCCCGTTCAATGCGCGGAGCTTGTCAGCCGTAATATAAATCAATTCGTTAATTTAGCCGAAATTCCTTCCGCTGTAAACCAAAAAGTTAGCTTTATGGACATCGATACTGGAAAGAATCTTTACAGCTTTGAAGGTAAGGGATATATGCTGAATCGGGATGTTTTCGACGGCTATATTGTCAAATCGGCGGTCAAAGCCGGAACTAATTTACTTAAACAGACAAACATCCTGAAAATTAATGCGGGTGAAAATAAGATAACCGGCGTGCGCATCGCGGATAATAAGCCTATAGAAATTAATTACGATTATTTAATTATAGCAGCCGGTCCCAAAAATAGCTTTGATTTACGCGGTAATTTTAAACAGGGACTGAAAAATAAGTCTTATATTTTTGCGGCGCAGGTAAGGGCGGATCTTTTAAAAGAGGAAGGGCTTGGTTCTACTATTTGTTATTTCAGGCCTTATATTCCCTATGGTTACGGCTGGGTTTTTCCGAAAGGCAGATTTGCAAATGTCGGCATAGGCATCGAAAAGCCAAGGACCTTCATGCCCCTTTCAAGTTCTCTTAATAATTTTCTTAACGAAATAAGAAATAAAGGGCTTATCGGGTCCAATATATACGGAAAAACATCCGGTCTTGTTCCCGTATCGGGTTTAAATGATTTATATTCCGGCAATATTGCGTTGTGCGGCGATGCCGCCGGCTTGACGCATCCAATTACCGGAGCGGGTATCGTAAGCGCAGTAATTTCCGGGAATTTATTGGGCGGTTATGTTGCGGAAAGTTTAAAAACATCAAAAAATTTATTAGAGGAATACAAGGAAGAGATAGAATCCATTTTTAAAAAACCCCTGTCAACCGCTTCAAAAAAGCGTTACGAATTATATCCCCGAATGACGGACGCGGATAATATAGACAAATTAATTAAGCGCCTGTGGCCTTCGTTCGAGGAGTATTACAAATAAAACCCCGCGATTTTTACTTTAATCCTGCAATAGAAAATATTTAGATATTTCTTTTATATGTAAATACTGGATTACCGCTTCGCTCTCGGCTTTCAGCCTCGTGAAGTTTCAAAGAAACTTTCCTGCTTACGCAGGAATGACACCCTTTGGGTTAAAAGTTAAATTCCCGCATTGTCATTCCCGCGAAAGCGGGAATCCAGGAAATAAATTTCTATTGCAGGATTAAGGTTTTATTAAAAACTTGTTTTATGCTTATTAATAGGATAAAATAAACTAAATAACCCTGTATATCCATAGGCAAATAATTTTAAAAGTTAAATTAAAAAGTAAAAAGGAAAGGTACCGTTTATAATGACGATGCAGCTCAGGGATTGGGTGAATACAACGGACGGGCAGCATAAAAAAGCATTGAAAATCGGCATATTGTCCGACAAGGATAGCTTTTTCTTTAAAGAAAAGGTCGGGATTTATCTCGATACAAAATGGACAAGCCTTTACGACTTAGGGCCTTCAAGGATAGACCAGCATAAAGACATATTCAAGATGGCTTTTAAACTGGGGGAAGCGATAAAGACGGGGAAGCTGGAATTTGGAATTGCCTTGCTTAAAAACAATTATGCCGCCGTTACGGTTTTGCTGAATAAATTCAAAAATGTAAGAGCCGTCTTTGCCGCAGATGACGAAACTATCGCCAACTCGAGAAAAGAATTTAATGCCAATGTGATAGTGGTCAAAAATAAGGATGTTACCATAGACACAAAAAACTGCGAAAGAGAGATTAATATTTTTCTTTCAACCGATTTTACGGAACAGAATCAAACCGTGCTGGATTTTATTGCTAACGCAGAAAACATAAATGTATAAGTGTAAGAATTGCGGCGCCGCTTCTATAAAATGGGTCGGAAAATGTCCCGAATGCCGGAGCTATAACACGATGGAGATTGCCGTCCCAGAGGCAAAATCAACCAAAACCGTCAAGTTATACGACAAGCCCCCGGAAAATTCTCCCGTAACTCCGGTAGAGGCAGAAAATTCAAAGGCTTTATCCCGAATTAAAACCGGAATAAACGAGTTCGATGTTTCCGTCGGCTCAGGTTTAGTTAACGGTCAAAGCGTACTGATAGGCGGCGATCCCGGAATAGGCAAATCCACCCTTATGCTTCAGATTTCAAATAGGCTTGCTTCGCCCGGTTCAGGTTTAAAGATATTATATATTTCCACCGAAGAATCATTAAACCAGCTTCTTTTGAGGGCAAAAAGGCTCGGACTTACTTCGGGCAATCTGTTTTTATTATCCCTTAACGATATAAACGAGATATTATATACCGTTAATAACGGGGATTACGATTTTATAATTATAGATTCCATTCAAAGGGTTACGATGCCGGACTCGGAAACCGCCTACGGAAGCCCTAATTCTTTAAGGGAAATCGCCCACGAGATAACGTCCGCCTGTCTTAAAAAAAATTGCGGGGTATTTTTTGTGGGACATGTTACCAAAGAGGGTAATTTTGCCGGTCCAAAAACTCTGGAACATATAGTAGATACCGTTTTATACTTTGATTCGAGCAAAAAGGATTCTTACCGCATATTAAGGTGTTATAAGAATAGATTTGGTTCCACCGATGAAATCGGCGTTTACGAAATGTCCGAAAACGGTCTGGCAGGAGTAAAAAATCCATCGGCATATTTTATAGAGGAAAGGCAGGCCGGTTCCCCGGGTTCCGTCGTAACGGCATGCATGGAGGGGACAAGGTCTTTGCTTGTGGAGGTTCAAGCCCTTGTCGTTCAATCATATATGCCTGTTCCAAAAAGGGTCTGTCTGGGAATAGACGGCGGAAGGGTTTCTATTATAGCGGCGGTTTTAGAAAAAAAAGAAGGAATTAAGCTTTCATCTAAAGAAATTTATGTTAAAATATTCGGAGGGATAACTATTCAAGAGCCGGGGATAGATTTGCCGATCGCGGTTTCCGTTATTTCAAGCTATTTAGAAAAGCCCATACCCCCTGATTTTATGGCGTTTGGAGAGATCGGTCTTACCGGCGAGGTCAGAGGGGTTATGAATCCGTCTGCCCGCGTTAAAGAGGCCGTTAATTTAGGTTTTTCTAATATCATACTTCCCGAATCCAATTTAAAAGATATAAAAGGTATTAAGGGAATAAATTTTCACCCTGTTTCGAAACTAAAAAAAATCATTGAATATTTAAGTTAACTGACATAAAATAATACAATTTAGGCAATAAAAAATAAACGGCATAATTAATTAAAAATTTTAACAGAGATTTAACAGAGATTTAAATTGCAGAACATTTCCTTTGATTACATAGAAGATGAACTAAAAATGGTCGAAAGCCAGTTTGAAACTCATCTTGCCACCGAAACGCCGCTGATTCAAAGGGTTGCGAAATATGTGATTTCAAGCGGCGGAAAGAGGATACGCCCTATACTCCTCCTTGTATCTTCAAAAATTTGCGGATATAAAGGCGATGACCATATTCCTTTAGCCGCAGTTATCGAATTTATCCATACGGCTACGCTTCTTCACGACGATGTTGTCGATAACGCCCCGTTAAGACGGGGAAAGTCATCTGCAAATACGGTTTTTGGAAATGAAGCTTCGGTGCTTGTAGGCGATTATTTATTCGCAAAGTCTTTCAAGGTACTTTCGGGCTTAGATAATATGGATGTTATAAAGGCTTATTCTATTGCCGTTACGCTTATGGCCGAGGGCGAAGTGAAAGAGCTTGTTAAAACCGCCGATATTAAAACGACGGAGGATGATTATCTCGATATAATTATAAAGAAAACAGCCGTGCTTTTTGCCTGCGCATCGCAAATAGGCGCAATAATTTCCCTGAAAAACGATGAATACGGTCAAAACCTTTACGATTACGGTTTAAACATCGGCATTGCATTCCAGCTTATGGACGATGCCCTTGATTATACTTCAAACGAAGAATTCGGCAAGTTTATAGGCAATGATTTAAAGGAGGGCAAGCTCACCCTTCCGCTCATCCATACCATGGAAAGATGCCTTAATAGCGAGAAAGATATCGTTTCCGAAATTATTTATAAGAAAAAACTTACGAACGCAGACCTTCAAGCTGTTTTAAAACTTGTAAAAAGCTATGACTCGATAGATTACACTATATCGAAGGCAAAGGCGGCCGTTTTGAAAGCAAAAGAAAATTTAAATGTTTTTCCCGATTCGGAACACAAAAGAAATTTAACGGATATAGCAAATTACATAATAGAAAGGAAATTATAACTTATGAACGATTTTATCTTTAAAGAAAACGAATTATACTGCGAAGATGTTCCGGTCAAGCATATTGCGGCCGAAGTAGGGACCCCTTTTTATTTATATTCGCTTGCAACATTAAAAAGGCACGTAGGCGCCTTTGACGAAAGTTCAAAAGTATTAAATTCTATTGTTTGTTATAGTGTAAAGGCAAATTCGAACATTGCTATTCTTAATTTTTTATTTAAAATGGGTTGGGGGGCGGATATTGTTTCAGGCGGAGAGCTTTTCAGGGCAATTCAAGCAGGGGTCGATAAACAAAAAGTGGTATATTCGGGCGTCGGTAAAACGGAAAGCGAGATTGAATTTGCTCTTAAGTCGGATATATTAATGTTTAATGTCGAATCTTTGCCCGAATTATTTTTGATAGATAAAATTGCGGGAGATTTGGGCAAAAAAGCGCGGATTTCTTTTAGAATTAATCCTAATGTCGATCCAAAAACCCATCCCTATATTTCTACGGGGCTTAAAAAAAATAAGTTTGGAATAAGCATAAAGCATGCCGTTTCCACCTATGAACAATCTAAAGAATTAAAAAATGTGGATGTGGTCGGACTTGATTGTCATATCGGGTCGCAATTAACGGAAATTTCCCCGTTTAATGACGCCGTGCTAATAATTAAGAATTTACTTTTACAGCTTACCGCAATCGGCTTTGACATAAAATATTTAGATTTAGGCGGCGGACTCGGCATTACATATGAAAATGAAATGCCCCCGCATCCTTCTACCTATATGAATTCCATAAAAAATATTTTGGGAGATTATAAAGGAAAGGTTATATTTGAGCCCGGAAGAGTGATTGCGGGAAATAGCGGCATATTTGTTACAAAAGTTATATATAATAAAGACACGGGCAGTAAAAATTTTGTTATAGTTGACGGCGGCATGAATGATTTGATCAGACCCGCATTGTATGAGGCATATCACGAGATTGTTCCGGTAGTCAAAAGAAGCGGGGCAAGGATAAGAGCCGATGTAGTCGGTCCTATTTGCGAGTCTGCCGATTTTCTCGGCAAAGACAGGCTTCTAAGCCATGTTCAGGAAGGAGATTTGCTTGCGGTGTACAGCGCGGGCGCTTACGGATTTTCGATGTCTTCCAATTATAATTCAAGACCCAGAGTGCCCGAGATTCTGGTAGATAAAGATAAATATTGCATTATAAGACAAAGGGAAACATACGACGATTTAATTGCCGGAGAATTTATACCGGAATGGTGAAAAAGGTGCTATATAATTTTATAATTAATTATTACGGGAGTTTGTATGTTTAAGGGTGTGTTTACGGCCATTGTTACGCCTTTTAACGGCGGTAATATCGATGAAAAAGCTCTTGAAAAATTGATAGAATTTCAGATAGAAAACGGAGTTTCAGGCATTGTTGCATGCGGAAGCACGGGCGAATCCGCAACCCTTTCTTTCGAGGAGCATATCGCCGTTATAAGATTGACCTCGGAAATTGTCAACAAAAGAGTTAAGGTTATTGCAGGAACAGGTTCCAATAACACTGTCGAAGCAATCCATCTTGCCAGAGAAGCCGAAAAGTTTAAAATAGACGGGCATTTGCAAATTACCCCGTACTATAACAAGCCTACGCAGGACGGGTTATATTTTCATTTTAGAGCCGTCGCGCAAAACTGTTCGCTGCCGGTAATCCTTTACAATGTTCCATCAAGGACTGCGGTTAATTTGCTTCCCGAAACCGTGATAAGGCTTTTTGAGATAGATAACATAAAAGGCATTAAAGAGGCAAGCGGTTCTTTAGACCAGGTTGCAGCTATTTTAAGAAAGGCTCCAGAGGATTTTTGCGTATTGTCGGGAGATGATGCCCTTACATTGCCGGTAATCGCCGTCGGGGGACACGGGGTTATTTCCACGGTTTCAAATGTCGCGCCGAAGGATATGGCTTCTATGACCGAATACGCTTTAAAAGGGGATTATAAACCTGCAAGGAAAATTAACTTTAAACTCCTCCCGTTAATTCACGCCATGTTTATCGAAACAAATCCGATTCCCGTTAAAAAGGCTTTAAATATTATGGGCTTTATCGAAAACGAAATAAGGCTTCCTTTATCGGAAGCCTCAGGGTCAGCCATAGAAAAGATTAGGGTTGCTTTAAAAGAATATGGTATATTAAGATAAGGATTAAGGAAAAATAACAGGTTTTTAAAAAAATGGAAAAAATAGGCATAATAGTATGCGGGAGCAACGGCAGAATGGGCCGCTCCATAACCCTTCTCTTAAACGATTACAGCCGGTTAGTATTTATAGGAGGGGTCGATTCAGGCTATTCGGGCGAAGAGGTTACATCCCTCGCTTTTTCAGCCATGGAAGATTTAGAGTCTAAGAGGATTCCCGCGGGGAAGTTCCTTACCTTAAAAGAAGCCCTTCATCTTACGGCAAAGATTAAAAACAAGGTTATAATCGATTTTACATCCAAAAGCGCGTCGCTCATCCATGCCGAGGAAGCTATGCTTTATAATACCCCGATAGTTATAGGTTCGACCGGTTTTTCGGATGAAGACGCCGATATAATAAAGGGATACGGCAGGCATATTCCCGTGGTTTTATCGGGAAATATGAGCCTCGGTATCAATGTTTTGCTTAATATAGTCTATGACGCATCAAAATATTTGGGCGAAGGTTACGATTGCGAGATAGTAGAAACGCATCATAGGAAGAAAAAGGATGCTCCGAGCGGGACTGCCAAAATGCTTGCCGAATCCGTTGCCAAACAAAGAAATATCGATTTAAACGAAAGGGGCGTGTACGGCAGGTGCGGCGATGTGGGAGAAAGGGAAAAAGACGAAATCGGCATTTTATCGGTCAGGGCCGGGGATATAATCGGGGAACATAAGGTTATATTTGCCGGAAACGAAGAGGTTATAGAGATTACGCATAAGGCTGTTTCAAGAGATAATTTTGCAAGAGGGGCGATAAAAGCGGCCGTTTGGCTTAGCGAAAAAAATAAGGGATTTTATGATATGAGAGATGTGCTGGGGCTTAAATATTCATGAATAAAACAAAGTATATTTTTATCACGGGCGGCGTTGTTTCAAGTTTGGGAAAGGGCATTGCCGCCGCATCCATAGGCGCGCTTCTCGAAGCAAGGGGACTTAATATTACCATGCAGAAACTTGACCCTTATATCAATGTTGACCCCGGAACCATGAATCCTTTTCAGCACGGAGAGGTTTTTGTAACGGATGACGGCGCCGAAACGGACCTTGATTTAGGGCATTACGAAAGATTTACATCGCTTTCGCTCACAAAAAAGAATAATTTAACGAGCGGCCAGGTTTACGATGCGGTAATAAACAATGAAAGAAAAGGGATATATCTGGGCAAAACGGTTCAGGTGATACCCCATATAACCGACGAAATAAAAAAGAAAATAATAGAGGTTTCCGAAAACAAAGATGTGGCCATTATAGAAATCGGCGGAACCGTCGGCGACATCGAAAGCCTTCCATTTTTGGAGGCTGTCAGGCAGTTTAAGCTTGACAGGGGGAAAGACAATGTTTTGTACATTCATCTAACGCTTGTGCCGTATATTAAAACGGCCGATGAGCTGAAAACAAAGCCGACCCAGCATTCCGTGAAAGAACTCAGGGCTATCGGCATAGAGCCTTCCATTATAATTTGCAGGGCGGACAGGGTTCTTCCTCAGGATATCAGGGCAAAAATCGCCCTGTTTTGCAATGTAGAAGAAGGCGCCGTTATTACTGCAAAAGATGAAGAAAGTATTTATAATGTTCCGTTATCGCTCCATAACGAAGGACTTGATTCAAAAATAATAGAATATCTTAATATTTGGGCTAAATCTCCCGATTTAAGCGAATGGAATAAAATATCGAAGATATTAAAGAATTTGAAAAATTCCGTTACTATCGGAGTAGTCGGAAAATATGTAAATTTAAAAGAGTCTTATAAAAGCTTAAATGAAAGCCTTATACACGGAGGGCTGGCAAATAATGTCAATGTCAACATAAAATATATTAATTCCGAAGATTTTGAAGCGGACGATTACGGAGAAAAACTTAAAGAGTTGTCGGATTGTTCGGGCATACTGGTTCCCGGCGGCTTCGGTTCCCGCGGAATCAATGGAATGGTCAGGGTAATTAATTATGCCAGGATTAATAAAATTCCTTATTTCGGAATATGTCTGGGCATGCAGCTTTTGACCGTCGAATATGCCAGGAATGTTTTAATGCTTGACGATGCAGATTCTATCGAATTTAACGAGGCAGCTAAGAGTCCGGTAATTCACCTTATGGAAGGGCAAAAGAGCCTCGGTAAAATGGGCGGGACTATGAGGCTCGGGGCATATCCATGTATAATATCTAAAAATACCCTTGCTTATCATATTTATATTAAAAATAATAAAAAACAGATGTTAAACCAAAAGAACTATGCTAAATTATATCGGAACGGCAGCCTTTTAATCAGCGAAAGGCACAGGCACAGGTTTGAATTTAATAACGATTACAGGGAAATATTCAAGTCTTCGGGTTTTATTTTCTCAGGCGTTTCACCCGACGATAGGCTTGTAGAGATTTGCGAGTTAAAAGACCATCCGTGGTTTATCGGATGCCAGTTCCATCCCGAATTTAAATCATCGCCGTTATCGCCGCACCCCTTATTTAAAGACTTTGTTTTAGCTTCCGTTAAATATTTAAACCTGCACGGCAAGTTAAAGGCGAAGCCTAAAATAGAAAAAGTTTCCGTCATTAAAAAAGGCAAAATACGCAAATCCGGATCTAAATCCAGAGTTATTCCGGCGGCTAAAAAAGGGGCAAAGGTTTAAGCTCCGAAATATATGGAAAATTTAAATATCTTCAATAAAGATGATTTAAAGCCGCTGTTGGACTTTAAATTCGATAATGTTTATCCCTTTATTATCGCGGGACCGTGCGTTATCGAGGATTTTAAAACCCTTGACGGGATTGCTTCCGTTTTAAAGGATTATTCGGAAGAACTTAAATTTAATTTGATATTTAAGGCATCTTACGATAAAGCTAACAGGACATCGGTTCATTCTTTCCGCGGCCCCGGCATAGATAAGGGGCTTGAAATGCTTTTAGAGATTAAAAGGAAATACGGTATTCCCGTATTGAGCGATGTTCACAGCGTCAGCGACATCGAAAAAGCTAAAGATGTTCTCGATGTAATTCAGATACCGGCTTTTTTGTCGAGACAAACGGATATTTTGCTCGAGGCGGCAAAAACGGGCAAGATAGTAAATGTCAAGAAGGGGCAGTTTTTAGCCCCGGGGGATACAAAACATATTGTCGAAAAGATCAGGTCTGCCGGAAACGATAAAATTATTTTAACGGAAAGAGGCGTCAGCTTCGGCTATAATAATCTTGTCGTAGATTTCAGGGCATTGCAGATAATGAAAGAATTTGGAGCGCTTGTCGTTTTCGACGCGACTCACAGCGTGCAGCTTCCCGGCGGTTCAGGTTCCAGCTCTTCCGGCGAAAGAAAGTATGTTATGCCGCTTGCGAGGGCGGCTTCCGCGGTGGGGGTTGACGGTATTTTTTTTGAGGTTCACCCGGACCCGCCGCGGGCTTTAAGCGATTCGGCAAATTCCGTTTATCTGTCGTCTTTTAAAAATGATTTAAAAAATGTTCTCGAAATATCTAAATACGGCATATAATCCATATCCCGATTTAGGATTTTATATTCTGGATTCCCGCTTTCGCGGGAATGACATTCGGAAAGTGAATACATATCATCGCTGTGTCATTCCCGCGAAAGCGGGAATCCAGTGTTATTTGGTATTAGAGCTTATAAATATTTTCTAAATCGGGATTTGAGATATAATATTAAAGGGGTCGGATTTCAAATCCGGCCCCTTTAATAGCAGGGTTTAATGATTGTTAAATAACAGCAGGAAAAAATGGAAGAATTAAATATTCTGGAAGCGGCCCGCGATGTTTTAAAGATAGAGGCCGACTCGATAACGGCGCTGATAGGCAGGCTTGACGATAATTTTGCGGAGATGGTCGATTTGCTCATCGGCATTAAGGGGAAGGTAATTCTTACAGGCATAGGCAAATCGGGGATTATTGCCAGAAAAATATCTTCGACTCTGGCAAGCACTGGCACCCCGTCCTTTTTTATGCACCCCGCGGAGGCTTCCCACGGCGATTTAGGAATGATCGGCAGGGATGACGCCATTGTCGTATTATCCAACAGCGGCAACACGAAAGAAATTATATCCATACTTCCAAGCATAAAACTTATAGGGGCCAAGATTATCGGGTTTTCGGGAAACAAAAACTCTCAGCTTTATGAGCTGTCGGACTATTTTTTTGATGTTTCCGTAGAAAAAGAGGCCTGCCCGTTCAATATTGCCCCGACCGCAAGCACCACGGCTCAGCTTGCCATAGGCGACGCCCTTGCGGTCTCATTGTTAAAAAGGAGGAATTTTCTCGAAGAGGATTTTGCGAGGCTTCACCCCGGAGGTTCGATAGGAAAGAAATTTTTAAAAGTTTCGGACATAATGCATAAAGAAAAGGAAGTTCCCCTTATAAAAGAATCGGCTTTGTTAAACGAAGCGATTATCGAAATGAACTCAAAAAGGCTGGGATTAACCGGGGTTGTCGATGAAAATTATTGCCTTTGCGGAATTATAGTGGACGGGGATTTAAGAAGAGCCCTGCTTGTTTCTGCGGAAAATATATTTAACAAACCCGTTAAGGATATTATGACGGCAAATCCTAAGGCGGTGGTCGGAGACACCCTTGCGGTCAGCGCTTTAAAGAAAATGGAGGATTTAAAGATTACATCGCTTTTTGTCGTAGAATCTTTGGATAATCCTAAGCCCGTAGGGGTTATACATATACACGATATAGTAAAGGCGGGCATATCCGGTTATTAACACAAATTATGGGATGCAAAAGCATGCCTTTTGCGGTTAGGGTGGATGTATGAATTTAGATTTCAGCGAGATTAAAATTCTTGTTTTTGATGTGGACGGCGTATTGACGGACGGAAAGATACATATATCGGAGTCCGGGGTTGAAACCAAAACATTTTTTGCCCGTGACGGAGCGGGAATAAGGCTTGCAAAAAAAATGGGGCTTAAAGTGGGCTTTATCTCTGCGAGGACAAGCAATGCCGCCGTTATCAGGGTGAAAGAACTGGGCGTAGATTTCTATATAGAAGGATGCAAGGATAAGTTAAACTCTTTAAAAAAGGTTCTAAAAGACTATAATCTTGATTTTAAAAATTTGTTTTATATGGGCGACGATATAGTCGATATTGAACTTTTAAATATAGCGGGCATTTCGGCATCGGTTCCGGATGCCCCTAAATATGTGCGGGATTATGCCGATTTTGTTACGGAAAAAAGCGGCGGTTGCGGCGCGGTAAGAGAAGTTTGCGACATTATTCTTGAAAAAAAAGGGCTTTTATTTAATTTTTTAAACGATTTAAATAAAAATGGGTCTTAAGGCAATTAATCAGCAAATTTTAAGAAAAACAGCCCTTGTTCTCGGCATCATGTTTCTTTTAGTGCTTGCTTTTTTTTTAATTCTTCACTATATAAATATTAAAAAAGGATTGTTAAATTTAAGTATATCTAAAGGATATATAACTTTAAAGACGGTAGATTATAAATTTTTTAAAAACGGCACGCTCGCTTACGAAATATTTTCGAAAAGTTTAAATTATTATTCCCCCAAAAGGAATATAATTAAACTGGAAGACGTAAAAGCCTACATTTACGGAAAAAATAAAAAGCCCGCGTATATTATAACGGGAAGACACGGGCGTTTAAACGCCGTTTCCAAAAATGTTACCGTTTCGGGCGGCGTCATAATAAAAGATATTAACGGGTCGTCCATGAAAACAAAGTTAATATACTATGTTGCAAAGGATGATAAAATTGTCGCCCCGGGTTATATGAAGATTAAAGGTAAAAATTACGACATTTCGGGGAGCGGATTGATTTTTTATATTAAAAAAAGAATTTTTATTTTAAACAAAGATGTTCATTTCATATCCGGCGGGGGAAGAATGTAATGCGAATAAATCCAATAAATACAGCTCATAAAAAGGGGCATCTGTTCTTTTTCATCATACCGATTTTAATGTACTGTGTTCTTGCTGCTCCTAAAAACGGATTTGGATTAAAATCCGAGGCGGCCGCCGCTTTAAATAAACCGGCTGAACCCTCCAAAATCAATATAACGTCGGATTCCCTCGTGGTTAATAATAAAAGCAAGACGGCGGTATTCTCCGGTCATGTTATAGCTATTAAAGGCAATCTTAAAATTTTATCCGCCATATTGCATGTTTTATATACGAAAAAAAATAAAATAAAGACGCTTATTGCAACCGGAAATGTCCATATTATCAAAGGAAAAGACAATATTACGGGGGGAAATGCCGTTTATTACGAAAAATCCGGGATTGCGATAATTACAAAAAATCCCGTAGCATACGAAGGTAAAAATAAAATAGTCGGGGAGAAAATAACTATTAACTTTAAAACAGGTATTTCGACGGTTTTCGGCGGACATACGAAAAGGGTTAACGCCACGGTATATTCCAATAAATCTTTAACGATTCAGCCTTCAAAAAACTTAAAAAACTTAAAAAAAGCAAAAAATAAAAACAATAATAAATAATAATGATTAACGGCTAATAATGATTAGAACGGTCAATTTAGTAAAAAGATTTAAAAAAAGGGCTGTGGTAAACGATATCAGTTTAGAAATTAAAACAGGGGAAATCACAGGTCTTTTGGGTCCGAACGGCGCGGGCAAAACTACCACATTCAATATGATTTCCGGGATGCTGAGGCCCAACGGCGGTTCCATATTTTTAGACGATGCCGATATTACTAAGATGCCGATGTATAAGAGAGCCAGATTAGGCATAGGGTATTTGCCTCAGGAAACATCCGTTTTTAGAAAACTTACGACCGAACAAAACTTATTGGCCATTTTTGAATTATTAAAAATATCCGACAAGGAAAAAGAAAAAAGACTCAACGAATTGATAGAAAAATTTGGTCTCGAAAGGGTCAGGAGGTCTTCGGTTATGAGTTTATCGGGCGGCGAAAGAAGAAGGGTAGAAGTTGCCCGCTCGCTGATTTCTTCTCCCAAATTTATTCTCTTAGACGAACCGTTTTCCGGAATAGATCCCATTGCGGTTGAGGATATGCAGGATATACTTACCAATTTAAAAAACGAATCCATAGGCATACTGATAACGGACCATAATGTCAGGGAAGCCCTTAGAATATGCAATAGCGCATACATAATCAACGACGGCAAAATTATAGAAAACGGTAAACCTTCGCATATTATCTCAAGCAGCGTCGTAAAGAGATTTTTCCTTGGAGAGAAATTTAATATAGGCATCTGAATAATACTTCAATTAATATTGCATCCCAATCCGTCCCTAATCCCGATTTAAAATAAAGGGGTCAGATTTATTTATTTACTTTATTCTTTTTCATGTCATTCCCGCGCAGGCGGGAATCCAGTGTTATTAAAGCATTTTAAAATAAATAAATCTGACACCTTTATTCTGGTATTACCTGTTTTATAATTATCCATAATGATATATAATATATATAAAAGATAGATTTATAGCCGGTCAATCCGCAGACCTTTACGGCGGGCAATAAGGCGTTTTAATTTTTATATTAATTTTAAGGACGATTTAAGTTTAGATATGGGCAATATCGAATTAAGGCAAAATTTGAAATTAACGCAGCAATTGGTTATGACCCCGCGTCTTCAGCTTGCGATAAAAATGCTGGCGTTAAACAATATCGAGCTTTCGGATATGATAAAGCAGGAAATATCCGAAAATCCTATTATCGATATCGATTCTGCCGTTTTTACGGGGGAAGCCAAAAAAGAGGCCCTGCTCGAAAATGTTAAGAATCAGGTAAAAGATGAAGGTAGCAAATCTAACGGCGATGCCGCTTTAGATGATGCGCCGTCAAACGATGCATCGTTTGACGGCGCATCCGTTCGGCAAGACTCATATGCGGCCAAAGAGCTGGCGGATTATTTAGTGAATTACAATGAGCAGTTTCTTGATTTATCTAAAGATAACGGCGGCGGCTATAAGTACGGCGACAAGAACTATATAATCGAAAATAGTTTTTACAGCGTGAACACATTATATGAATCCATAATGGAGCAGGTAAGAACGGGCAATTTTTCTTCTCAAGAGGTTAAAATTTCCGAGTATATTGCGGGCAACTTAGATTCAAACGGCTTTCTGGCTATTTCAAGGCAGGAGCTTGCCGATTATGCATCCTGCAATATATTTAAAAAAAAAGACGGCGGGGATGCGGACATAGATAAATTTATAGATTCTGCCTTAACTAAGATAGGCAGGCTTGAGCCCGTGGGTTTAGCGGCTTTTGATACCGTATCGAGTTTATTGATCCAGTCCGATTACTATTTTAAAGACGATGATTTGCTTAAAATTATAATCAAAAATTACTTAAAGGATGTTGCAAATAAAAATTATCAAAAGATTTCTAAAGAAACGGGAAAGAATACGCAATGCATATTGGACTGCGTTGAAAGGCTTAAAAGGCTTAATCCGAGACCTGCGGCTAATTTCGGCCAGGCAGAAACAAGATTTATAGTACCCGACCTGTATTTAAAAAAAATTAAAGGAAAATATGTTGTTTTTATGGACGACGATTATATTCCGCAGATTAAAATCAATTCTTACTACAAAAAGGTGCTTAGCGGAGAAATAGTAGTGAGTTCCGATATGAAAAATTATGTCGAAGACAGGTTTAAATCGGCTTCATGGTTAGTTAAAAGCATCAACACCAGAAAGGAAACGATTCTAAAAATAGCGGAATTAATAGTCAACAAGCAGGCCGATTATTTTGATAACGGAATGGGAAATTTGAAACATTTAATATTAAAAGATATTGCCGCCGAGTTGAATATTCACGAATCAACGGTTTCAA
Organism: bacterium; assembly: GCA_021802425.1. Classification (GTDB taxonomy): domain Bacteria; phylum SZUA-79; class SZUA-79; order Acidulodesulfobacterales; family Acidulodesulfobacteraceae; genus Acidulodesulfobacterium. The sequence goes on along the minus strand of JAJZXJ010000013.1, from coordinate 21,529 downwards.
GAGCAACGTCTAACAAATATTTAAGCACGCATTTGGGTGTTTTTGAACTTAAGAGTTTTTTCTCCAGCGCTTCCTACGGGGATTCATCATCGGAAAATGTAATGGCAAGGATAAAAAAGATTATAGCCCGGGAAAATGATATCGGGAGGGTTTATCATGATAATGAAATAACGGATTTGCTGAAAGGGGACGGAATCGTTATCGCCCGCAGGACAATAGCCAAGTATCGGGAAATTATGAATATCCCCCCTTCGAGCCAGAGAAATAAGTTAATTAAAAGCGTGAAATAAATATAATAAATTAATCAAGGAGATGACGCAAATGAACATAGCCGTTACATTTAAACATATCGGTTCGAGCGATGCCGTAAGGCAGTATGCAGAGTCAAAGGTCTTAAAACTGGAAAAGTATTTGAATAATATCATGGAGGCGCATATAACCCTTAGCATGGAACGCGTCGAACATAAGGAGTCGGGTATCGCGCAGATTAAATTAACTGCGAAGAATCTGACTATTAATGCCGAAGAAAAATCATCCGATATTTACAGCGCCATCGATTTACTGATGGAAAAGGTTGAAGCCCAGATTAAAAAACACAAAGAAAAAAACAGAAGAAAAGATTATGAAGATAAGGCTCTTGCATCCACGGGGGAGGAGGAAAATATTCCAAATATAGAAATAAGGCAGGATTATGAAAAACATCCCCTCGGCATCGAGGAAGCGGTGCAAAAACTTAAAAAAAGAAACGAAGATTTTATAATTTTTAAAGATAAAGTGTCTTCAAAAATATCTTTTATTTTTAAAGGCGAAGACGGAAATTTTTCCCTGATCGCACCGGATTTATAATATGGAAGAAAATAAAAGAGAGTTGCAAAGCAACTTGATTAGTATAGCGGACGGTGAAGCGGACAAGCCGAATATTATTTTAATCAGCGGAATTTCTGGTTCTGGAAAATCATCCGCATTAAAAATACTTGAGGATAAAGGCTTTTTTTGCGTCGATAATATGCCGATGATGCTGCTTCCAAAATTTTTTGAATTGGGATTATCGGCAAAATTAAAAAACATACTTTTTATTGTCGATATAAGGGAAAAGAGTTTTTTAAACGAATTCGAAGATTATGTTAAATTTTTAAGATTACAATCCTCGTTTTTTAAATACATATTTCTTGAAGCAAGAGACGAAGCCGTTATAAAAAGATATTCCGAAACAAGGAGAAAGCATCCGCTGCCCGCGGACGATATTAATATTGCGGTCAGAGAAGAAAGGCAGCTTCTTAAAAATATTAAACTCCACGCCGATGTGGTTTTGGATACCACCGATGTCAATATTCACGAATTAGACGGCATTTTATTGCCCCATATAGGGGACATAATATATAACCCGACATTTTCGGTAAAAATACTGTCTTTTGGCTTTAAATACGGCTTGCCGCTGGAAGCGGACACAATTTTTGATGCAAGATTTCTTCCAAACCCATTTTTTATTCCGCTGTTAAAAGACCTTACCGGCTTTAACAGGGAAGTCAGGGAATATATGCTGTCCTTTAATGAGTCAAATAATTTTATAGAACATATAGTAAGTTTTTTAAAATTCAGTCTCCCTCTTTACAGGAAAGAAAGCAAATCCTATTTTACGGTCGGGATAGGTTGTACCGGCGGGGTTCATAGGTCCGTATTTATTGCCGAGGAGCTTAAAAATAAGCTGGGCAGTGTAAACGACGAATACGGCATATCCTACTATCACAGGGATGTTAAGAAATAAGCGGAAGATTTGGGAAAAACTTTTAAATTGACACCGCCCGTAAGGTTATTATATTATAATCCTATATTTTTTGAAAAAAGTTAAAAAATGTTTTTCAAAGAGATTTTTAATTTTTAAAGAAAGGTGAGTAAAATGAATTTTAAAAATGGAAGTTTTATTTTTACATCCGAATCCGTGACCGAAGGCCACCCGGATAAAATTTGCGATAAAATATCCGATTCTATACTCGATGCTTTTATAGCACAGGATAAGCGTTCAAAAGTAGCATTGGAAACGATGGTCACGACAGGCCTTGTCATAATAGCGGGCGAGGTTACTTCTAACGGCGTCGTAAACTATCAGGATTTAATAAGAAGCGTAATAAAAGAAATAGGATATGACGATTCTTCTATGGGGTTTGATTATAAAAGCTGCGGGATAATTACGACCGTGGGCAAACAATCTTCCGATATAAGAATGGGCGTGGAAAGAGATAAGGAAGAGGACCAGGGGGCAGGGGATCAGGGGCTTATGTTTGGTTATGCCACATCGGAAACCCCTGATTTTATGCCCGCTCCGATTTATTATGCGCATAAACTTTCTAAAAGGCTTGCCGATGTCAGAAAAAGCAAGGTTTTGGATTTTATAAGACCCGACGGAAAGACCCAGGTGTCCGTTAAATACGAAAATAACGAAGTTTCTAAAATTACCTCCGTCGTCCTTTCGACTCAGCACGCCGAGTCGGTTTCTCAGGAAAGGCTTAAAGATGCCGTTACCGAAGAGGTAATTAAAAAAGTGCTGCCGGCCGAACTTCTGGATAATAATACAAAATTTTTTATAAACCCTACCGGCCGTTTTGTTATCGGCGGTCCGCACGGCGATACGGGGCTTACGGGAAGGAAAATCATAGTCGATACTTACGGCGGAATGGGAAGGCACGGCGGCGGAGCTTTTTCGGGAAAAGACCCATCCAAGGTTGATAGAAGCGGGTCATACATGGCAAGGTTTATCGCCAAAAATGTCGTTGCAAGCGGACTCGCCGAAAAGTGCGAGGTTCAGGTTGCCTATGCGATAGGCGTAGCCGAACCGATTTCGATTATGGCAAATACTTTCGGCACCGGAATATACAGCGATGAAGTTATCTCGAATGCCGTATGCAATGTGTTTGACTTAAGACCTTATAATTTGGTAAAAACGCTTGACCTTTTAAGGCCTATTTTTGCTAAAACCTCTAATTATGGCCATTTTGGCAGACCCGACGATGATTTTACTTGGGAAAAACTTGTTAAAATTCACGAACTTAAGGAAGCGGCTCATAATTTAAGCAGGACTAAATCGTTTGTTTAATTATTTTAATTATATTAATACGCGGGGGTATAATGGCGGATATAAAGGATATTAAGCTTGCAAAACAGGGTAAAGAGAGAATTTTATGGGCAGGGCAGGATATGCCGGTTTTGTCGCTGATAAAAGAACAGTTTGCCGAAAAAAAGCCGTTTAAGGGTTTAAATATGGGGTTATGCCTTCATGTTACGGCAGAAACGGCTAATCTTGCCAGAACATTGCAGGCCGGCGGAGCCGAAGTTTACTTGTGCGCTTCCAACCCTCTTTCGACTCAGGACGATGTCGCGGCCTCGTTAGTTAAAGATTTCGGCATAGATGTTTATGCCGTTAAAGGAGAAGACTCAAAAACTTACTATGAACACATAGACAGTGTTTTAGACGCCAAACCGAATGTTACCCTCGATGACGGAGCCGACCTTATATCCGTTATACATAAGAAATATAAAAAATTAATTAAAAATATAAAAGCCTCCATGGAAGAAACGACCACGGGGGTAATAAGGCTTCGCTCTATGGAAGCGGCGGGGGAACTTAAAATACCCGTTATAGCGGTAAACGATGCCGATGCCAAACATCTTTTCGACAACAGGTACGGGACGGGGCAGTCAACCATAGACGGCATTATCAGGGCGACGGATATGCTGCTTGCGGGCAAGAACTTTGTGGTAATGGGTTATGGCTGGTGCGGAAAAGGGCTTGCGTCAAGGGCAAGAGGTATCGGCTCCAATGTTATTGTTACGGAGATTGACCCCGTTAAGGCTTTAGAAGCCATAATGGACGGATTCAGGGTAATGAAAGGAACGGATGCCGCCAAGATCGGGGATATTTTTTGCACCGTCACGGGCGATATAAATGTTATAAACGTTGAACACTTTGAAAATATGAAAGACGGCGCCATTGTGTCAAATTCCGGTCATTTCGATGTCGAAATCAATATAAATAAGCTTAAAAAAATGGCAAAGTCGGTAAAAAAGGTAAAGGATTTTGTCGAGGAATACAGGCTTAAAGACGGCAAAAGGATATATTTATTGGCAGAGGGCAGGCTTATCAACCTTGCAAGCGCCCACGGGCATCCGGCAAGCGTTATGGATATGAGTTTTTCCGTTCAGGCTCTTTCGGCGGAGTTTGCCGTTTTGGGAAAAAATATGTCTCCGAGGGTTTATAACGTTCCTAAGGAAATAGATGAAAGGATCGCGTCCTTAAAATTAAAATCGATGGGCATCGAGATAGACACCCTTACGGATGAACAGATTAATTACTTGAAGTCATGGCAGGAAGGGACATAAAAAATAAAATAAAGGGGTCAGATTTATTTATTTACTTTATTTCTTTTTTTTAAAATAAATAAATCTGACCCCTTTATTCCCTTTATTCCCATTCATCGATTTAAGTTTAAATCGTATAAATATTTTATGCCCTTGAGCGTCCAGTATTCGTCGAGGATTTTTTTCGCTTTTATGCAGGTGTCGTCGAAAATTAAACCGGAATATCCCCCCGTAAAAATAACATTTAAATTATTAATATCGCAATTATAATAATCGCAAATATTTTCGATAAATCCCTCAATCAGGAATATAGTTCCGTAATACACTCCCGACATTATAGACATTTCGGTATTTATTCCTACCGGACTTTGCGGCTTTCCCGTATTTTTTGTAATATTTATAAGAGGAAGTTTTTCGGTTGACCTGTGAAGGCAGGCGGCAAGCGAGGGTAACCCGGGGAAAATAATTCCGCCCAAAAAATCCCCCTTTTCATTTACCGCATCGATAGTTAAGGCAGTTCCTAAATCTACGACGATCTGGAATTTTTGGCTTGTAAAATGGGCATAACTTATGTCGGCAATCCTGTCGGAACCTAATCGTTCAGGGTTTTCCACACAAATACGGATATTTAATTTTATTTTTGATGAAATAAATAAAGGGTCTATTTTAAATTTTTTGAAAAAATCTTTATAAACATGGTCAACACTTGGAACGACCGAAGAGACGGAAATCCCGTCTATATCTTTTAAATCGAATAAATCAAAATTTTTAGAAAAATTTTGATTTAAATCTTTCGCGCAAGCCATGGAGGATGTATTTACCCTGAATGTTTTAACTATATTGCCTTCCGTATCGAATATTCCAAAAACGGAAGATGAATTACCGATGTCGCATGCTAATAACATAGAATAGAAAGAGCTTAAAGATATATTTCGCCCGAAACAACCTTCTCGAGTTCGTTTTCACCCGTCTTTAAAAGAAGAGCGCCTTTTGAATCTATTCCGACAACCTGTCCTTTAACCCTCTTGTCTTTAATATTTATCTCGATTTCTTTGCCTATCATGTTAAAGTATTTTTGGTAATATTGAAGAACGGACGACAAGCCTGTGGATAAAAACATTTCATAATATTTATCGAATTTGTTAAGGATAGAAGTAATAAGTTTGTTTCTATTTAGAAGGCCTGTAAATCCGTCTATTTTTTTTGATTCTATTAAAAGGGATGTGGCAATATTTTTTATGCCGTCTTCCATATCATTTTCTTCGGCATTCACATTTATTCCGATGCCGACTATAATATGCTCTATTATCATATTTTGCGTGCTCATCTCGGTTAATATTCCGGAAACCTTTTTTGAGCCTATAAGGATGTCGTTAGGCCATTTAATTTGAGGCTTTAAAGAGGCAACCTCCGCAATTGCGTCTGCAACCGAAACGGCGGCCAAAATAGTCATTCCTTGAGCAACTTCAGGGCTGAATTTAGGTTTTAATATTATGGACATATATATATTGCAGCCGCATGGGGATGTCCAGATTTTTCCGTTTCTCCCCCTTCCCTTTTCTTGATAATCCGATATTACGACGCTGCCGTTTTTTACCCCTTTAACTGAAAGTTCCCTTGCCAATGTGTTGGTAGAATCCACTTTTTCTTCATAATATATGTTCTTGCCGATAAAAGAACCCTTCAGATTTTTTTTAATTTCAAAAATGTCGATATAATTCATATCTTTCAAATCAGTTTCATCCATTTTTTATAACCTCTTAAAACTTTTAGAAATTTATTTATAATTAATAAGAATTAATAAAAAAAGCACAACTAACCGTTATAACCGTCAGCCCCGTAGGTTATATTTTACACTATTTTAATTTAAAATTTAACTAAATAATAAAATTCAAGGAGAAATCTGCAGGTACTATCGAATTGGTCAGCGAACCCATAGAGATATAATCTACTCCGGAATCTTGCGCTATTTTTCTTAATTTGTTTACGGTTATATTGCCCGAAGCTTCCGTTAAGGACTTGCCGTTTATAAGATTAACGGCGTTTTTCATGGCAAAGACATCCATATTGTCAAGCATAATTATATCGGCTCCGCCTTCGAGGCATTCTTTTACCTCGTCTAAAGTAGATGCTTCCACTTCTATTTTAAAATTAAATCCCGAATGGTAATCCCTTACCATCTTTAAAGCATTTTTTATGCCGCCGGCTAATTTAATATGGTTGTCCTTTATTAATATCCCCGATGACAGGTCGAACCTGTGGTTTTCAGCCCCCCCCGTCTTAACTGCATATTTTTGGAGCAGCCTTAACCCGGGGATTGTTTTTCTTGTGTCTAAAACTCTTGTTTTAAGCCCTTCGAGCTCTTTCCCCGCTAAGTTTGCGATTGTTGCAATTCCAGATAAGTGCTGGATAAAATTGAGAGCCGTCCTTTCCGCGTAAAGTATAACGCTCGCTTTTGCTTTTAAAAATATTATCTCTTGAGATTTCGAAACATAATCGCCCTCTTGAACCAAAAAATTTATTTCATAATTATTTTTGGAGACTATGTCGAAAACCGCCCTGAATATTTGCAGGCCGCAAACAATGCCGTTCGATTTTGAGGTAACGGCGCAGCTGATTTCGGGATCGTTTTTGAGGGTAACGGCATCCGTCGTAATATCTCCGCCCTTTATATCTTCGCTTAAAGCGTTATATATGAGAGGTTTTACCTGGGATTCGAATAAATGCATATTTTTGGCTTATATGGCGCGTCCTTAATTGCTTAACGCCGTCTGCTTAATTTTTTCTATTTCTTCCTTGACAAGCCTTTCGATAATTTCGGGCAGTGTGTTCTTTATATTTTCAATTACTTGAGGCTTAATTTCTTCCAGTGTTTTTTGTATCGAATTTTTTAATAATGCGTCCAATTTTAACAGGCTCTGCTCGTCTAAAATTTCCAATTTTAACCCCCCTTCGGTTGTAATTTCATTTTTAATTATAATATTTTCTTCCAGATTTATAATATTTTTATTTAATTCTTGAACAGGTTCCTCTATAACAGGTTCCTCTATCGTTTTATTAAGTTTTTCCGGCTCTTCGAATACGCCGTCTTCGGCAGGCAAAACAGGTTCTTGGGCTTCAAGGCTTTCTTCCTGCATTTTAACGAACATCTCCGGTTCATCCTTTTTATTAAGTTTCTGGAATTCTTCAAAGATGACATCGTCTTTAAAAAGATTTTCAAAAGCCTGGCTTAATTCTGCGGAATCGATGTTGACCACATTGTTTGAATATATGCCGAAAGAATCGTTTTCGTCCTCTTTTAGGGCGTCTTCGGTTTCGGCAGGAGTTGCAGGTACGGGAGCTGCCGGAGCCGGCTCCGCTTTTGCCGGAGATTCAGGCGCTTTTTTATCCGCTTCTTTAGTTTCGAATAACGAAATATCGTATATTTTTTCCCCCGTTTTTTCGGGGATGTCTATAATGCCCAGTATTCTTTTTATTTTTGAAAGAAACATCTCTTTTTCAAACGGCCTGTATATAAATCCGTTAACCCCGTCCCTGATAAGAAGCTCCCTTTCGTTATCCGACAAATCGGAAGGAACTAAAAGAATAAGAGGAATCGGGGAGAGATCGGCGTTATTTTTAATTTCGGAAACATTTCCCTTAACTTCGGTATTGACCGAATTATAACTTAATATAATAATATCGGGATGGAAGTCTTTGGCTATTTTAAATAAAGACGACGGTTCGCTAATCGGATTTAAATTGAAGTCAGGGTTATTTATGAATATGGTTGAAACAGCCTTTTGCATTGAATCGCTATCATCGATAAAAATTACATTATATGCCATTATGACCTCCCATATATTAATGCCGCCTGCATTTTCCTTTGCGGGCTAAGGAAATTAATGCTTTAAAATATACGCGGTTTTTGTTATACTGATAACTGTTATTTTTTAATGTTTTAAGGTTAATTTTAATATTATTAAATAATATAGTCAATAATTTATTATTTTAGCATAAATTAATTTTAATATTTTTTATATAAACGGGGGATTTTTTTATTAATAAGTTATGTCAACAATAGACAGATACATATTTAAACAATTTATCCCTCCTTTTATATTCGGACTTTTAATATTTACCTTTAGCATTACGATAAACCGGATTTTATTGCTTACCCAGATGGTGCTTAATAAGGGAGTCGGCATAACCGCCGTACTAAAGCTTGCCAGTTTAACGATACCGGATTTCATGATAATAACCCTTCCCGTATCTTTTTTGCTTGCGGTATTGACGGTTTTCGGGAAAATGACGCAGGACAACGAAATTATGGCATTAAAGGTTTCCGGCGTCTCGATTTTTAAACTGACGAAGCCGGTCCTCCTTTTTGCCATGATACCGCTTGCCGTTTCAATTTTATTTTCTTTTTATATGGCTCCGAGATTTAACTTTTTTTTCAGGGTGCTTGCGGTAAAAGAATTTAAAAAAGCGGCGCTTTCGGCATTAAAAAAAAATGCTTTTACGGATAAATTCGGAAAATTAAAAATTTTTGTCAGGGATGTCAACACGAACAAATCTACCTTAAAGGGTATTTTTATACTGAACAGGGTGCATAATACGCCTGAAACCCTGATTGCCAAAAGCGGCGCTATCGTTTATAACCAAAAACAAAATACCCTGTATTTTTATTTAAAAAACGGCATAATTCAAAATCAAGACCCGAATTCTAAAAATTTTTGGATATTGCATTTTAACACATATAAGATAAATATAAAATTAAAAGGGCTGTCGTTTCCGGGTAAAAACGGTTCCGTTCATTTTATGACATTTCCCGAACTCGCAAGAAGGTATTTATCGGAAAAGGATAGCAAGATAAAGAACATTTATCTCATATACTTATACAAAAAGATTGCCATTCCCCTTGCCACAATATTGTTTGTATTTATCGGCATGTCCCTCGGGATGTTTCTTGAGAAAAGAAGTCTGTTTCTGGCAATTTCCTATACGATAATAATTGTGACGGCTTATTATATTTTATTTACATCGGGGTTTTATCTGTCGCTAAGAAATCAAATAAATCCGGTTATAGGCGTTTGGGGGGCGGATTTGTTTCTTTTTGTTTCAGGTTTTATATTGTATTTAAGGACACTTTTAAGATAGATAATGCGGTGAAATAATATGAAAATAAAAATATTGCAAAGATATTTATTGGCCGAATTTTTGAAGTATTTGGCCGTCGCCCTTTTAAGCTTAGCCGCTTTTTATATTGTGGTGGATTTTATTTCTAATATAGGCGCATTCACAAAGCATTCTCCAGACGCCGGTTATGTGATTCTATATTTTTTATATAAACTTCCGGAAATAATTTACAGGGTGCTTCCGTTATCCGTCCTCTTATCGACCCTGCTTACCATAACATTTTTGAATAAAAACAATGAAATAATGCCTGTAAAGTCTTCGGGTTTAAGTATGTTTAAGTTCTTTATGCCGTTAATTTTGACCGGAATTATAATATCGATGTCTTCTTTTTTTCTTTCGAATTTTATTGCCGTTAAGACCAATGTACTGAGAAGGTTCGTAATGCAAAGGTATATCAACAAAAATTCGTCCTATGATATAGATTCCGTATATAAATACAGGACAAAGGACATTATGATTCATTACAAAAAATACATTATTACGGCGAAATCTCTGGATCCGTCAAAGAAGGTAATTAAGGGCGTCAATATTTACGTATTCGACGGCGATTTTGTCTTAAATAAAAGATATATAGCGGAAGAGGGGTATTTTAAACATAATAATCTCGAGTTAATTAACGGGCGGTTAGACAAATTCGAATTTAAAAATAAATCAGAATTTTCGGAAAAATTTTTTAAAAATGTGGAAATGCCTATTAATTTAAACTTAAATTTTTTTAAATCTTACACCCTGAAACCGGAATTTCTTTCTATAACCAGCCTGTCAAAAATGCTTACGGTCGCAAAAAAAACGGAATCTGGCGTCAGTTATATTCTTACCGGTTTTTATTCCAAATTATCCTACCCGGTAATAAACCTGATTCTTATACTTATCGGCATTTCCGTTGGATTATTGCTGGAAAAGAAAGGCGGCACGCCTATTGCGATAGGAATAAGCATCGTATTTGCCTTTACATGGTGGATTGTTAATTCCATTGCCCTGTCGCTCGGGGAGTCCTCCCAGCTGAATCCGCTTTTAGCCGCGTTTATGGCAGATATTATATTTTTATTATTTGCCGTATATCTTATGGCAGATATAGATTAACCG
>JAJZXJ010000013.1:0-10812 GCA_021802425.1 bacterium | reverse complement strand
TGCGTCGTATTTTTTAATTTCTTCGTAGTCGATATTGTGTCCCATATGCGTAAAGTAAGTTCTGGCGGGATTTATTCTTCTGGAAACGGTTATCGCTTCATCAATGCTTAAATGCGTCGGATGCGGTTTGTATCTCAGCGCGTCTATCATCAATACCTTTAAACCGTTTAATAATTTAAAAGATGTTTCCGGTATTTTCGAAACATCGGTAATATATGCAAAATCGTTTATTCTATATCCGTTTATTATGCTTTCGCCGTGGTAAACGGGAACAGCCGTTATGCTTAACCCGTTAATTTCAATTCTGTCTTTTAATATATTCGGCGTAAGGTTAGGCTTGCTTGAAAGCGTTTTTTCTTTAAATATATAATCGAATTTATTTTCGATGAAATGTATCGCTGCTTCGGAGGCGTATATGGGTATCGGGGCCTTTTTAATATAGTTAAACATCCTTAAATCGTCTATCCCGAAAAGATGGTCGGCATGGGTATGGGTATATAAGACGGCATCGATGTTTTTTACATTTTCCTTTAGCGCCTGGGTTCGTAAATCTGGAGGCGTGTCGATTAAAATATTCAGATTATTTTCCGACACAAGAATCGACGGCCTTAATCTTTTGTTTCTTGGATTGCTTGACGTGCAAATTTTGCAATTGCAGCCGATTAACGGAACGCCGGTTGAAGTGCCGCAGCCTAATACTAATACTTTCATATTTTTTTATGATACAATAAAATCTATCTTAAGTAAATGATTAAGGCAGGATTAAGGATGAAAAAAAAGGAAAAGGCTATGCCGTTTTTAATTAAGTTTATGTTTCCGGCGATTTTCGCCGCCGTCTTATTTTTCCCCCTGAAAGCTTTCGGGATGCCGAAAATCTCGGATGTAATAGTAACATCCTATAATAAAAACAGCGTTATTTTATATTTTAAAGTAAGCAGCGCTTTTAACGAAGACTTAAAAAAAGCTATTTTAAGCGGGTTTCCCGTCAAATTCCGATTTTATGTTAAGGTGCGCTCGGAACCGGGCGGGAGGGTTTTATACGACCGTGTTTTAGTAAATTCCATAAAATACGATGAGCTGAATAATTATTTCATTATAAGATATAATTACATGGGTAAATTCGGCAAAAGATTAATAGCGAGGTCGTTTAGCGGCGCATTAGCCTATATGTCTAAGGTTCAAAATTTGCGTGTACGGGCCAAAAGAAATTTCAGGCAGGGCAGCAAATACGAGATAACTATAAGAGGAGTTTTAGGCACATTCCATATCCCGTTTCCTCTTAATTATATTCCGTTTTTTACCGGTTATTTCCTGATGGCCACAAATACATACAGCCTTAAATTTATTTATTAAATTTATTTTTTTAACAATTGGTGTCCCAACCCGCTTCAGCGGGAATCCAGATACAAGATGAAAGACAAGGATAAATCGATCGAAAAAATTAGGATAAGAAGAGAGATTATATTTATAATCATAACGGTATTTCTGATAATAATCTCAACCTTTGCGGAAGTCAGGATGATTTCTTTTACGAATACATCCTTAACATCCAAGATTATCGTTTACGCTTATATAAATATAACCGTAATCCTGTTTTTATTTATGCTCTTTCTGGTCATAAGGAATGTAATCAAACTCCTTATAGAAAGAAAAATGAAGGTTACGGGGGCAAAATTAAGGACAAAGCTGGTTTCTTTGTTCGTGATAGTCTCTCTTGTTCCATCCGTGTTTATGTTTATCGTAATAGTCGCAACCGGTTTTGCCGCCAATATTATCAACAAGTGGTATGACCCAAAAATAGAAAAGGCAATGGATTACGCAATCGGCATCGCAAGATTTTACCATAAACATAATGCGGGCGGGCAGGAAAAGATTGTCCGCAAGATATACTGGCTCTCTAATTTTTACAAAGAATATTCGCAGATACGGTTCATGAAAAATCCTATGGAGACGACATATCTTATATTTTTTTCCATATTTACCCTTATTATTTTATTTATTTCTTTATGGGTGGGATTTTACCTGTCAAAAAAGTTGACAAAACCGATAATAGATCTGGTGGAGGGAACCAAAAAGGTGGCTGCGGGGAATCTTGATACCTCGGTTCCCGCCGGTTCCGACGATGAAATAGGGATGCTTATAGATTCTTTTAATGTTATGGCTAAGGATTTAAGTAAAAATAAGCAGGTAATAGAAAAGGCGAATCTTGATTTGCGAAAGGTTAACGAAGAAATAGATAGAAGAAGAAAATATATGGAAATAATTCTTAAAAATATTCATGCCGGCGTCATCGCCATAGACAAGACCGGTAAAATTAGAAATATAAATAATGCCGCCGAGAATATGTTTGACTTAAATTCTAAAAAGTCCGTCAACCTTCATTATAAAGATGTTTTCGATAAAACGGCATTTTCGGATATAAGGGGCATGATTAAAGATTTGGCAAGAGAGGATAAAGAAAGCATAACAAAAGAGGTAAAACTTAATGTTAAAGGCGGCGTGAAGGTTTATATCGTAAATCTGACGGTTTTAAAAGACGAATTGAATAATTATATAGGTTTTATCATCGTTTTAAACGATACGACGGATATGATGAAAGCTCAAAGGGTTGCGGCTTGGGAAGAGGTTGCAAAACGAATGGCGCACGAAATAAAAAACCCTCTAACCCCGATTAAGCTTTCGGCCGAAAGGCTTAAGAGAAAATTTGGCGGAAAGGCGGGCAATGAAGATGAAGATTTGATTTTTAATGAAATGGTGGATACCATTATTAAAGAGGTCGGCGATTTAAAAAATCTTGTAGATGAATTTTCGCTTTACGCAAGGCTTCCGGAGGCTAATTTTGAATACATAAATGTAAACTACCTGATTAACGATGTCATGCCTCTTTATAAAAACGCTCATAAAGATATAGAATTCATCACGAATCTTGACGGAGATTTGCCGGAAGTTTTTATAGACAAACAACAGATGAAGCGGGCATTTATGAATATAATCGATAACGGGGTGTACAGCGTTTTATTAAAACGGCAGGGTTGGAAAGAATCTGGATATAAAGGCAGAATAACGGTGGAGGCGAAAAAGGACGCGGATAAACAGGTCGTCCGCATAGTTTTTGCGGATAACGGAACGGGCATGGAAGGCGAGGTCATGCAAAATATGTACGAGCCTTATTTTTCTACAAAGCAGGGCGGAACAGGTTTGGGACTTGCCATAACTAAAAATATAATGGTCGAGAACAACGCTCAGATAAGAGCGGAAAACAACGAAGACGGCGGGGTAAGTTTTATCATAGAATTAAAATTGGGCGAGGGGGAGGGTTAAAAGAATTGAAACTGATTTTAGTTATAGACGATGAAGAAAGCATAAGAAAGTCTCTTGAAGGCATTTTGACGGACGAGGGATACAAAGTCGTATCGGAAGGAAGCGGCGAAGGGGGTCTTAAGGCTTTTAACGAAATGTCTCCAAATGCGGTTTTATTGGACATCTGGCTTCCCGGCAGGGACGGAATCGGTATTTTGAACGATATGGTTAAGGCAAATAAAAATATTCCGGTTATTATGATTTCAGGCCATTCCGATATCGATACCGCCATAAAAACCATAAAAACGGGAGCGTATGATTTTATAGAAAAACCCTTATCGCTCGACAGGGTTCTTATCACCGTCGAAAATGCCGTTAAATACAACGGCGTCAGCGAAAAAAAGACGATAATGGCAAAAAGCCTTTCGGGCGGTTTTGAACTTATAGGGGAGTCCGATAGCATTAAGTTTTTAAAAGAAAAAATATTGAAGGCGGCACAGGCTGAAGCTCCCGTTTTAATTACGGGAGAAAACGGAACGGGAAAAGAGATGGTCGCAAGGGCGCTCCATTTAAGCAGTTCAAGGAAAGAAGAGCCTTTTATTGCAATTAATTGCGCCGCCATCCCCGAAGAACTCATAGAAAGCGAGATTTTTGGATACGAAAAGGGAGCTTTTACCGGCGCTAACAATAAAAAAAGGGGGAAATTCGAACTTGCCGACGGCGGCACTTTGTTTCTCGATGAAATAGGGGATATGAGTTTAAGGATGCAATCAAAGGTTTTAAGGGTTTTACAGGATAAGAAATTTCAAAGGGTCGGCGGCGAAACGGAGGTCGAGACGGATACGAGGGTTATAGCCGCGACAAATAAAGACCTCGAAAAGGAGATGGCGGCGGGCAGGTTCAGAAGCGATTTATTTTACAGGCTGAATGTTATCCCGTTTTTTATTCCGCCCTTAAGGGATAGAAGGGAAGATATTCCTTTACTGGTTAATTATTTCATTAAAAGTTTCGGGAAGGCGCAGATGTTGGAAATAGACGAACGCGCGATGAATGCGTTGAAAAATTATGATTGGCCGGGCAATGTCAGGGAATTAAAAAATATTATCGAAAGGTTTTCCATTTTTAATTCGCAAAATAAAATAACCGAAGAGAATGTGTTAAGCGAATTAAAAATTAAAAATGATGAAGACAGCATTAGCATTAATAAAGATAACAATAAAAACGATATTGAAAAATATACCGGCGGAGGTATAAATTCCTTCAAGGAAGCAAAAGAAGCCTTTGAAAAGCGCTATTTAATAAACAAGTTGAAAGAAAACGATAATAATATCACAAAAACGGCCGAAAATATCGGTATGAGCAGGAGAAATCTGCAAAAAAGAATAGCATTGCTTAATATAAATATACCCTTCTTGCCTAAAAATTAATCAATAAAAAATTAATTTATTAATATGACTATTTTTATAGCATATTTTAAACTAATCCGGGTTTGTTTATCTGTAAAACTGCATTAAATCCACCTTTTTAATCTGGCATAAATTTTGCTTATCGTATTATAACCCTTTAGCTTTACCTCCAATCGTAAATTTTCGGGGTTTTTACCGGCGCCGGTAAATTTATTTTAAATTAATGTAAAAATGTAAAATTGTTAATCAATCATTAATCGGGAGAATTATTTTATGAGAATTAAATCAAAATTAGCAGTATTTTTTAGCCTGTTGCTTTTCAGTATCTTTTTAACGGCCGCAGCCGCTAAAAATTCTTACGCGGACAGCACATCGGCTTCAGGCGGTTCCGTGCCGCAGATAAAAAGTCTTGAGGCTAAATTAAACAATCTTTCCAATGAAATTAATGCCTTAAAAAAAGCAAAGCAGAAAAATTCAAATTCTTATTTTTCCGGTATTCAATTACTCGGTACATTAGTGTCGTCTTATACATATAATTTTGCAAAACCGAACGGCTATAACGCTAATTACGGCGATAACTGGCAGTCAGACGGATTCACGGTTAATCAAGCCGATATAACGCTCAGGCGTTCGCCCGGGACTTCTTCTAATCCTTATGGCGTCGGTTTTCACATATCTTTAGATTTCGGACAGAATATCCAGTTTTATGAGGCATATTACGGCAACCCGTCTTATTTTACCACACCGCTTTACCAAAGAAGACCTTTTGACATCAGGCAGGCTTATATAAATATAAACTTGCCTATCGGAAGCGGGTTGGATATTCATATAGGCAAAGAAAAGGAGCTCTTGGGCTGGGAAGACTTTAACATGACAAGGAACTGGAACAATACATATTCTTTATTGGATAATGCAGAGCCTTCAACATATACGGGAATATTTTTTACATATAATTTTATTCCAAGCCTCCAAACGACGCTCGGTATAGCAAATTCGCAAAATACCGTAGTTCCGGTGGACAATCTTCCTACCGTCGAGTTTAACGCGGCATATACTCCTCTTAAGCCTATCACCTTTAACGGAGGGTTTGTTTACGGGGCAAACAGCTACCTTGTTAATACTAACAATACGATATATCAGGATAATATAAATAAAAGCTTTTATAGCTATATAAATGCGGTGTACAGTCCCACGGCCGACTGGTCGTTCGTCTTAGAACGCGATGCAGGTCTTGCCGGCGGATTAAATCAGAGCATATTAAATTCTAACGGGATAACCCCGGGTCAGGTTGCATATCCTTCGCCGCTTGTGTTATCCGACTCAACTTATAACAAAGGATATTTTAACGGAACATCCTTTTATATCCATCATCAGCATGATTATTCAATCGGTCAGATTGCCGAGACATTGAGGGAGGCTTTCGCAGTTGATTCTAACGGCCTATTCGAGCCGGGCGTAACCCCGGGACAATCGTACACTTTTGTCGATTCTACCTTAACGCTGGCTTATTCTCCGTCATATAAAATGTTTAAAAATGTGCAGTTCAGGTTAGAATTTGAACATCAAAGGGCAAATCATTCCATGTACCCCGCAGGATTAAACAGCCTGAAAAGAACGCAGAATACGGTTAACCTTGCAGTGTTGTATAGTTTTTAAAAATTTTAAAAAAAAGGGGGTGAAAAAATGAAAAAGATAGAAGCTATCATTAAGCCGTTTAAGCTGGACGATGTAAAAGAGGCATTGAACAAAATCGGTATTCACGGAATAACGGTAACCGAGGTAAAAGGCTTTGGAAGACAGAAAGGTCATACGGAACTGTATAGGGGCGCCGAATACAGGGTCGATTTCGTCCCCAAGGCAAAGCTCGAGATAGTGTGTTCCGACGAGGTCGCGGGAGATATAATCTCGGCTGTCGAAAAGAGCGCCAAAACGGGCAATATCGGGGATGGGAAGATATTCGTATCGCCGGTGGAAGAGGCTGTAAGGATAAGAACCGGAGAAAAAGGGGAGTCGGCTATTTAGTTTACGGTTGGTTTGCAGGAAAAATAAATTATAAATTTGAAGGAGGAAAAAGGAAAAATTATGAATCTGAATCTGCTTAAATATTTTAAAAATTTTAAAATACCGTTAAGTCCGTTAACATTCGCATGGTCATTAATAGGCGGTTTGTCTTTAGTTTTATTTTCATGGGTAAGCCCTGTTTTTGCCGCCGCTTCCAAGGTTCCGGCATTCAGCGCGGGCAATACCGCGTGGGTTCTGGCTTCAACCGCCCTTGTTTTGATTATGACGCCGGGGCTTGGCTTTTATTACGGCGGTATGGTCAGGAGAAAAAATGTTTTAAATACCATATCGCTTAGTTTTATTACAATTTGCACGGTCAGCGTTATCTGGATTTTATGGGGTTATTCTTTGGCTTTCGGACCTGACGCTTTTGGCGGGATTATCGGAAATTTTAAATATCTCGGTTTATTTGCCATGAAAGAAGTACAGCATTCAAGATACGACGGCACGATTCCTTCGTATATTTATGTCATGTTTCAGCTGATGTTTGCGATAATAACGGTTGCATTGGTAAGCGGTTCGCTCGTCGAAAGAATAAAGTTTTCTTCATGGGTCGTTTTTACGATAGTATGGCTTACTTTGGTTTATGCCCCGATAGCTCAGGCGGTATGGGGGATAGGCGGGATGTTTCAAAAAATGGGCGCCCTCGATTTTGCCGGCGGAACAGTCGTCCATATCGATTCCGGCGTCGCGGGGCTTGCAGGCGCGCTTGTTTTGGGAAAAAGAAAGGGATATATGAAAGAAAACATAGTTCAGCCGAACCAGCTTGGCTATACGATATTGGGCGGAGCGCTTTTATGGTTCGGATGGTTCGGCTTTAATGCCGGAAGCGCACTGGAAGCCAGTCCGCTTGCCACCTCCGCATTTTTGGTAACGAATACCGCCACTGCCGCGGCGGCTTTAGGATGGATGATTGCCGAATGGATAAGAAGCGGAAAACCCACAACCTTGGGCATGGTTTCGGGCGCGGTCGCAGGGCTTGTCGCGATAACTCCCGCATCGGGATTCGTTAATCCGATAGCTTCGATAATAATCGGCTTTGTTGCAGGCGTTATATGTTATTCTATGGTTGTTTATGTCAAACCGAAACTCGGTTACGACGATGCCCTCGACGCGTTTAATGTTCACGCGATAGGCGGGGCATGGGGAGCGCTGGCTACGGGCTTATTTGCGGACCCCCTTATTAACTCTGCGGGAAGAGGGTTATTTTACGGAAATCCGGGTCAGATGTGGGTTCAATTTTTAACCGTCATCACCGTTGCCGCCTATTCATTTACCATGAGCTACATAATATTTAAGGTAATAGACAAGGTTATGGGCTTAAGGGTCGATAAGGAAACCGAGGCAATGGGTCTCGATATTACGCAGCACGACGAAGCGGGATACAACTTCTAAATTTAGGGGACAGATTTGAAATCTGTCCCCTCTTATGAGAAAAAAGGGGTCTGATTTTAAATCAGACCCCTTTTTTCTTTTTTTCTTGCGGTTTTTTTGCCGTAAATGTATCATTTTCTTATGGATATAAACAATTTAATTATTAATAATTTAAACCACTCTTTAATCTTATTCGACGAAAACCTTACCTTAAAGTTTTTAAATTTGCCGGCTCAGGAACTTACGGGATATTCCGATAGATTTATAAACAATATAGGACTGAACGATTTTTTTTATAATAACAGGTATATAGACGAGCATGTCTCCGAGGTTATAGAAACAGGAGAGGGTTTTATCGATTTTGAATATAAGTTTGAAAATAAGAACCGCAGCAGGCGCACGGTTATTTTAGAAATATCTAAAATTGCGGACGAAGATAAGTTTTATGTTATCGTTTCCTTGAAAGATATAACAAGATTTAAGGAAATGGACAATAACATCAAAAACGAAGAAAGGCTTAACGATTTATCGAGATTCATAGCGGAGATGTCGCATGAGATAAGAAATCCGCTTGGCGGCGTCAAGGCAGCCGCTTCTTACCTGAAAAGAAAATTTGACCAGGCATCGTTTGATTTGCCGGCGAACATCAAGGATTTAAATAATTTTTTGGAAATAATAATAAAAGAAGTCGGCAGAATAAACAACCTTATCGAAGACCTTCTGTCTTTATCGAAAAAACATAAGACAAGGAGCGAAAAGGTTAATATCAATAAGGTTGTCAATGAAATAATACTGCTGGAACAGGAAGCATTGGCAAATAAAAATGTGGAAATCATTAAAGAATTCGACCCGAGCCTTCCAAAAATTTATGCGTCCGAAAATGCTTTAAAGCAGGTTTTTTTGAATACTTTAAAAAACGGAATAGAGGCGGTAAAACCGGAATCTAAGGGTATAATAAAAATTATTACAAAGCTGGATTACACGAGAAACAGTCCAAAATTCTTAAAAATAGAATTTACCGATAACGGCTGCGGGATAAGTAAAAAGGATATTAAAAATCTATTCGTTCCGTTTTTTACGACAAAAGAAAAGGGGAGCGGACTCGGCCTTGCTATCAGTCAAAAGATAATTTACGAACATAACGGGTTTATTAATATAGACTCCGTTAAAAATCACGGAACAACCGTAACCGTCTATCTTCCTATCGAGAAAAGAAAATCTTAGTTAAACCCAAATCCTGATTTAGAAAATAAATTCCCTCAAAGTCATTCCTGCGAAAGCAGGAATCCAGAAAATAAATTTCTAAATCGGGATTTGGGTTAAAACAGCTTCGGCAAAAAAGCGGGCAGATTTATGATGTTATAATATTCAAGAGTATAAGCGCCTGCCGCTATTAGCAGCAGAATTAATATTAGCAGCATTACTATTTTAACGGGTTTTATTTTTTTATTGCCCGATGTATTTTTAGGTTTTTCATTTTTATTGCTTTCGTTTTCTTTATTTTCTTGATTTAGCGAGCCGTCTATTTCTTGTATAACCTGTTTCATAAAGTCGCTGACCTCGATGATGTCTTTATCCTCGCGGTATTTTTCCGTTTCCGGCGCAGGTTCATTTTCGGACCGAGAAACCTTTTCATGTTCATATTCCTGTTCCGGCTCGTCTTTAATTGCCCCCTTTTCTCTACCTATAACAAATACATTCGCGCATGACCTGCATCTTACCTTTACATTACCTTCGGGCATTAAAGATTCATCGATATCATACGATGTTCCGCAATAAGGGCAATAAATACGCATCATAATTATATACCTTTACCTTTTTAATAAATTTGGATATATATTAATATTATTGAAAATTTTTATATTATAAGCAATAATAATATAATTATGAACGCAAATCAACAATTAAATTTAAAAGATATTCTTTTAAAAGCGCTAAAAAGCAAACTCAATTTTTCCGACTACATTGCCTTAATGTTATATGAAAATTGGGGAACTATTTGCGGCGCCGAAATAGGAAAAAAAACCAAACCAAAGGCGTTTAATAAAGATATTCTGACGGTTAGCGTCGATAACCCGGTTCTTTTATTTGAACTCGGGTTTAATAAAGAAGACTTGATAAGTAAAGTCAACGGCTATCTGTTTTCTTTGGAAAAGAAAAAAATATTTGCGGAAAAACGCATAACCGTCAGAGATATCAGGTTTATCAATAACTGATATTTGCTCCCCGCTTAAGCCGCCTTTATTTAACAAATTTTGTAATGGAATATGACAATTTTTGTCACGGGCAAAAGTGTCATATAAGTTATTAAATTAATTATTAAAATTTATTTATTATTTTTATCCCGCCAAAATTTCCCAATTTTCATTGACAATATTTGTCATTTTATAATATGATTAACCTTAAATTTATATTTTAATATAAATTAAAGTTTTAATATTAATGTGTTGATTTTAAAGGCATCTAACCGTAAGACCGGTTTTAGTTTGTTTAATTGTCGGACTTGGCATAATTATTGCTCTATCATTAAGTGTAAATGTAATAATAAAATTGTGCCGAGCATTAAATAAAACATTAAATAAAACTATAAAATCGGGTGCATTTATGGACAACCTTTATTACAGCGATTTCTTCAATAAGAGGTTTTATAGCTGGGTGAGCGAAGCGCAGG
>JAJZXJ010000028.1:0-12442 GCA_021802425.1 bacterium | reverse complement strand
GACCTCTCGAGCTCGTCAATCTTTTCGATGCCCTTTTTCAGACTTTCCGACTTTTCGCCAACCTTTTTGATCATGGAAAGTTGTTCTTCGCCGGAAAAACTATCCAGCATCGAAAGACTGGTCGTAATATTATCGGCCACCCTTTGAACCATTGCATCCGTTGCGCTTTCCTTCTGAGCTTGAAGTATTGCGCTAAATTCATCAAGTGTGTCTAACCTACCTATAATATTTAACAAATGTTCTAAGGCTTGCGGTTTTTCCGTGAGTTTATTGGTTAGGGCGGCGCCGACATCGATTTTTGAGCTACGCTGAACTTCGTTTGCATTTTCAGCCATAATTGCCTCCTATTTTAATCGTTAAATTAAAGAACGCCCATCGGGGTTAACCAGTAAACCTTATTATATGTTAATTTAAACCAGTGAATAAGCGCTGACGGAGCAACGATATTTGGCGGAGTATTATAATCAAACATAATATATGTTGCTTTACTTAAACCTGTCTCTATAAAACAGAAAACCTTCCCGTCATACCTGAACGGCGTTAGACCTTCTCTTAACTCAGAAGCAATATTTTCGACGATAATATCCGATTCAAAGTGAGCAGTAGAACCCGCTTTGCTTATCGGAAGGTTTGTCGTATCCCCGACAACATAGACATTTGTCGTCCCTTCCATCTTAAGCGTAAATTTGTCGGTCGGTATAAACCCGTTTTGTCCAAGGCCGGAATCTTCGATTACCTGCGCCCCTTTGTGCGGCGGAATCGTGAGCAATAAATCATATTTTAAAGTTACGCCCTCTAAACTTGTGATGGTTCTTTTGTTGACATCAACCTCTTTCATATTAAACAAAGTTTCGGTTAAGATGCCGTGTTTTGGAAATGTTTTGGCCGCGAAATGGGCTACAGGTTCGAGTCCGTGAAGTCTCCCTATCGGGTAAGTATAAGTATATTCAACCTTATCTCTTATCCCTCTTTGTTTAAACCAATCGTCCAGCATATATGTAACTTCTAACGGAGCGACAGGACATTTATGCGGCAAACCTATGGCGAGAACAATCTTGCCGCCCTTAAAAGTCATTAATTCATGGCGAAGTTTTAAACAGGCATCCACCTCGTAAAACCAGTGTCCGCCCTCTCTTAACCCTGGTATCATTTCAGGGGCAGGCCTTGACCCTGTAGCAAGAACAACAATGTCATATTTTATAACCACGCCGTTTTTAAGATGAACCTCATTTTTATCCTTATCGATTTTAACTGCGGGGTGAAGATGAAGTTCAACCATCGGGTCGAGTAAATTCCTTTCGTCTCTGACAAGTTCATCATGGTGCTTTAAACCAAAAAGCATGTATAAAAGACCCGGTTGATAAAAATGCTCCGGCTTATCCGATACCACATCGATTACCAACTCGCCTTTTTTAAGCTCCTGCCTCATTTTTTTTGCAAGTAAATTAGCAATAATTGTTCCGCCGACCCCTCCTCCAACGATAACCACTCTTTTTGACATAACAACCTCCTTAATTACATTAATTACATTAAAAGTTAAATTAATTTAAAGGTATTTTTAACTTGCTCCTCTTTGCATCCCTTTTTTACATTTCTTTAATCTTTTTTGAAAAAATTCGCCAATAACCGGTTTCTTCGATAACACCCATAAATTCCTGATGAACCTTGTTTAACCACTCCGGAACATCTTTAGCGGTACCGGCGTCCCCTGAAATTAGTTCTATTATAGAGCCGACAGGCTGCTGCCTCATTTCCTTTATTAATTCCATAAGCGGCCCCGGGCAGTATGTCCCTCTTGCATCCACGGTAATAGTCGGTTTAACATCTTTTAAATTTACATCTGCCATAGTAAATACCTCCAAAATAAAAATAATTAAGTGTTAAAATAAGTCGCATAATATAAGATATGATAATACATATTTATTTCTAATTAATATGCATGTGCATTATGAATTAAAATTAAAATGTAATGGTTTCCGCCCCTTCCATAATTCCCAGAAACGCGGCAAGACCTAAATTATCATCGACAATATCTATTAAATCGTCTTTTTCGATCCCTAAAATATCCATTACCATAGAGCACACATAAATCTTAAGACCCCCGAGCATTTTAGCCTGGTCAAACAGTTCATAAAACATTGCGGCTTTCTTTTCCTTAATCTGGTGATAAATTTTACCCCCGGTAAAATTCTTTTTCTCCACATTTTCCTTTAAATAATTGTAAACCGCGTTCATAGTTACAAAAACGGAAACATCGACGCCGGAAACTGCCGCAACGGATGCGATCATTGATGCTACATGAGATTTTTCATATTCCTCAGAGGCAATTATTATTGCCAATTTTTGGTTATCTGCCATAAATAGTCCTCCTACGTTTTTATATTTTATTTTAATAATTTATTTTAACGCTTAATGTAAATTTAGTTTTTTTGATAAAATTTTTTAATTTTAAAAAGATAAAAATCCCCTTTTCTATATTTATAATTATATGAAGTGCAAAATATATACCGAAATCATAATTATTTTTAAGTTAGACAATTCCTTTAAAATCAAGTATTTGATTTTTTAATTTCATAATGAAAATTAGATTTATGACAATTTGACAAATTATTTATGTCAAATTGTCATAAATCTATAATCTACCGATAGAATATGTTAAAATGTTTCAAAGCCTGATAAATAATGCCTATTGACAAATCAGGTATTTCGGTTGTAATATATATTATCTTTTATTTTTCGGATTGCTTTTTATAAAAAGCTGAACGGGTTTCTATTCATACAGGCGCGTAGCTCAGGGGTTAGAGCACTACCTTGACACGGTAGGGGTCGGCGGTTCGAGACCGCCCGTGCCTACCAGTTTAAAGGAAGGGTAATTTAAAGGGTAGCAGATAGGTAGCAAAATTATTTATTACCTTCTAAATTTGATTTTATTTTTTAGAAATAATAAAGTCGATGGGTTCGAGAGTTTTTACGATAACATTGCTTTCTTTATAAACTAGAGTAGCCCTCTCCCTATAACCTGAAGGCATCGGCACCATCCCCCAACTGTCAAAATCTTCGTCGATGTTAAATTGGATTTTATTTTATTTTAAATATTCGAGCGAAGCTTTGTATAAATCCTCCGGACAATTTAATATTTCCGCATCGATATCCGACGTGGTTCTGTAATCTCCGTAAAAAGACATAGCCGTTCCGCCTACCACTATAACTTCGATATTTTTATCGGTATTTTTGGATAAAAAACTTACGAGTTTCCTAACTCTTTCAATGGAATCTTGTGCAGAATTTTCGTCCATACTATTCTATTCTCCTTAAATTCTTTTAATTTTACCGTTCCGGGAGTTTTAAGCATAATAAGCCCGTCATCAACTAATTTTTCAAGTTCTTTATTAGGGGTTCCGCCGTAATATTTATTATCGTAGAATATATATTTAAAAGCGTAGTAGTACGTGGCGGCTCTTTCGAGAGATTCTTTGATAACAGGATTATTAATTATAGACATAGATTCTTTAACGGCTTCGGCATTAAGAATAAACTCTCCGAAAAGGTATTTGCAGAGGCGGTCTATTTTAATAATATCATTGAGCGTCTCGGGTGTAGGAGTTATAAAATCATTTAAAAAAATAAAATTTATCTTTTCCATAATATTTAGTTATAACATATTTTTCTTTACTTTCTCCAATCGCCTATCCCGTCCCATTCAATCGTAAAACATGGCAGAAACAGCAGTAAATTCACATGAAACGCATAAAAAACTACATAAATATAGCGCATCTATAATCCTGCCTATTTATAAATTTTGGGTAAATAGCTAACTTTGCCTATATTATGGCGTAATCGGCCTTTCCAGCTGTAACGACCTTATATAGCTTTTTAAGATATCAAAACACCCTTTTAATGCTTCTTTATTATGTTTTGACTTAGAAAGCATAACGCAGCCTTCAACTCCCGCTATTATAAAATTACCGATATTAATTATGTCGGCGTCTTTGCCGATAATCCCCTTTTCCTTTGCTTTAAGCAATGCCTTTTCAAGGTGGGTATGCCATAAAAGAAGAACTTCATCGGTCAGCCGTGAAAGATATATATCTTTTGTAGATAATTCAAGTATCAGGTTTCCGAGAGGACAGCCGGTTTTTGAAAATTCCCCGCCCTTTTTTTCATAAAGCTTATCTATGACGGCGATGATATTTTCTAAGGGATTTTCCCCGCCGCCGTACAGCTTATCCCATGTATGTCCCCAGAATTCGTTATAGGCGGGTTTTATCGCTTCTTCTATGACTGCGGCGGCAACATCTTTTTTAGAGTCAAAATAGTGATAGACTAAACCTTTAGTGGCATTTATCCTATCGGTAATATCCTGAATGGATGTGCCTCCATAACCTTTCGTAAGCATAAGCTCAAAGGATGCGGCTATTATCTCTTTTCTTTTAACCTCATTTTTTTTCATTCCTCTAATAAGTTATCTCTTTTTAATGTAAAATGCAAGCATGCCTTCAGGCAATTTTTGGTCTTGCTCGGAGGTTTCCAAGGCAAGAAGTTCATTTCCGGATTGCCTGCAAAAAGCGGGAATATCCTTTTCCATAGAAACTTCATCCGAAAGGGCTAACAAAATATCCCCGCTTTGCATATCCTTAAGCTCTTTGGATATCTTTATTATCGGAACGAAGCAACACATGCCCGTAATATCGATTTTACGGTTATTATCCATAATACACCCCCATTATTTATTATTAAAAAATATTTTAATTTTAATTTTAAGAAAAATTCATCAATCGTAATATTTAACCGCATCTTTCAATTCAACTCTGGATGTTTGTATGTTATTGGCAGCGCTGTTTTTTTTGTAAAAGCCGATAGAGATGCCCAGAAGGAATTTTTTGCTGTCGGGCAGCTTAAAAGCCTCTCTTAATATATCGGGATACCTGACTAAATAAGCCTGCGGGCAGGCGCCGAGACCCGCGGCATGCGCGCCTAAGAGAATATTTTGAATGAGCATCCCCGAGTCGAGGGCAGACCAGATTCCCAATTTTTCATCCATATAAATATATATTGCCGTTTGAGAACCAAAAAAATCCTGATTATATAAAGCAAAATCTTTTCTCTTTGCGGCATCGTCCCGTAAAATACCCATAGATTCATATATTAATTTTCCGGTTTCAAACATATTGGCGTTTTGTTTGTCCAGCCACAATGCAGGGGACAGCGGAAACGGAAAATCGGGATTTCCGGGGTCATCCTCCGATGCGAGTTTATAAACGCTTTTCTTAATAAATTCGCTTGTTTTACCGGTTGAAACGGCTATTTCCCACGGCTGTGAATTTGCCCATGAAGGCGCCCTTAAAGAGGCGGATAAAATTTTATCTATTGTTTCTTTCGGCACGGGCTTGTTTTCAAAATCTCTTTTAGACGAACGCGTAAGCAAGGCTTCGAACAGTTCCATAATTGATTGTCTCCTGTTTAAAGATTAGTTAATATTTAATAACAATAACAGTTCATTTATAAGCGGTTCAAACTTACATGCCTAAATTATATACTAAACGGTTAGTATGTATAATTATACAATTTATAAAATTTATGTCAAGGAAATTTTAATAGCGAATGTCAGAGGGAAGTTTGCTATAAATAAAGATTAACCTGCGGCAAAATTAGTTTCCGGAATTGGTGTGGTTTATAAATTAACATCGATCTCCCTATTTTTAGTCTCCGGTAGAAAAAAAGTTAATAAAAAGGCGGTCAGCATTAAAATTCCGATCAAATAATATCCAAAATCCTTATTTTCTTTCACAAAAAACACCATAATCAAAACCCCGCATATAGCCCCAAATTTCCCCATCATTGCCGAAAAACCGTAAGCCGACGACCTGAAAGATGTGTGCGAAAGCTCAGCCGGAAAAATCCCCACGGTAAGGGACGCAAAGGAATTAAAAATTTCTGCAATAAAAATAACTAAAATGATGCCGGTTAAACTTTTATAAACGGACGGCAGGGAAAAAAGCGCGATTGCCATCCCTATAAAACCGATGAGCTGCAAACCCTTTCTCCCGATTTTATCTATATTTAACAGCCCCGCTATAGAACTGATAATGCCCGCAAAAATGATTAATGATGTAACGAGAGCGTTATCCTCATTTGAAATAAGACCTGTTTTTTTAAAAATTAAAGGTATTAAAAGCCCTATGCCGTAAGCCCCGATATCATATAAAAACCATATAATCGAATATAATAGCGTATTTTTAATATGAACCTTTGAAAACATCCCTTTTATATAAATTTTATTTCCTAAATTTTTGACATCGAGCCATCTTGCAGATTCAGGCATAGAAATCCTTAAAAACATAACTATAATAGCAGGTATCACAACAATCCCAAGCATAAACCTCCACATTTCCGTGCCAAACGGAAAAAGCGCTGCCGAAACGAGAGAAGAAAATATTGAACCGAGTCCAAAGGAAAGTCCTGAAAATGCGAGATACTTGCCCCTTAACCCCTGCGGCGCTATCTCGGTAATATAAGAATTAGATACGGGATAATCCGCACCTACCGCAATGCCTATAATAAAGCGGGATAAAAACAGCATTAAAAAATTAAAAGAAACGGCGGAGACAAGACCAAACACGACAAAAATTACCATGTTCAAAACATAAACCGACTTCCTTCCAAAGATGTCTCCGAAATACCCGACGACCAGCGCTCCTGCCGCGCTGCCAAAAATAACCGAAGCGACTATCAAACCGGAACCGAGAGCATTTAAATGAAAATAGGGATTAATAAGTATTATCGCAAATGCTATGACGGTTAAGGAATACCCGTCTAAAAACATGCCCGCGGAAGAAAGCAGGAGGGGCATTGTAAAAAATGTGTTGTTTTTATTGCCCAATTTTATTTTATATGAAGTTTTTAGATTTAAGATACTCTAGCGATTTTATTAAATCCTTTTCCGACCTGTTTTCTATAATTAAAGAACCGCCGAATTTTTTATCTTTAAGATAATGAAAAAATTCATCGACTCTTAAAATACCGTCTCCCAACGCACGATGTTCTTTTCTGACGGTTATTCTTAAGCCCTGTCTTTCCAAAACCATGTCCTGGATATGAATTTCGCTTATGTTTTCGAGCTTAAACTTTTCTATAAATTCGAGGGGCATAAACCCGGTTAATCCCCAGTGTCCTATATCGAAACATATCGAGATATTGTATTCTTTGACTATGGGATATAGATAATCGAACGGAAAAACTTCAAGATTTTCCAACGCAAACATGCCGGGATTAAGACCTGTTTTTTCCAATATATCGGACATACTTTTCCTTGCCTGATTTATAGCGCTAACGATAAGCGCCTTTTTATCTTCTTCCCCGATAGGAAAAAACATTATAGAATCCTCAAACTCGGAGGTTAAATGAAGAACAAATCTTCCGACGCTTATGTTCAATGCCTCTAATTCCCTGCAGGCATTTATAACCCTGATTATATAATCTACAGAAAGTTTTCTGTATTCTTCAAGGAGGCTTGACGGATTAAGTTGTAAATAAGGAAGGTGTACCGAAACCGATTTAATATTCGCTTTAACATCCGAAGATTTTATGATGGGGGCGATTATTTTTCCTAAAAATCCGGGGGATAACTGCTCTATTTCGGTGTTTATCTCGACAGCTTGTATGCGGTACTCATTTAAAAGTTCAAAATATCGGTTAAATTTTAATTCTAAAGCGCGGGGATCATTATTCCCTATAAGTCCGAACCCTATTCCAAAAAATGAATCGGTATTTACGCCAAAACAAAGATTGCCGTTATTCACTTAAACGCCCTATTTTTTTATTTATTTCGTTATTTAATCTTACCGAAGCCGACGGTTAGATTATAACATAAAGCGCTAAATTATTTTACAGGGTTTACGGCGATAGAAACCCTTAAAAATCCGTCCTTTTTTATAATATCTATTGTTTTAACGACCCTTTTTAAATAAATTTTTTTATCTCCGTTAATAATTATGAGGTCTTTTTTATTTGTAACCTTTTGCTTTAATAATGCCGGAAGACTCTGAAGGCTTGTCCTTTCTTTATTAAGAAAAACCGAGCCGTCTTTCTTGAGCGTAACCACAAAATTGTGTAATTTTACGGCAGAACCCTGGGATGAATTCGGAAGTTTAACATTTAACCCCTTTTGATGAACCATCGAAAGAGTTACGAATATAAAAAATACAAGAAGAAAAAACATCGTATCAATCATCGGTATTAATTCGATTCTTGCTCTTTTGGTTTCCTGTTCTTTAAAAAGCTTCATATTTTATCGGGTCTTACCCCTGCCTCCTCCTCAAGTATATAAATTAATTATATATATCTATTTTAATTATCTTTTTAAACTAGTTGCACCTTCTTTTTTTCGTTTGAGCTAAAACTATTGTTATCTTTCAACTCATTTCTTTTAATAAAATTTTCAAATTGCAATACCACAAATTCCATTTGCTTTTTAATCGAAATAATTTTATTCTGGAAGTAATTAAAAAATCCTAAACAAAGTACTGCAATAATAAGGCCTGCCGCCGTATTTAAAAGGGCTAAAGCAACCCCGCCGGTAATGGCCGTCGGATGCGATACCCCTGTTTTACTTATTACATTAAACGAAACCATAATCCCGATTATAGTTCCAAGAAGCCCTAAGAGGGGGGCCATTGTGATTAATGTATCTAAAACCCACATATATCTTTCCATCTCTCTTGTATGCTTCATAGCCTCTTCCGTCAAGACCTCGTCCCTTTCCTCTTTAGTTAAACATAGATTGTTAAAATCGACTAAGAGAAGGGAAGAATATATTCCGGGATGTTCGTTGCAATATTCTTTTGCCTTTTTAAGCCCGTTATCGCTTTTTAAAATACTTTTAATCTCTTCGGTAAAAGACGAGCCTGTTTTAATAACGCTATGCAAAAAATAAAATCTTTCGATAATAACGGTGATGGCGACAAGAAGCAATACAAGCATAACATACATAAGCGGACCGCCGTCAAATAATACTCCTAAACTGTGAAATATATTCATTACCATATCCTCCTTTTAAGGTTTAATTGATATAAAATTATCCATTTGCCTTTTTAAACAATTAAACAATTTAATCTTGTTTTATCTTCGTTTTAATTTAAAATGTATTTTTATTAGAAAAGTTAACGAATTTCTTGATATGCCCTTAGGAAACGGCATAAACGGCGCAGATATCTTTATGGTTTTAATGGCAGATGTGTTTAAAGTCCCATATTGAGAACCTTTTTCAATCTTTTCGAATACCAGGTCTCCATTTCTTAAAATCTTAAATAATACATTTACATATCCCTCCATCCCTTCTTTTCTTGCATAATACGGATAAACTAAATTCCCTACAACCTTTGCCTTGATTTCGCCGAAATATTTATCTAGTATGCTTGCCGGTATTTTTTTATGCGCATGGTGAACGACGACAGCATGTTTAACAACCTGCGCTACGGGCGCTACCGGAGCAGGCATAGGAACGGAAACATGATGAACTTTAAGGGGGGCGGGTTTTATGGATTTTTTAATCAAAACTTTCTTAATAACTCTTTTTATTACAGGCTTCTTATATATTACCTTTTTTATCTTTTTAATAGGAACCGCTATTTTTTTAGGCGGAACTATAACCCTTTTTTTATGCGGAAAACTGACGACGGAGATGAGTAAGGGCTTCACCTTTGCGGCTGGTTTCATAAAATGCTTGGCAATAAGAGAAATCTCGGCAAAAAGGAGCAAAAACATTATTTCCAGTATTAAAGCAATTATAAATGAATATTTTAATCTTGCATTTTTATCTGGAAATTCTTTTATAATATTTTCCATAAATTTTTCGAAATATGAATATAAACAATTTGAATTTAATTTAATTTATTGTATCAAATGAATATTACAAAATTATTACAGTTATATTAAGTTTTTGTTACAATTTAAAAAAGTTTCCGCAAAAGCCGTTATATGGTTATATCCGGCTTCTGCGGATAAATATTAACTCGTTTAACTCATTAAAAACATCAAATAATTTAGATATTAAGCTTAAAATTTAAATGATGTCGTCACATAATAAAATCTGGGCATGCCGGGCAAATATTCGGCATAAATAGCGTTTGAATTTGGGTATGTACTGACAAATCCCGGGATTGCGCCGGTAAGATACCGTCTGTTTAAAATATTGTCAATGGATAGGCTGAGTTTCATACCTTTAAGGTCGGCTTCTTTTAATATGCCGATTTTTTTAAAGTTAAAATAGCGGCTTAAATTTAAATTAAACAGCCAGTAACCGCCAAGGTGAAACGCGCTCGTAGGATTCCCGTTTATATCTTCTACGAACTGCTCGCCCGTGTATGTCCCCCACAACCTTGCGTCTATATTATAATAGTTTTCGTCCACGCCGATATTTGCAAGATGCCTCGGTATAAACGGAACATTTTCGCCCGGTAAAACATTTCCTGCAGGACCGGAATAAGTAGAAATAAACTTTCCGGTATTTAACGAATAGTTTGCAAAAACATTTAGATGACGGCTGAAATCGTATTGCCCCTCGAGCTGTAAACCCTCATACCTTGACCTTCCGCCGTTTGTTTCATAGGTAACTTCCGTTGCGGTATTTAAATATGTACCGAATGTATTGGAAAAGTCTTCTTTATACACATTTGCCGAAAGTTCAAGATTATCCAACCTGTACCTTGTTCCAA
This sequence comes from bacterium, assembly GCA_021802425.1. Classification (GTDB taxonomy): domain Bacteria; phylum SZUA-79; class SZUA-79; order Acidulodesulfobacterales; family Acidulodesulfobacteraceae; genus Acidulodesulfobacterium. The sequence continues at coordinate 1,730 of JAJZXJ010000028.1, read as the reverse complement.
GCTCGTAATCCGTCACATATTCGGGCTTTACTCCGCTTAAGTTAGTGGTAAAGTTAGTTCCGTTATAAGAAGTAAGCACGGATTCGTAAGCAGTATAATTTGGAGCCTTCATCGTTCTTCCGTAAGTTGCATAAAAATTCCAGTTTGGAAGAAGATTATAACTCAAGCCTATTGTAGGTTCTATTTCGGTAAATGTATCCGATACCGTTCCGCCGAACGGATAATTGCCCGGCCATGTTTCGTTTGTCGCAACGGTCATGTCCACTACTTGATATTTAACGCCCGGCTCGATAAATAACTTATCGGGGATAATGTCCAATTTGTCCTGAGCATAGACAGAATCCATATTTTCCGTACCGTGCTGATTATTATTAATATTATAAAAAGGTGCGACAGGTCCAAAGCTTTCTCCGTAAAACGACTCTAATTTATGATATGTTCCAAAAAGGAATTGCCCGCCGACCGTAAGGACATTTCTTGGAAGTCTTACGGTAACCATAGGAATATCGCCAAACTGGCTTACATTCACGGCTTTATAATGGTTATCCGTTCCGTAAGCAAATCCGGGTGTAAATCCGTTTGCAATCGCCGTAGCGCTATTTTGACCGTCAAGAAACTGCGGATTCGGATTATAAGTGGCGGTGGGAACAGGTGTTAACGACCAGTTTCCGCTGCCGAAACCTAATGCATAAGGCTGCACGCCGTTAATATAGATGCTTGAAGGTATGTCGCATGACGCCGTGCTGATTCCCGCGCTTGCGGCGCTTGTATGGCATGCAGGATTTATATAAAGATTTTTTGCCATATTTTCATTAAAGTAAAAACTCTTATTGTTAAAAGTAAGATCCCTGTTTATATAAGCCTTCCAGCCGAGTATGGCATAATACTCCTGGTTATAAGCCTGCGCATTTTCAACGGAAGTGGGCCATCCCCAGCTATAGCCGAACTGGTTAAGCAGCGGCACCGGAACAAGGTGAGGGTCGTTTGCATAATCGTCATTCCTCATAAAAATGAATGAAATATGCGATCTGTTGTTGTTATACGGCTTAATAAGAGACATATAATATGAATGGAGCCTGTTTGGGTAAGCCGAACCGTTATACCAGTCGTTTGCGTCGTCTCTTGATACCTTTAAATACATTCTAATGCCTTCCCAGAGCTTGCCCGTATTAATATCGAATCCGTAAGTCCTTGTGGCAAAAGACCCGTAGCCGCCAAATATATGAGCGTTAAATTTGCCGGTCGGCATCAAAGGTTCATAATTTATCGTGCCGCCAAGGGAGTCAAAGGAATCAACGCTTGGATTATTTACGCCGTAATAAATCCCAACCCCTGAAATATCGCCGAGCGTAAACGGAACATTATTCCTGACATCCATATAATTGGCTGAATTGCCGTCAAACATATTGTTAATAGGAACGCCGTCAAAGGTTTGGGCAACCTCGCCGGTGCCAAAGCCTCTTAACTCGACACGCGCACGAATATTATTAGGGCCGCTCGTGCTGGCGTGTATAGAAGGCGCTTGATTTAATATCGTCTCGATAGAGTTCATAGGCGATTTCGTTGCATCAATAGCCTTCTTTTTAATCTTTGACACGGTAAAAGGCGTCCTTTTCACTTTCTTAGCTTTTTTCTCGGCTTTTAAAACGATTACTTTGGCATTTGCCTTAGACGGGGCGTAAAATACGGCAAATACCGACAGGGCAATAAACAGGATTAGTTTAAATTCA
>JAJZXJ010000012.1:0-53307 GCA_021802425.1 bacterium | reverse complement strand
GGGCCGGTAGATGGCAGATAATGATTCACGGGGAATCTTACAAAGTTCTGGTTGCGGAAGCGGCGAGAAAAGCCCTTGGCGAAGAAAACATTTATGAAAGAGTTTTTATAATCCAGCTTCTTATGGATGAAAAGCATGAGAACAGGGTTGCCGGAGCAATCGGTTTCAGCTTAAGGGATGCGAAGATTTATATATTCAAGGCAAAAGCCGTAATAATGGCATGCGGCGGTGCGGTTAATGTATTTAGACCGAGATCTCAGGCCGAGGGTATGGGAAGAACATGGTACGCGGTATGGAACGCGGGTTCAACCTACTCTATGGGGTATGAGGCGGGAGCTGAAATGACGACCATGGAAAACAGGTTCGTTCCCAACAGGTTTAAAGACGGTTACGGTCCTGTCGGCGCGTGGTTTACTCTGTTTAAATCCAGGGTTTTGAATGCCCACGGCGAAGACTATATGCAAAAGTGGGGAGATATGCTTAAGGATTATCCTCCGTATGGGCAAGCCCATGTTCCCGCTACCTGCCTCTGGAATCATGTTATGTTAAAAGATTGGCTCGAAGGCAACGGTCCATTTTATATGAATACCTCGGGCGCAATGAAAAAACTTTTTGAAACACTGCCGGAAAAGAGGAAAAAATCGCTTGAAGCAGATGCATGGGAAGACTTCCTCGATATGACGGTCGCCCAGGCGGGACTTTGGGCAGCAATGGATATAGATCCTCAAGAGACAAATTCAGAGGTTATGCCGACCGAGCCGTATTTCCTTGGCTCGCACGCGGGAGCTTGCGGGATGTGGGTTAGCGGTCCTTCGGATGTTTCGCCGAAAGATTGGCACTGGGGTTATAACCGTATGACGACCGTTAACGGGCTGTTTACCGGCGGCGACGGGGTCGGCGCTTCGGGACATAAGTTTTCATCCGGTTCTTATACCGAGGGAAGATTGGCTGCGAAATCCGCCGTCAGGTTTATATTAGACGATTCCGGTTATACGCCTACCGTCCACACGGATAATAAGACCCTTGCCGAAAGAATATATGCTCCGATGATTAATTACGAGAAATTCAAGGACTATTCCACAGAGCCGAATGTTAATCCAAACTATATAAGACCAAGGCTTTATATGTTCAGATTAAATAAACTTATGGATGAATATGTTGCCGGTACTTCGACATTTTACAGAACGAGCGAGTCAAACCTTTTAAGGGGATTAGATCTTTTAAACAGGCTTAAAGCCGATGCTCCGAAACTTGCCGCTTCTAATTTACATGAGTTAATGAGAGCTTGGGAAAACTATCACAGGTCTGTTGTAGGAGAACTCCATTTAAGACATGTTTTATATAGACAGGAGACAAGATACCCGGGATTCTATTACAGAATGGATTACCCGCACTTAGACGAACAAAACTGGAAGGTGTTTGTCAATTCAAAACTCAACAGGACAACAGGGGAACCCGAAATATTTAAAAAGCCTTATGTTGAATTAGTTCCAAAGAATTAAAGATTTATAGTTATCAAATAGTATTAATCAATATACGTATAATTCCCCTCCTCTATTATGAGGAGGGGTTTTAATATGTATAGCAATCTGATAAAAATAATTAAATAATAATTATTAACCGTAAACAAATAATCAAGAAAACGTCATTTTATTTTATATTAATTAAAAACTTAGCAATGGAGATGTAAAGTTGAGCGAGATAAATAATGAAAATCCTGTTCTTATAATTGGCGGCGGGCATAGCGGTGTTTCTGCCGCGCTTGAAATTACCGAATCTGTCGATAAAGAAGTGTATATAGTAGAAAAAAGACCGTATATAGGCGGAAGAGTTCTGCAAATGTACAAGTATTTTCCTAAACTGTGCCCTCCATTTTGCGGATTTGAAATAAATACTAAGCGGATAAAATCCTCGACCGAAGGTAATATAAAGTTTTTTATTTCTTCCGAAGTGGAAGAAATAAATAAAGATAAAGACGGAACGGGATATAAAGTTAAAATCCGCCAAAAACCGCAATATATAAACGATAACTGCACCATTTGCGGGGAATGCGCCAAAGCCTGTCCAGAGGATAGACCTAATGATTTCAACTACGATATGGACACGACCAAAGCAATATATCTGCCTGCCATATCCACATTTCCCCTTAAATATACGGTGGATGAAAATTACTGCAAGTTTTCATCCTGTAAAAAATGCGAAGAAGTTTGTAAATATAATGCAATTAACCTTAATGCTCAGGAAAATATTATTGAACTAAAAGTTTCAGATATTATTTTTGCAACCGGTTGGAAACCTTATAATGTAGAAAAGTTAGAAAACTTAGGATACGGAAAATTTAAAAACGTTATTACAAATGTAATGATGGAAAGACTTGCCGCCGATAACGGTCCCACAAAAGGAAAGATACTAAGACCTTCGGATAATAAAGAAGTCGGCAACGTTGCATTTATTCAGTGCGCAGGTTCGAGAAACGAAAACCATCTTCCTTATTGCTCAGCGGTATGCTGCATGGCATCCTTAAAGCAGGCTCTTTATTTAAGGGAAAAAAACCCCGCATCTTCTCCGACTATTTTTTATATAGATTTAAGAACCCCCGGAAGATACGAAAATTTCCTCAATAAAGCCGAAAGCGACAAAAATATTAAATTTAACAAAGGCGTTGTAGGAAAAATATCCGAAGACCATATGACTGGAGACCTTTTGCTGGATGTCGAAGATATACTTTCGGGCAAAAAAATTAAATTTAAAGCGGAAATGGTTGTTCTTGCGGCCGGCATGTATCCTAATATTAAAGACGACTTAAATGGAATTAAAATAGACGGCGGTATAAAAATAGATATAGACGAAAACGGTTTTATATTTAATGAAAACTATGAGGGCGGTATTTTTTCCGCCGGAGTTGCGAAGTTTCCTTTAGATGTGTATATGTCCGGTCAATCTGCGACCTCCGCAGCCCTTTCCGTAATTCAACATAATGTAAAATTATAAAAAAGATAAAGAAAAAAGACATATTCGAAAGAGGAGTGAAAATGGATAATAATTTAGGGATTTATATATGTTCCGGCTGCGATATAGGGAAAAATCTTAATGTGGAAAGGTTAGTCAATACGGCAAAGGATTCGAGTAAGCCGGTCGTATGCGTAAGCCATGAATTTCTTTGCGGACCGGAAGGCGTAAATCTTATAAAAAACGATATTTCGGAAAAAAAGATAAATAAATTGGTAATAGCCGCCTGTTCGATGCGCGCCAAGCAGGACGTATTTAATTTTGACCCGCTTTCTATTCATACCGAAAGAGTCAACCTCAGAGAGCATGTAATCTGGATTAGTCTGCCAAACGACAATAATACCCAGCTTCTTGCCGAAGATTATGTAAATATGGGCGCTTCGAGAGCTAAAAAAGCTGCCTTTCCCGAACCTCTTATTCAGGATTTAAATAAGACCGTTCTTGTGGTAGGAGGCGGCGTCACAGGTCTTAACGCGGCGATAAATTCGGCAAAAGCCGGCTATGACGTTGTTTTAGTCGAGAAAAAATCTAATTTAGGCGGGTTTCCGTATTCAAAATATAAAAAATGGGAAACTAATCCCCCCTTCGATAAAAACATCTGGATAAAAGAGGGACTTGACGGACTTATAAATACCGTCGAAAATTCAAAAAAAATTAAAATCTATAAAAATTCTAAAATAAAGTCCGTATCGGGCGCTCCAGGAAAATTTAACGTCGGGATAGAGCCGGAGGCCGGAGATAGTAAAGCGGAAGTTATAAACGAAACTGTAGGCTCTATCGTCGTAGCGACGGGCTGGAAACCTTACGATACAAAAAAACTCGATTACTTGGGTTACGGTTTAACCCCTGATATATTAACAAATATCGAACTTGAAGAGTTGTATTCCGAACTTTCCGAAAACGGCAAAACGGAAAGTTTTGCCGTAAAAAGAAAATCCAACGGGGAGGCGGTTAAATCTATCGCATTTATACAGTGTGCCGGTTCAAGGGATCCGGATCATCTTCCTTACTGTTCAACAGTATGCTGTATGTCGTCGCTTAAAGAAGCGGCTTTAATCAGAAAAAATAATCCAAACGCAAATGTTTATATAATATATAAAGATATAAGAACTCCCGGAGAATATGAGAATTTTTATAGAAAAATGCAGAACGACGAAGGTATTTTTATGGTTAAAGGCATTGTTTCCGGCGTTTCTTACGACAAAGGGAATAATATTACCGATGTAAAAGTTAAAGATACCCTATTCGGCGGGGATATGGATTTAAATGTCGAGATGGTCGTGCTTGCGTCCGGAATGGTTCCTAATTCCGGCGAAACCATACTGAATCAGGATATAAAATTAGAGGTAAACGCATCGGCAGGGACGGCAACGGCAGGAGCCGAAGCGACTTGTGCGGCGGTAAATCCCGGCGTATCTGCTCAGATAAATAAAAGCGGAATATTGAATCTTGCATACAGGCAGGGAAAAGAAATGCCGGAACTGGCTTACGGGTTTCCTGATTCCAATTTTATATGCTTTCCTTACGAATCGAGAAGGACGGGAATATATCCGGCGGGTTCCGTCAGGATGCCTCTTGACACCGTTTTTTCGGTGGACGATGCAAAAGGCGCCGTTTTAAAAGCGGTGCAGTGTATTAAACAGACTTCCAAAGGCAAGGCGGTTCATCCCCGTTCGAACGATATGACCTATCCGTTTTTCGACCTTCCGAGGTGTACCCAGTGTAAAAGATGCACTGAGGAATGTCCTTTCGGCGCAATAGACGAGGATGAAAAAGGAACGCCGAAGCCTAATCCCGAAAGGTGCAGAAGATGCGGAGTCTGTATGGGCGCATGTCCTGTAAGAATTATATCTTTCAAAAACTATTCGCCTGATATTATTGGCTCGATGATAAAAAGCTTATATATTCCGGAAGATACTACGGATGAGAACTACAGAATTCTTGTTTTTGCCTGCGAAAACGACGCGTATCCGGCGCTTGATATATTAGGGCTTAATAAAATAAATCTATCTTCTAATATCAGAGTTATTCCCGTAAGATGTCTGGGCTCTATCAACAACGTCTGGTATGCCGATGCCCTTTCTAAGGGTATTGACGGAATACTTTTGTTAGGATGTAAATTCGGAGACGATTACCAGTGTCATTTCGTAAAGGGTTCGGAGCTTGCATCGTATAGGATGATAAATCTTAAAGAAACTCTTACGAGGCTGGTTCTTGAGGAAGAAAGAGTCAGACAGGTCCAGCTAGAATATACAGACTATATGAAATTGCCTGAAATAGTGGAAGATTTCGTTAATAAAGTTAAATCGCTTGGACCAAATCCATATAAAGGTTTTTAAGAAGGGAGGTTATTTTGAAAAATACCGTAATAAAAACTGACAACGAGTTAGTTGAATATATAAACGAAGTTGGCGAAAGCAATTTCAAAAAATGTTTCCAGTGCGGAACATGCTCGGCGGTTTGCCCGTTATCGACGGAAGACAGACCGTTTCCCAGAAAGGAAATGATAATGGCAGGATGGGGGATGAAAGAGCAGTTAGTAAGCGACTTAGACCCCTGGCTATGTTATTACTGCGGAGAATGTTCCAAAAACTGTCCGAGAAAAGCCGAGCCGGGAGAATTAATGATGTCCCTTCGCCGGTTCTTAATAAGCGCATACGACTGGACGGGGATATCAAAAATTTTATACAAATCTAAATATGCGGAATATATTGCGATATTGATAGTCGCTCTGGGGGTTTTAATAGAATGGGCTGTGCTTTTCGGGTTACATCCTGCGGCAGGCGCTACTCTGGAACAGGCGGTATCTCCCGATAAAATCGATTATTTTTTTGACTGGCCGATTACGGTATTTCTGGGAGTAATGCTGACGTCTTTTATTTATAATATGTTCAAAAAAACGGTTTTAAGCGATAGGGGCGTAAAAATTCCTCTAAAACTTTATTTTACCGAAGGCTGGTCGTTAATGTTCAATTTTTTTACACAATACAGATATGCAAAATGCGACGATTCAGAAGAATCTTCTTCTAAAAAACTTGCGGCCGGAAAATACAATTTCTGGCTGACGCATCTTTTTCTTATGATTAGTTATGTGATACTGTTTGTCGGCATAGTTTTCTTTTTGGACTGGTTTCAGGCTGAAAACAGCCTTCCGTACCTCCACATAATTTTATTCGATTATTTTGCCAGCATAGGACTTATATTCGGTACCGTTTATTTTGTAATCAAGAGGCTTACCAAGAAAATAGAAAGGAGCAAATTCTCTCATCATACCGACTGGATGTTCGTAATCTTGTTATTTTTAACCGGCGTCAGCGGAATAATACTGCGCGCCGCTATAGTATATAATTTCCCGGTTTCTTCGATATTTTATATATATATAGTTCATCTGATGATTTTATTTCCCATGTTAGTCATAGAGGTCCCTTTTTCCAAATGGTCGCATTTGGCATACAGACCAGTCGCAATTTATTTTGCAAATTTAAAAGAAAAAGCTAAAAGCCTTAATAACGTTGAAATTAGTTAATATGTTTAGCATATTTGTTAAATTTAATTTCATTAAAATTTAATCGGGGGGTTTTTGGACATGAATGTCTTTGACAAAGCTATGATTTTCGGAATAGTTGCCGGTCTTGTCGCTGTTATCTACAGCATATCGGTAACGATCTGGGCACTGAAGCAAGATGAAGGCTCCGAGAAAATGAAGCAGATTGCAAAAGCTATTCAGGAGGGTGCAACCGCTTTTCTTAACAGACAGTACAGAACAGTTGCCGTTGTCGGAATTATTATTTTTGCCTTAATACTTATCGGCGGAATATGGATACCGCAGTTTGGGATTCTAACCGCATCAGGTTTTTTACTGGGAGCTATATTATCTGCTTTAGCGGGTTATCTGGGAATGTTTAATGCCGTAAGAGCGAATATAAGGACTGCCCAGATAGCGCATCAAGGAGTGAGGCCGGCCTTAAAGTTTGCATTTAAAGGCGGTTCGGTTACAGGCTTAATGGTTCTCGGTCTCGGCGTCTTAGGCATATCGGTCTTTATGCTTATAGGATATTCTTTAACCGGTCTCGGCGGAGTAGTTGACTCATTGATAGGGTTTGCATTCGGATGCAGTCTTATATCTGTTTTTGCGAGGCTTGGCGGCGGTATTTACACTAAAGCTGCCGATGTGGGAGCAGATTTAGTCGGTAAAGTCGAAGCAGGAATTCCGGAAGACGATCCTAGAAATCCAGCCGTTATAGCGGACCAGGTCGGGGACAATGTCGGGGACTGCGCAGGTATGGCGGCAGACGTATTCGAGACTTTTTCGGTTACTATAATCGCATCCATACTTTTGGCATATTCTTCTTTTCAAGGTTTAGGCGAAAGCGAATTGATGAAGACAATTTTGTATCCGCTATTGCTTGGCGGTATCGCGGTTTTTACCTCCATAATCGGCGTATTTTTCGTAAGCGCTCCTACAAAAGAAAAAATTATGCAGGGGCTATATAAAGGATTGTTCGCAACCGGAATCATTTCCGCTATAGTATATTATTTTTTCACGATGTATTTTATGAAAGGCGTCGGCGATTATTCTTCTTTGGATTATTATTATGCGGCATTAGTAGGCTTAGTATTAACCGGGCTTATCATCGTCATTACCGATTATTTTACTTCGACAAGTTTTTCCCCGGTAAAATCCATCGCTAAGGCTTCGACTACAGGGCACGGAACAAATATTATCGCCGGACTTGCGGTCGGTCAAATGTCAACGGCGCTTCCGGTTATTGCAATCGCTTTCAGTATTTTACTTTCATATCATTTTGCCGGTTTTTACGGTATTGCTATTGCCGCTTCCAGTATGCTTTCCATGGCAGGCATGGTAATAGCGGTCGATTCGTTCGGACCTATTACCGATAATGCCGGAGGTATTGCGGAAATGAGCGAGCTTTCCAGCGATGTCAGAGAAACTACCGATGCCCTGGATGCCGTAGGCAATACTACAAAAGCGGTTACAAAAGGATATGCGATAGGTTCTGCCGCCCTTGCCGCAATAGTTCTTTTCGGAGAATATTCTAATTTAATTAAAGTAGGTATTCCTGATATTTCGTTTTCTATTTCTAAGCCGGAAGTTCTTATAGGTCTTTTCTTAGGCGCTATGCTTCCGTATATTTTTGCTTCGCTTGCAATGAAAGCGGTCGGAAAGGCTGCCGGCGACATAGTCGTCGAGGTCAGAAGGCAGTTTAAAGAGATTCCCGGTATTATGGAAGGAACAGGCAAGCCCGAATACGGCAAATGCGTCGATATAGTTACAAAATCATCGCTAAGAGAGATGATTTTGCCTGCATTCATACCTATCGCAGGCCCGATAGTTTTTGGTTTAACAATGGGACCGCAGGTTCTTGGCGGTATTTTATTGGGGACTATCGTATCAGGTCTTTTTGTAGCTGTCTCTATGACAAGCGGCGGCGCAGCATGGGATAACGCAAAAAAACTAATAGAAAAAGGTTTATACGGCGGGAAAGGCAGTGAAGCCCATAAGGCTGCCGTAACCGGCGATACGGTCGGCGACCCCTATAAAGATACGGCTGGACCTGCTATTAACCCTATGATAAAGGTCGTGAACATCTTTACCATATTAATAATCCCGATAGTTTTAATTTTATGGCATTAATCTAAATCTGGATTAGATAAGTAAATATAAATATTTAAAGGCGGGCTTACATTTCCCGCCTTTTTTATTTTTAAGGGTTTGTTTCGGGGGTTTTACTTAAGTTTGCGTCAATTGCTTGCGGAGCGGCGTTTTTAGCCTTTCTGCTGTATATAAAAACCCCAACCGTAAGTAATATATTCGTGGTTATGATTACCAGAAAGGCGTATTCCGGAAATGCGGATGTTCCCGGAATGCCCTCGTTTAAAGGCATATAAGCCATAATAGCGGTTGCCAGAGCCCTCCCTATCATCGAGAGCATAAAAAACCGTTCTTCCTTAGGGGTAGGCGGCACACCTTTTATCTTTTTATTATTCTCTAATTTAAAAGCTATCCATACCGCAATATAGCGGGATAAAATAATCAGGACAATTATTATAAAAAATCTATCAAAAAACTCCCAATTTAAATTTGCCAGCTCTACCACAACGCCCAAAAATACAAAAAATACCGTCCTTATAAGGAATGAGAACTCATGGTTAAACTGTTTTATGACGGAATTTTTTATGCTCATATTAAAAAAGTTAATTTTAAACCTGTTCAACAAGTCTTCATTACCCATTATTATTCCAAAGACGAGTATGGCAATTGCGCCGTTTCCGTGGACATAATGCATAATTAAAACAAGAACAAGCATAGCGGCAAATGTAACCCCGTAGGCAAATTTTGTTTTTACGAGAACCTTAAGCGCCATATACCAGACAATCCCTAATACCGCGGCTATAAGCCCGGATATGCCGAAAGAATACGCGGTTTGAAAGGCTATTTTACCGTAATTCATGTTTGCGGAAGCATGTTTTGCGATACTTATAAGTATAATTAGCAGTATTATCGCAAACGCGTCGTTAAATGTAGATTCGATAGCGATTACGGTTTTGCTTTTTTCGCTTGCGTTAATATTGGGCAAAAGAGGTATTATAACGGTCGAACTGGAACATGAGACGATAGTTCCAAGCATAAGCGATTGAATAAAATCTGCTCCGCCCATTATATAAAAAATAACGCCGACAAAGACCGTTGAAAGAATCAGACCCGACAGAATCAAAATCATCGAAACAAAAGAAGACTTAAAAACGGTAAGAAAATTAAGTTCGAGCCCGCCCTGGAACATAATTAAAACTAAAACCAATGTGCTTAGATAAGGAGCGAAGGATAAAAAAACATCTTGATTAAAAATATGATAGATTGGGCCGAGCAGCAGTCCAGCGGCCATTAAAAATAATATGGAGGGCAACTTGGTGTATTGAAACAGTATTTCTCCCAAAAAACCAAGGATTATTATTATACCGAAAATGCCAATGGCAACGGACGGGGACATAAATTTTTTATTTTTATCTATTTTAAAATCTATTTTAAAATTTATCTTGACATAGTTTTTATAAAATAGCATACTTTAAAATATAAGTGCAAATAAAAAGCAAATAAAAAGGATAATATTTTATAAAACTTAAATAAAGGAGCCGGTTATGCGAAGTGAGCCCGACAGTAGTAACTATCGCACTATCATCTGTCATTGTTGTTTAACAAATACAGGAAGTGGCTTTAGCTCGTTATTTAAGAGTCGAATATTAAAAAATACAAATTTTTCACCGGCCTCGTCAATTTATCTGATTTAATCCGCTTTGTATAATCTTTTAATATTTCTCTCTTTCAGGTAAGCAGTTAAAGTTACTTATAAAGAGAGAAAAAAATGTTAAAGGATAAAATCTGTAAAACCTGCATGGCAATATTTCTTTTAATCCTTGCACCATTTTTCTCCCTCGGCGTTTATAAAGCGTTTAACCTTATGCGGCTCAATGCCTTAAATTATCCACATAATTTTTAAATGCGGAGGTGAAAATTGAAAGAAGATTACAAAAATAAACTAGACGAACTGCCTGTCGATATAAAACTTAGGGCGGTCGACAGGCTTAAGGTTCATCTTATGCGGCAAAAATACGGTTATTTTTCCAGGCTTTGCCTGTTGCTTGCATTAATAGGTCCAGGGATATTGGTTATGATTGCCGACAACGATGCAGGCGGAGTTATAACCTATGCGCAAACAGGCGCCATATTCGGAATTGGATTTTTTATTCCATTTATGGTATTAATGCTTCCGGTTGCCTATATAGTTCAGGAGATGACCGTCAGGTTAGGCGCCGTTACGCACAGGGGGCATGCCGAAATGATATGGAAAAGATATGGAAAATTTTGGGGGCTGTTTAGTCTTCTCGACCTTGTCGTTGCAAATATTTTAACATTGATAACGGAATTTATCGGGATTACGCTTGGCATGGAGGTTTTTGGGGTATCCCCGATAATCTCATCGATAGCGGCTATTATTGTTATCGCTTCCATTCAACTGTTTTTGCGTTATTTTACATGGGAGTGGATTAGCTTAAGCATTGCGGCATTTAATCTGGTTTTTATTCCGCTGGTCTTTTTTGTCCCGCATCTCCACTGGGGAGCCGTTGCAAAAAGCTTTGCCTCATGGCATATACCCGGCGGAGTAAGTTCGCTTTTTATATATGTGATTCTGGCAAATCTGGGGACTACCATCGCCCCGTGGATGTTATTTTTCCAGCAGTCTTCGGTCGTGGATAAGGGGCTTACCGTTAAAGATATCAGGGACGGACAGATAGATACCTTTATAGGTTCTTTTGTTATGATAATAGTTGCCATCGCACTAATTATAATAACCGGTTTTACGGTTTATAGCGCGAATAACACCGCTAAGCTGGATATACAAAATATTCTTTCTATCGTTTCTTCGAAAATGGGTCCTCTTGCAATGAAGCTGTTTGCTTTGGGGCTTGTGGAGGCCGGTCTTATAGCCGCGATAGCGATTTCCGCAAGCACCTCATGGGCGATGGGCGAGGCATTCGGTTGGCCGAGAAGTATCAATCTTCCCCCGCTTAAAGGCTGGCACTTTTACCTTCCTGGACTTATAAGTATTATATTTGCGGGTTCGATAGTTCTTATCCCGAATGTTCCGCTGGGCTTTTTAAATTTGACCGTCCAGGTCATAGCTTCCATTTTTATGCCTGCGGCAATGATGTTTTTGCTTTTATTGTTAAACGATAAAGAGATAATGGGGGTTCATGTCAACAGGCCGTGGCAAAATATATCCGCTTTTATTATAGTCGGATTTCTTATGCTGATGAACGGATTATACGGCATAACGGTAATGTTTCCGCATATCTTTGGTTGATTATTATATTCTAATTTAATTAACGGGAGAAAAAATGAATGAAAACAAGATTATAAAAAAAGTTAATCTGGACGAAGATTGGGAAGAGTTTGTCAAGAACGAAGGTCTTCTGGATTACAATAAGATACCGCTTAAAAGAGCGGAGATACGGGGGTGGATAAAAATAGCCTTCTGGTTTCTAAGAATTTATATATTAATTATGGTTATAATAGTAATAATCGGTTTTTCGAGGATACATTAACCGTTTATTCTTCTTTTTTCTTTAAAAAAATTTTTTAACAGGAAGGATGATTCTAACTCCATAATTCCCGCAACTATTTCTACATTATGATTAAGCCTTTCATCGTTAAGTGTACTATAAAGCGAATTTACGGCTCCCGCTTTCGGGGCTTTCGTTCCGTAAACCAACCTTTTTATTCTAGATAAAACTATTGCGCCGCAGCACATAAGGCAGGGCTCAAGGGTAACATATAAAGAACAGCCTTCGAGTCTCCAGTTATTAAGTTTTTTTTGCGCTTCTAAAATTACTTTTATTTCTGCGTGCATTATGCTTGATTTATCTTTTTCCACAGTATTAAAAGAAGATGCAATCAGTCTGTTGTCTATTGTAATAACGGCGCCGATAGGTACTTCACCTTCTTCTTTTGCCTTTTTAGCCTCGCCCAAAGCCAGTTCCATAAATTTAACATCATAATGATAATTCATAAATAAAATTATTAATTGAAATTTGTTCAGATATTATGGTATAAACAATAAGATATTTATTATATAATATAATACATTATGATTTTAGTCTAATAAAATTAGCAATAGTTTTTATAATTTTTATAAAGTGAATAAAAGGCTGCCGGATTATTTAAAAAACGAAATTTTAAAGATAAAGACCAAAAAAGATATTTCTAAAACTTCTCAGGTAATAAGGGAAAAAGAACTTAATACCGTTTGTTCTTCTTCGAGATGTCCCAATCTTAATCTCTGTTACTCAAATAAAACAGCTACATTTTTGCTGCTCGGAGATAAATGTACAAGAATGTGTCCTTTTTGCAATATAGATTATATCTCCGAAAATCCGGTTGTCGATCCGTTAGAACCGCAAAAGATAGCTTATGCCGTGAAATCTCTTAATTTAAAGCACGCCGTAATTACTATGGTTACGAGAGACGACCTGAAAGACGGCGGAGCCGGTATTATAATTAAAACCGTTAAGGCAATTAGAAAGAATACCTGCTGCCAGACCGTCGAGGTTTTGACATCGGATTTTAACGGTAACGAAAAAGCCTTTATGGATGTCGCCGACAGCGGTATAAATATATTCGGACACAATATCGAAACGGCAGAGCGGCTATATAAAACAATCAGGCCTTCAAGCTCTTACAAGCGGTCTCTAAATATATTAAAAACGGTAAAAGAGGAAAGACCCCATATTACTACAAAATCCGGAATTATGGTCGGTCTTGGAGAGCAGGATGGGGAAGTTTTTAAAACGATAGACGACCTTGCGGATAACGGCATAGATTTTATAACCATAGGGCAGTACTTAAGGCCGTCTCTTCAAAATATTCCCGTTCAACGGTTTGTCCCTTTAAAAAAGTTTATCGAATATAAAGACTATGCAAAAAAAGCGGGAATTAAGAATGTCTTTTCCGCCCCGCTCGTCAGAAGTTCTTTCGGCGCAGAAAAATTTTTTAAACATTCTTTATAATGATTTATAATGATTTTGATTGTTTTAAAATTTAAATAAAATTGTGTAAAATTATGGGAATTTCATCATGATAGAAGATTTTGAAACTATAAAAAGGCTTCCTCCTTATGTTTTTGCAGAGGTAAATAAGATAAAAATGGAGGCAAGAAAGCGCGGCGACGATATTATAGATTTAGGCATGGGCAATCCGGATTCGCCTACGCCGGGCTATATAATAGAAAAATTGATAGAGGCTTCCAAAAATCCCAGAAATCACAGATATTCCGTTTCCAGAGGCATATATAAGCTAAGGCTTGCTATAGTAAATATGTATAAAAAGCATTACGATGTCGATCTCGATCCGGATAGCGAGGCTATCGTTACCATGGGCATAAAAGAGGGCTTAAGCCATCTGATGCTTGCAACAATCAACAAAGGAGATGTTGCTTTTGTGCCGAATCCGACTTATCCGATACATGCTTACAGCGTCATTATTGCGGGAGGCGATGTCAGAAGCATACCTTTAATTCAGGGAGAGGATTTTTTTGCAAATCTTATGTCCGCTTTAAAACAGACATGGCCGAAACCTAAGTTTATAATATTAAGTTTTCCGCATAACCCGACGACAATTACCGTTGAACCTGATTTTTTTGAAAAATTGGTCGATTTTGCCAAAGATAACGGCATTTACATAATTCACGACAACGCATATGCCGATTTAACATTTGACGGCTATAAGGCGCCCAGTTTTTTACAGGCTAAAGGGGCTAAGGAAGTGGGAGTAGAATTTTTTTCCATGTCTAAAAGTTATAGCATGGCAGGTTTCAGAGTTGGATATGCTTTGGGAAACAGGGTTTTAATAAATGCGCTTTCGAGGATTAAGAGCTACCTAGATTACGGGATGTTTCAGCCCATCCAGATAGCCTCGATTATTGCTTTAAATGAAGAGACGAAACATAACGCAATTTCGGAAATGGTTTTGCATTATAAAAAGAGAAGGGATGTTTTAATAGAAAGTTTCAAAATAGCAGGATGGAATATTGAAAAGCCTAAGGCAACGATGTTTGTTTGGGGAAAAATACCTGAGCGGTTTTTAAACGCAGGAATAAAATCGCTCGAATTTTCCAAGCTGCTTTTAGATAAGGCAAAAGTAGCAGTTTCCCCCGGCATCGGGTTTGGCGAGTATGGCGACGAATATGTCCGTTTTGCCTTAGTCGAAAATGAAATGCGCATAAGACAGGCATCAAAAGGCGTAAAGCATTTTATTAACAATGAAGAATACTTTCACAAGACGGTATAATAAAGGGCGCAAACATGAAAAAAGAAATCAATATCGGGCTTCTGGGTTTTGGAACGGTCGCTTCAAGCCTGTATCACATATTTAATGAGCGAAAGAAAGAAATCAATTCTCTCTTTTCCGTCCCCGTTAATATTAAAAAGATATTTACAAGGGGGAACAGCCACCCCGTCCCAGAAAATGTAAAAGGATTTTTGGTTAAAAATATTGACGAAATATTGGAAGATAAAGATATAGATATTATAATAGAACTTATCGGAGGTATCAGTCCGGCTAAAGGCTTTATAACAAGGGCCGTAAATAACGGAAAGAGTATTATTACGGCAAACAAAGCCCTTTTGGCGGAACACGGCGAAGAGATATTTAAACAATGTCTGAATAAAAATGTCCATATAGGATTCGAAGCGGCGGTCGGCGGAGGAATCCCGATTTTAAGGGCAATAAAAAACGGTCTTGCGGGGGATTCTATAAAATCGGTCTATTCCATAATTAATGGAACCTCAAATTTCATACTTTCAAAAATGACAAACGATGGCGGAAAATTTGAGGATGTTTTAAAAAAGGCTCAGGAAAAAGGTTATGCCGAAGCCGACCCTTCGCTCGATATAAACGGTACCGACAGCGCCCATAAGCTTGTTGTTCTCGGGAGACTCGCTTTTTCCACAAGTTTGTCTATAAAAGATGTTATAATAGAAGGCATAAAAGACATAAACCCTTTGGATGTCAATTTTTCAAAAGAGCTTGGTTACACCATAAAGCTATTGGGAATACTTAAAAATGAAGATTCAAGAATAGAAATAAGGGTTCATCCTACCTTAATACCTTCCTCCTGCCTTTTATCAAAGGTCGATGGAGTGTTTAACGCATTTTTCTTGAATACAAAATATGCGGGACCATTAAGTTTAACAGGATACGGCGCAGGAGGCAACCCGACGGCAAGCGCCGTTATGGGAGATTTAATGGAAATCGCCGGTAAAATTATAAACAACGATAATCATCACGATTTTATTATTTCGGAAAATATTAATAAACTTAAAGTCAAGAGTAAAAACGAGATAATTTCAAGATATTATCTCAGGTTTTCGGCTATGGACAGGCCGGGCGTTCTTGCAAAAATAGCGGGTATATTGGGTGAGAATTCGATTAGCATCAGCTCCATGATTCAAAAGGGCAGAAAAGTCGAAGGTTCTGTTCCGATAGTGATTACAACCCATGAAGCCAATGAGGAAGACCTGTTTAAAAGCGTAAAATTGTGCGATAATCTTGATGTGGTTTCCGCAAAAACCGTCGTTTTAAGAATAGAAGACCGCATTAATTAACCATTTTATTATTATGAAGGTTATTCCACTCCCTTTATGGGTTGGGGGAGGGAGGAGGGGGGTTTTATTTTGATAGTGCCTAATTATAAAGGAATAATAAAAAGATATCGGGAGTTTTTGCCTGAAATAGACGATAAACATATTATTACTATTCTCGAAGGCAATACTCCTTTGATAAAATCAAGGAATATTCATAAAATTATCAATCCCGGCATCGATATATATTTTAAGTATGAGGGATTAAATCCAACCTGTTCCTTTAAAGACAGGGGTATGACCATGGCCGTATCCAAAGCCGTGTCCGAAGGGTCAAAAGCCGTTATTTGCGCCTCGACGGGAAATACCTCCGCCTCCGCCTCCGCTTATGCCGCGAGGGCGGGAATAAAATCGTTTGTTTTGATTCCCGAAGGAAAGATCGCCGCAGGCAAACTATCCCAGGCCCTTGTTCACGGTTCTATCGTGATGCAGATACAGGGAAACTTTGATGAGGCTTTAGTTATCACAAGGGAAATTGCGGAAGATTACGATGTTACTCTTGTAAATTCGGTAAATCCTTATAGGTTAGAGGGGCAAAAAACCGCCAGTTTCGAAATTGTCGACGAGCTTGGTTTTGCTCCAGATTATCATATGCTTCCGGTCGGAAATGCGGGAAACATAACCGCATATTGGAATGGATACACGGAATATTTTAAAGCAGGAAAAGGGGGTAAGCTGCCTAAAATGATAGGTTTTCAGGCAGAAGGCTCCGCCCCTATCGTTTTAAATCATATAGTAAAAGAACCGCATACGGTTGCAACCGCTATTAGAATAGGGAACCCCGCAAGCTGGCAAAAGGCTGTTGCCGCAAGAGATGAATCAGGGGGCTTAATCGAAGCCGTGAGCGATGAAGATATATTAAAGGCTTATTCTATGCTTGCCTCAAATGAGGGGATATTTTGCGAACCGGCTTCGGCAATAACGCTTGCCGGCTTAATTAAGCTAAACGAAAGAGCATTTTTTAAAAAAGGAGATGTTTGTGTTTTAACCTTAACGGGTCACGGGCTTAAAGATCCCGGAAATGCGATAAAGGTCTCGAAAGAACCGATTATTGTTCCATGCGATAAACATTCGGTACTCAAGGTTATGGGATTAGCCTGAATTATAAATATTAACCAGATATTAATTTATAATTCAACCGAAAAGTGGATTACCGCTTCGCTCTCGTGTCGTCAGACGCATATTTTCGCCCGCACGATTGTTTTTGCATGTCGAAAACGCGGGCGAAGATGGCGAAGCGGTAATCCAGAGTTTGTTTATACAGTCAATTTTGGACTTAAAAACCGTTAAAATATATAATCAGGAGGATTAATTTAATTACATGGATAGTCATAAATACATTATTTTATGTCCCGACGGTATGGCAGATTTCCCTTTAGAGGAACTTGGCGGGAAGACCCCGTTGGAGTACGCTAATACTCCAAATATGGACATTATCGCAAGTCAAGGTATTACGGGTTTAATTAAAACTATTCCCGAAGGATGCCTGCCTGGAAGCGATATCGGTTCAATGTCCATATTGGGTTACGATCCTGTTAAATACTATACGGGAAGGTCTCCCTTAGAGGCGGCAAGCATGGGAGTCGAATTGGGGGCAGACGATGTCGCTTTCAGGCTTAATCTTGTCAATATACTTGAAGAAAACGGAAAAAGAATGATGCATGATTATTCCGGCGGGCATATTACTACCGAAGAAGCAAAAAGTATAATAGAGACATTCCAAAAAGAATTAGGCAGCAGCCAATTTCAATTTTATCCCGGGGTTAGCTACAGGCATCTCATGGTTGCTAAAAATATCGATATAAAAGGACTTAAAACCGTTCCGCCCCATGATATACCCGATCAACAAATAGATGAATATCTTCCCCATGGAAATTCTTCAAGCGGCGGCATACTTAATATAATGCAAAAGGCGGAAAAAATACTTGAAAATCATGATATTAATAAAAAAAGAATTGCTTCGGGCAAGCTTCCCGCAAATTCCGTGTGGCTCTGGGGGCAGGGATACAAGCCTTCTATGCCTACAATAAAAGAAGAATACGGCATTGAGGGTTCGGTTATTTCAGCAGTCGATCTTGTTAAAGGAATCGGTAAATATGCGGGGCTTAAAGTTATAAATGTTCCGGGAGCTACGGGATATTTAGACACCAATTACAAAGGCAAAGTTGATTATGGCATCGAGTCTTTAAACTCGGGCGATTTTATATATATACATGTCGAAGCCCCTGACGAAGCTTCCCATGAAGGAAGCGTAAGCAAAAAAATAAAAGCCATAGAGGATTTCGATAAATTTATCGCCGGCGGCGTGCTCGAAGGTCTTAGAAAATTTAGCGGATACACTTTAATGATTTTGCCCGACCACTATAACCCGGTAAAACTCAAAAAACATACACCGGAGCCTGTCCCGTTCTGCGGGTTTTCCACAAAAATAAACGGCGCAAAAAACAAGTACCGTTCCGATGCTTATTCCGAAATCATGGCGCAAAACAGCGGTTTATTTTTTAATTCTGGCTCTTTATTGTTTAAAGGATTCTTGAATTCATTTCAGGATTTTATTTAACATATTTAATTTTTTACTTGATTTTAAAAAAATGTTTTATTATAATCATTAGCAGCTAAATTTTTCATGTAAAGATAAATATTCGCCAGAGTGTATTTATGCCTTTTAACAATTAATCGCACTTAGAATTCCTGCAAAATAAAAGTTTATAATACAATACCTTTATGTGGATATTTGTGTTTATAAATAAAATTTCCGGCTTTTATATGTACTATAAAAGTTATACAACATTAATAATTAATAGATTATAAGGAGGTAATCTATGGCATCTTATCAAAAACTCACGGCACCTAAGGAAGGTTCGAAAATTAAGGTCTTAGGGCCAAACAAATTTGAAGTTCCAAATGATCCGATTATTCCGTTTATCGAAGGCGACGGAATCGGCGCCGATTTAACGAGGGCAATGCATATCGTTATTAACGCCGCGGTAAAAAAGGCATACGACGGCAAAAGAAAAATCAACTGGTTTGAGGTCTATGCGGGAGAAAAGGCGGTTGAGAAATATGGAGAAGGGCAGTATCTGCCGGAGGATACCATTACCGCATTTAAAGAATATTCCGTCAGCATTAAAGGACCGCTTACCACGCCCGTTGGAGGAGGATTCAGGTCGTTAAATGTTACTATCCGGCAGGTGCTGGACCTTTTTGCCTGTGTAAGACCTGTTAAATATTACAAGGGAATACCGTCGCCGGTTAAGTACCCGGAAAAAGTCGATATGATTATTTTCAGGGAAAATACCGAAGACATTTATGCCGGTGTTGAATTCAGGTCAGGCAGCGAAGAGGCTAAAAAACTCAGAGATTTTTTAATTTCTATCGACCCGAAGATTAAAGAAAAAATAAGAGAAGATGCGGGTATCGGAATAAAACCGATGGGACCTTTTGGTTCTAAAAGACTTATAAGAAAAGCAATTCAGTATGCCATAGATAACGGCAAATCCAGTGTAACTTTGGTTCACAAGGGTAATATAATGAAGTTTACCGAAGGGGCGTTTAGAGACTGGGGATACGAACTTGCAAAGGCCGAGTTTGGCGACAGGTTAATTCCAGAAGCCGAAGTTACCGGTTCCACAAACAAAATAATTATAAAAGACAGAATAGCCGATTCTATGTTCCAGCAGGGGCTTCTTCGTCCCGACGAGTATTCCGTTCTTGCATTGCCTAACCTTAACGGCGACTATATGTCCGATGCTTTAGCCGCGCAGGTAGGCGGTCTTGGAATGGCGCCCGGAGCCAATATGTCGGATACCATAGCCGTTTTCGAAGCGACACACGGTTCCGCTCCCAAATATGCTAATCAGGATAAGGCAAACCCGGGTTCTTTAATTCTGTCGGCGGTTATGATGCTGATACATATGGGATGGAAAGAAGCGGCAGACCTTGTAGAAAAAGGGATTAACAAAACGATAGAACAGAAATACGTTACTTATGACCTTGCAAGACAAATGGAAGGCGCTACCGAGGTTAAATGTTCGCAATTTGCGGAAAGAATTGCCCAGAATATGTGAAAAATAATTAAGACGGCATTCCCGCCGCTTAGCGGGAATGCCGATTGATAAGTTAAAACGAGGATTATTTATGAAACTTTACGAATATGAAACATACGACACTATATTTAAAAAATATGGTGTCCCTACTCCAAAGTACTTAGTCGTTCAGCATTCAGGGCAAAATGTATCCGATTTTGTGGAGCAGTACGGCGATGTCGTAATTAAATCGCAGGTGCTTGTCGGAAAAAGAGGCAAAGCCGGCGCCGTTAAGTTTGCAAAAACGGGAGACGAGGCAAATGAGCATGTTAGCGCTTTAATGGAGACAGAGGTTTACGGGGAAAAACCGGTAAGCGTCATTGTACAGGAAAAGGCTTCTATCATAAAGGAGTTATATGTGAGCTTTACATATTCCTCAAAACCGAGACGCCCGGTTTTTGTCATTTCGCTTCAGGGCGGGGTGGACATCGAGGAGCAGGATCCGTCAACGATATTTACCTTTGAAATAAATCCGCTCGAAGGACTTTTTCCGTATAAAGTCAGGGAATATTTAGTTGAAATCGGATTTGACGACAAAGCGGTATTGAGACAGCTTTCCGAGGTTATTGCCAATATGTATAAGGGATTCTGGAATTCGGAATCCCGGCTTTTAGAGGTAAATCCGTTAATTATTGCAGGCGATAAGGCAAACTCCGAAAAACAAAAAATTCTTGCAATAGATGCGGTAACGATGATAGACGACGATGCGAGAATCGCGCCTTCAAAAATATATACCGCAAGGGGCGCTATGGGAAGACCTCTTACCGAAAGAGAGGCTGCTGCCCATTTAATAGACAGAGACGACCACAGGGGGAAAGCAGGTTCTTATGTTGAATTAGACGGCGACATAGGAATGATGACATTTGGCGGCGGCGGTTCGACTATCACGGCGGAAACGGTTTTCGCTCTGGGAATGAAGCCTGCAAATCTTACCGATATCGGCGGAAATCCGCCGGCGGAAAAGATGAACAAAATTTCTAAAATCATTCTTTCCAAGCCCGGACTAAAAGCCATTTTGGTGTGCGGCGGAACGGCAAGCAATACGCGAATAGATGTTACGCTCGGCGAAGGTCTTGTTTCCGCAATAGAGGAGATGAAAAAGGACGGAACATTTCCAGAAGGTTTAGTATGGGTCGTCAGAAGAAGCGGTCCCGAATATCAAAAGGGATTAAAGATGCTCTACGACTCTTTTGTAAAAAATAATATAAACGGCGTGATATACGATTCGGAACTCCCGCTTACGGAGGCTCCGCAAAAGCTTTATGAGATTTTGAAATCTAAAAATATGATATGATTGGAGATTAATTCTATGAAAGGTACTAAGTATTTAAACGACGGAACAGGTGTTATCGTAATCGGTATCACGGGTAGAGAAGCGTCTCAAGTTGTTATAGAATCAGAAAAACTGTATCCCGGTATCGTAAAATGCGGAGTAACTCCGGGAAAAGGAGGAACAGTTCTTAAAGATGACTGCCCTGTTCCCGTTTTCGATACCGTAAAAGAAGCTTTGAAAGTTAAGGAATTAAAGCAGTCGGTAAATACCGGCCTTATATATGTCCCTCCCACTTCCGTGCTCGACGCCGTTTATGAATTAATCGATAACGGCATTAAGTTAATGTACATCATTACGGAACATGTTCCTATCAGGGATTCCATCATAATTTACGAACTTGCAAGAGAAAAAGGAGTTACTATTATCGGCGGGACATCCTTGGGATGTTTTGTTCCGTCTGTGGGCAGGATTGGCGCAATCGGGGGAAAAGACCCCAGTATTGCTTTTAGAGACGGCTCTATAGTCGTTCTTTCAAAAAGCGGCGGTCTTACCGTTACCACATCGGAAATGTTTAAAAGAAGGGGCTTCGGTATATATATGGCGCTGGCAGTGGGAGGCGATGTTATAGCCTGCACGACATTTGCGGATGTTTTGCCCGAACTGGAAAAAGACAAAAATGTTCAGGCTTGCGTTATAATGGGAGAACCGGGCGGCACATATGAAGAACAGGTTGCCGAACTGGTTGCCAAAGGCGGCTATACTAAGCCTTTAGCCGTTTTTGTCGCGGGTGTTTTTCAGGAGATGATGCCCGAAGGGGTTTCTTTTGGACATGCAGGCGCAATCGTAGAAAGAGGTATGGGAAAGGCAACGAATAAGATAAAAATGCTCGAGGAAGTAGGAAAGAAAACAGGCACAATCAAAGTCGCTAAATTTTACCACGAGCTTGTTAACGCATTGATTTCCCTCGGAGTTAAAAGGGATTTTGAGGATAGCTCATCCAGCGATGTCAGACCCTTATATAGCACATTAAAGTAAGCCGGGTCGGCAATATTTAGAAATATAATTCATTCTCCCTTAGTTTCTTCTGCGCGGCTCCGGCTAAGGGAGGCGTTGTTTTAAAATCAATGCATAATAAAAATAAAAGGAGTTTAAATCTATGCCCGAAACAAATTCACAGAAGGAATGGCGGACTGCCATTACATCCAATCAGGATGGAAAGATTCTTATAAGAGGCTACAATCTCGATAACTTAATCGGAAATAAATCCTATGCCGAGGTTTGTTTTTTGCTTTTAAAAGGTGAAATGCCTACGCCAAACGAGGCAAAAATGTTAGATGCCATTTTTGTTTCAAGTATAGATGCAGGTATTGCAACACCTTCAGCCGTTGCCGCAAGAACCGTGTTTTCCGGCGGGAATTCGCTTAACGCCGCGGTTGCCGCAGGAATATTGACTCTCGGCGATGCGCACGGTGGAGCGATAGAGAAAGCCGCCAGGATGTTTCAGGATTATTTGAAGGGAAAAGAAGACCTCTCGGATGCGGGCATCGAAGAAATGGCAAAAAATATCGTAGATGACGCAATTAAAAACAAAAAAAGGCTCGCAGGTTACGGTCATAAATTGCATACGGTTGACCCGAGGACAAAAAGACTTTTAGATGTTGCCGGAGATTTAAATTTTGGCGGCAATTATGTTAAACTTGCCGCGGCAATTGCGGATGAATTCAGGCTGAAAAAACCGGAACAGAAACTTCCGCTTAATGTTGACGGCTGCATTGCGGCAATAATTTCCGATATGGGATTCGATTACAGGCTCGGCAAAGGATTTTTTATAATTGCCCGCTCCTGCGGACTTGTCGGTCAGGTTTTCGAGGAATGGATGAGAGAAAAGCCTTTCAGGAGATTAGCTCCGCACTTACATGAATATGACGGGGTTCCTGAGCGCGGGTAAAATTTACCAATCATCGCCGTAAAGCCCCCGCCTTCAGGCATGGGGAGTATGTCAACAATGAAAAAGTGAAAAAGGGGTCTGATTTATTTTCCGAAAATAAATCAGACCCCTTTTTCCATTCGATAGAAAATTATTTTCTGGATTCCTGCCTACGCAGGAATGACAATCGCGGAATTTAACTTTTCACCCAACGGGCGTCATTCCTGCGTAGGCAGGAATCCAGTCTTTTTAACACATTAAAGCTCTTTTAAGATTTTCTATCGGCAATTTTGGGGGTCGCCTATGTCTTGTTTTAGAATAAAATATAAGGTATAATGGGGCAAAACATAAAAGATATAATGTATATGAATAAGCAGGGGGAGGAGTTATGGATGATAAAGCGTTAACGATCGAATTTGTCAGGGTTACGGAGCATGCCGCCATATCCGTTGCAAGGTTTATCGGCAGAGGGGATGAAAAGGCGGCGGATAGGGCCGCGGTTGAATCGATGAGAAACTCCCTCGAGTATATAGATGTCGATGGGACAATCGTTATAGGGGAAGGTGAAAGAGACGAAGCCCCCATGCTTTATATCGGAGAAAAAGTGGGAAGCGGAAAAGGACAAAAGGTCGATATAGCCGTTGATCCTTTAGAAGGAACGACATTGGCAGCTACAAGCGCTCCGAATGCCATTGCCGTTATGGCAATAGGCGATAAGGGAAACTTTCTTCACGCCCCGGATACATATATGCAGAAGATAGCCGTCGGCCCTAAGGCAAAAGGAGTTATAGATATTAATTTGTCCCCAACCGAAAATCTTCACAGAATCGCGGAGGTTTTAAACAGATATGTCGAGGACTTAACCGTTATTATCCTTAACCGCGAAAGGCACAAGGCTTTAATAGAAGAGGTAAGAAAAACCGGAGCAAGGATTAAGTTAATTCAGGACGGAGATGTCGCAGGCGCGATAGCAACGGCAAAAGAGGATTCAGGAATAGATGTCCTTATGGGTACCGGCGGCGCTCCCGAAGGCGTTCTTGGCGCTGCGGCGTTAAGATGCGTCGGCGGAGATATGCAGGGTAGGCTTTCATTCAGGAACGAGGAGGAAAAAGAGCGGGCCGTAAAAATGGGAATAAAAGATTTAAATAAAATATATAATATTAACGAGCTTGCCGCAGGCGATGTCATATTTGTTGCAACGGGCGTTACCGGAGGCGATTATCTCAAGGGCGTGGATTTTTTTCAGGGCGGAGCAAAGACTTACTCCGTCGTCATGAGGTCAAAGACCGGAACCATCAGGTATATAGAGGCTATTCATTATTTTAATTACAAGCAAATAAAATAATTCAGTTTTTGGAGGCTTAAGTCTCGATCCTCCGTTATAGAGGGAAGAATATGAGGATTTTTATTACCGGCGGAACCGGGTTTGCAGGCTCGGTGGTATCCGAAAAAATTAAATCTTTTGGCGCTTCCGTTACGCTTTTAGAGCGCAATAAAAAGAAAATTCCAAAATTAAAAGAACAGGGCTTTGAAGTTTTTGAAGGAACCCTTGAAGATAAAGATGCCGTAAACGGTTTTTTGTCCAATAATAGATTTGACGCAATAATAAACCTTATCGGGATAATAAGGAGCCGGCCGGATTTCTCATTTCAAAAGGTTCATGTGGATTATGTGGAGATACTCTTGGATTTGGCAAAAAAAAACGGCATAGACAGATTTATCCATATGAGCGCGCTTGGCGCAGCGGTTAGTGATTCCGAATACTTTTCCACAAAATACGAGGGTGAAGCGCTTGTTAAAAATTCGGGTTTAAAATGGACGGTTTTCAGACCTTCTTTGATTTTTGGGGACAATGCGGCTTTTTTTGACGACCTCATAAATTTAGTAAAAACAAGGGCATTTGTTCCGATAATCGGAACGGGAGAAACTAAATTTGCTCCGATAGATGTTTTTTCCATTGCCGATGCATATAACAATTCTTTATATAACGAAAAGGCGGCGAACAGGGTTTTCCAACTATGCGGCCCGGATGTTTACACCTTTGAGGGTATGATAGATTTAATTATGGAATTATCCCCTCCCAAGAAATTAAAACTTCATACGCCTTCTTTTATAGCAGAAAAATCCTTAGGCATTTTTGAAAGATTACCATTGCCCGTTATTAAAAATCTGCCCATAACATCCGACCAAATTAGAATGCTAAAGCATGATAATATTTGCGGCGGAGATATGAAAGGGACAGACGAACTGCTTAAGTTAAAAAGAACGCGCTTAAAAGACTGGCTTAAAGAATATTTACATAAAAAATATAACTAAAATATTATATAAGACGGAATGGAAGACGAAAAAATTTTAATAGTCCAGCTTGCCGACCCCGAAACAGAACCGGAAAAATGTATAGCCGGTTTAATATTTGCAAGAACTTTAGCCGTTATGGAAAATAAGGTCTATATATTCAGCATGGCTAGATCCCCCTTGCTTTATACAAAAAATATAGCCGAAAATCCCCGTATAGATAAAAAATTTAAGGATTTAATAGCCGAAAATCTTACCGATTTGCTAAAAAATTCACCAGCCGTATATATTTGCTCAAAAAGCAAAGAACTCTTAAGCCTCGAAGAAGATATGCTAATCCAGCCGTTTCAAATTGCCGGAATGCTCACCCTGCATAATTTAAAGCAAACAGTTAATCATACCTATTTTTTTTAATTAAAAAAGGGGGACAGATTTAAATCTGTCCCCCTTTTCCTTTTTCTTCAAATGTATTTATATTTAATAAAATTTTTTTATTCAATTCGCTTGACTTTTATTAAATTTGTTAATATTATTTAAATGTGGTAAAAAGTGGTAAAAAGTGGTAACTTATTAAATATATTTAAATATATTTTTAATTTTATGTTTAGCGGAAGATATATTCATTCAATCGACGACAAAGGCAGGGTTAAACTTCCACAGAAGATTAAGGAATCTCTTATCTCAAATTATAACAATACCTCTCTTGTAATTACAAACCTCGATAAATGCCTTGTTGCTTATCCCATGGAAGAATGGCGCAAATTGGAAGAAAAAGCGCTTAAACTGCCCTCTATGCAGAAAGATGTCCTTGAGTTTTTGAGATATTTTTTTTCAGGAGCGGAGGGGGTTGAACTTGACAAAATGGACAGATTTCTCATTCCACAGTCGCTTAAAATCGGCGGAAACTTAGATAAAGAAATAATACTTGTCGGAATAATAAACAGGTTCGAAATATGGAATAAGGATTTATGGGATGCAAACTTTGAAGGCGCCAAAACTAATTTTGAATCGATTGCCGCTACGATGTCTCAAATAGGCTTTTGAATCTTCAGGTTCGGGCATGCAACAACCGTAATTCCCTCTCCCATTTCATCGGGGAGGGCATGGGCATGGGCATGGGGCAGCGGCGGGGGAGCAATATGGAAGGACTTAAGCATATACCTGTGATGTTAAATGAGGCCGTCAATGTTCTAAGCGTAATGCCGGGCAGAGTTTATGTGGACGGAACCATCGGAGGGGGCGGTTTTTCTAAAGAAATTTTGAGAAGGTCTTCCCCTGACGGTTTTTTAATCGGCATAGACAGGGATGCGGACGCGGTTAAAAATGTTCAAATAGAACTCGAGAAAGAATTTGACAAAAAAAGATTTAAGTTATTTTATTCAAATTTTAGTAAAATAGATAAGATAGTTAAAGAGTCGGGTTTTAAAAATGTTGACGGAATAATTCTCGATCTCGGTATAAGTTCGATTCAGCTTGAAGGAGATAGAGGTTTTAGTTTTAAAGAAGAGGGCGGCCTCGATATGAGGATGGATAAAGGGGACGGATTAACTGCTTACGATGTCGTGAATCGTTACCCCGAAAAAATTCTTGCGGATATTATATGGAGATTTGGAGACGAGAGACACTCAAGAAAAATAGCACGGAAAATTGTGGAATCTCGAAAAAATAAACGGATAGAAACCCCGATAGAGTTATCTGTGATCATAAAAAAAGCTATTTTTAAAGGTTCTGGAAAATTAAGAATAGACCCTGCGACAAAAACATTTATGGCATTAAGGATTTTTGTAAACAAAGAGTATGATTCGTTAATAGAATTTTTAGGAAAACTTAAAGATGTTCTTAGTAGAGGAGGAGTTATAGCTATTTTGTCTTTCCATTCAGGGGAAGACAGAATAGTCAAAAATTTTTTTAAAAATAACCCGGATTTTAAATCGTTATCCAAAAAACCGATATTGCCGGAAGGTGAAGAGGTCGGATTTAATCCAAGATCAAGAAGCGCAAAACTGAGGGCTTTTTGCCATGTCTAAAATAAAACCGTATTTTATTGTTTTAATAATAATGTTTACGATATTAGGCATGTTTTATGTTTGGACGACTATGGAAAGCATAAAACTTGGATACGATATTAACAAACTAAATACTATAAAATCGGGACTCGAACATAAACATAAAGAACTTTTAATTAAAAAAACGGCATTAAGCTCGCCTTCGAGGATTTATAAGATTGCTAAAAAGATGGGTTTTATCTATCCGAAAGAGGGTAAAATTATAATGGTTCATGATTAAATTATGGAAAACAACTTTAAGACTGAGAATGCTAATCGGTTTTACTGCCATAGCAATTTTTGGGGGTTTATTAGCGGCCAGGGCTTTCAACCTTCAAATAATCGAAGGAAAAGGACTGAGGCTGCTTGCCCGCAAACAGTTTCATGCGGAAGTATATTTTACTCCCGAGCGCGGGAATATTTATTCGTCTAACGGCAGCATACTTGCGACAAGCGTCAATGTGCCGGGAATTGCCGTTGATCCGTTAATGGTGAGGCATAAGTTTAAAAATGCCGAAAAGTTATCCGGATTAACGGGCATTAGTTTTCAAAAAATAATTGGAATATTAAATCAGGGTATTCAATTTGCATGGATTAAAAGGAGGGTTTCGGGGCGTATCGCCAAAAATGTCGAAAAACTGGGGATTAGCGGGGTTATTATAGTTAAACAGCCTGTAAGATACTATCCCAACGGATCATTATTGGCTCATGTTTTAGGTTTTGTCGGGATTAATGACAACGGTTTATCGGGAATAGAATATAAATATAATAAATTTTTAAGGGGCGACAGACACGCACTAAAGGTTTTGCACGACGGTTTAGGGCAGTATATATTCATCAAGGGTTTCGGGCTTAGAAAGGCAACCCATGGGGATAATATTTATTTAACTATAAATAAACAGCTGCAATTTATTACGCAGTATTATTTAGACAAGGAGGCAAAGGCGGCAGGTTCAAGAGGCGCTTTTGCAATACTTATGGATCCAAATACGGGGGCCATTCTTGCAATGGCGGATTATCCGGGATTTAATCCTAATTATTACTGGCAGTATTCCGCAAGGTACTGGAGGAATAGAGCCGTTACCGATGATTTCGAGCCGGGTTCGACTATGAAGCCGTTTGTGGTTTCGGCTGCGCTAATGGAAGGGCTTGTTAAGCCGGGCACTATAATTAACTGCCATCATGGATCATACTCAATAGACGGAATAACTGTTAGCGATGTGGAAAACTGGTTTGGACATTTCTCCGTCAATCAAATCGTTGAGTATTCAAGCAATGTCGGCGAGTGCCAGATAGGCATGAGATTTAAAAAAGCGGAACTTTATAAGTGGTTCGGCTTATGGGGATTTGGACATAAACCTCATGCGGGACTTTTGGGTGAAGCAGACGGTATAGTGAGGCCGTTAAATAAATGGTCAGAGGTGGGCCCGTGCGAAATGGCTTTCGGCCAGGGAATAAGCGTTACGGGTCTTCAGGAAATAGCCGGACTTGCGGCAATCGCAAATGGCGGACATATAATGAAGCCATATATTATTAAAAAAATTGTAAATCCTTACGGCAAGGTTATTTATAAGGCAAAACCTGAGGTTTTAAAAAGAATTATTACGCCTCGCGTCGATAAAGAGATTAAGCATATGATGAGATTGGTCGTTAAAGGCGGAACAGGGCAGTATAGCAAACTTATAGATTTTAAGGTTTCGGGGAAAACCGGAACAGGGCAGATAGCGGATCCAAAAACGGGCAGGTATTATAAAAATAAATACACCGCGTCTTTTATGGCGTTTGTTCCATATAAACATCCAGAGCTGGCAATGATCGTGGTGCAGGAAAAACCGTCGAAAATCAGCTATTACGGCGGAGCCGTGAGCGCTCCGGTAGTAAGAAGCGTATTTAAAAACGCTTTAAATATATTAAACATATACCCGGGGAAAAGGGCGTATAAAAAACAATCAATGTCAGGTAATAATGTAAACAATATTGCTTTAACGAAACAGGGCAGGAAAAAACTAACGGCATTAAAAGGCTATTCAGGAATGATGCCCGATTTAAACGGCGATACGATGTATGATGCCTTAAAAATAATCAGAAAATATAATCTCCATGTAAAGATTAAGGGCAGCGGCTTTTTATATTATCAAAGCATAAAGCCGGGTTCGAATATGAGCGGCGAAAGAAATATTGTCCTAAAATTTAAATCTTGAACTAAAAAATTTTAATAATCGGTAATAACTTTTTATGAAGCTTAAGGATATTATAAAAGATAATGATTTAAATATTGCCGTAGAAGGAAGAAATGACATAGATATTCTGGGGATATCGAATGATTCCCGCAAGATAAAAAGCGGATATATATTCGCCGCAAGAAAAGGGGTAAACATTAACTCTAATATTTACATATCAGGGGCGGTTTCCAACGGGGCTGTCGCAATATTAACCGATGAAGAGGGTTACGAAAAAGAAATCAGGGATAAAAATATAGGGGTAACAATAATAATTGCGCAGGATGCCTTAAAGGCTTATGCTGTTATTTCCAGAAACTTTTTTAAACATCCGGGTCAAAAAATAAATGTTATCGGCGTTACGGGAACAAACGGAAAAACAACAACAACGTTTTTAATAAAATCTATTTTAATGAACGCTAAAAATAACGCAGGGTTAATAGGAACAATAGATTATGAAATCGGCGGCAGGAAGGTAAACTCCGGCAATACGACGCCGGACGCTTACGAATTAAACGGGATGCTGAGCGATATGGTTAATTCCGGCGCAAAATATTGCGTAATGGAGGTGTCTTCTCACAGCCTTATTCAGGACAGGATTTACGGAGTTCCCTGCGATGTTGCAGTTTTTACTAATCTAACCCGCGACCATCTCGATTACCATAAAGATATGGAAAACTATTACTTAGCGAAAAAAAAGTTATTTTCGGAAATACTTTTAAAAAGTAATAAGCCAAAAAAATTCGCCGTGATAAATAACGATGATTTTTACGGAAAAAGGTTAATAAAGGAATTAAAGGACGAGCCGGGGGATTATACTGCTTTTAAAAACAGGCAGGAAGGCGGCATAGGCATAGTAACTTACGGCATGGAAAAAGACAGCGATATATTTGCGCAAGACATATCGTATTCTAAAGACGGATTAAAATTTAATGTTATTTTACCGTCCGGGCAGGAAAGACTGGAAATTTCTTCAAAACTTATAGGAAGTTATAATGTCTATAATATTCTTGCCGCATGCGGTGCGGCGTACGCTCTTTCTATTCCCGGCAATTTTATAGCGGAGGGCGTAAAAACTCTGCTTAATGTTCCGGGCAGGGTCGAAAAGGTAAATACCTGCAATGCCGAAACTCCTTTAATATGCGTAGATTATGCCCATACCGACGACGCGCTTAAAAGGGTTTTATCCGCCTTAAGAAATATTAGCGGCGGCAGGTTAATAAGCGTTTTTGGGTGCGGCGGGGACAGGGATAAAGGGAAAAGGCCGCTCATGGGCAAACATTCTACGGATATTGCCGATATTACCGTAATTACATCCGATAACCCAAGAAGCGAGGAGCCGCTTAAGATTGCGAAAGAAATAGAAATCGGGGTAGAAAATGCAATATTTATCGATTTTTTAAATGTGGATTTGCAAGAACTTAAAAACAAACTTAAAAATGTCCGAAATAACCATATTTACACGATTATCAAAGACAGGTCTGCCGCAATAAAAATGGCCCTTTCTATCTCAACGGCGGGTGATACCGTTTTGGTAGCGGGAAAGGGGCACGAAGATTATATGATAATAGAGGGAAACAAATACCATTTTAGCGATAAAGAAGAAGTGTTAAAATTTTATGAAAATAAATTATAATTTGACATTAGACGAAATTTTAAATTGTACCGGCGGAAAAACCGTAATAGCCGGAGACGGAACGACCCCTCTTGTTTTTAACGAGATATTTACGGATTCAAGGGAAATTCCGCCGCAGCGGGAGGGTGCCCAATTTTCAATTTTTATAGCATTCAAGGGAAAGACCTTTAACGGCGAAAGCTTTGTCGATTCCGTTTTCAAAAAAGGGATGCCGTGCGCCATTGTTTCATGGAGTTTTCTTGAGGATTACGATATATCCGATTACCCGGGTAAAATTATTATAGCGGTTGACGACACGGTGGATGCCTACGGCAGTATAGCCAAGATGTACTTAAGCCGGTTTAATTTGAAAAAAAAGATTGCGATAACCGGTTCATGCGGCAAAACGACGACAAAGGATATGGTTTATAAAATATTGTCGGAAAAATACGGCGCCCCCGCGGTGCTGAAAAATCTTTATAATTTCAATAATTTGATAGGCGTTCCAAAAACTATTTTAGAATTAAATGCAAACCATGAATTTCTTATTCTGGAGATAGGAACAAATAAAAAAGGGGAAATAAAAAAACTCGCGGAAATTATATCCCCGGATATAGGAGCGATAACCAATATCGGCAAATCTCATCTTTTGGAGTTCAAAGATCTCGAAGGAGTGCTTGAAGAAAAATTTGCTTTGGTTTCAAGCCTGAAAGAGAACGCTTATTTGGTATTAAACGCCGATGATGAAATGCTCGGCGGCAAATGCCTTCCTGCACCCGGCATTAATTTTCTTTCATTCGGGTTCGGGCAAAAAAAAGGGGCGGATATTGTATGCGGCAATATCGGGTACGAAAGGGATTACACGAGTTTGCTTATCGGGTTTAAAGGTAAAAAGTATCCCGCGAATGTCAAGTTTAAAGGGGATCATTTAATATACGATTTTTTGTGTGCGCTTTTAATTTCCTATATTTGCGGGGTTGATATCGGCCCGGGCATAAAGGCTTTAGAAAATTTTGATCTTCCATCCGGAAGAATGCAGATAATTAACGATACGGCAAAAGAGTATGTATTGATTAACGATACTTATAATTCGAATCCCGATTCGTTAAAAGCGTCGTTAAATTCGATAAATGTCTATTACCCCGATAAAAAAAAGATATTAGTTTTGGGAGATATGTTAGAACTGGGAGATTCTTCCGAAGCCGAACATTTTAACGCGGGACAAGAAGCCGCTAATTTCGCCGATTATATTTTTTATAAGGGCGATTATTACAATAATGTAAAAGAGGGGCTTTCGAAAGCAGGGTTTGATATTAATAAACTGTTTTTATTCGACGATAAAGATATTTTTGAAGAAAAATTTTCAAAATTAGACAAAAAAAATAGCGTTGTTCTAGTAAAAGGCTCAAGAGGAATGAAGCTGGAAAAATATTTTAATTTTAATACATAACAGGTTGCCCCCCTTCCCCGGAGGGGAGGGATTGGGAGAGGGAAAAAATATTTATGATAAGTTTAAATCCGAATTTTTTTAGATATATTACATTCAGGGCATCTTATGCGATAATTTTATCTTTAATCTTATCTATCGCGTTCGGAAATATATTTATTAAAATGTTAAAAAAGATGAAGGTTTCCCAGATTGTCAGGGAAGACGGTCCAAAATCCCATATAACGGAAAAAAAAGATATTCCGACCATGGGGGGTCTTTTAATTTTATTCAGCGTGATAATACCTGTATTGCTGCTTACTAAACTTTACAACTTTTATCTCTATACGGGTTTATTTACGCTTTTTGTCTTTGGACTTATCGGTTTTGCGGACGATTTCTTGAAACTCAAGGGGCGTTCTTCGAGAGGGCTGAAGGGGAAATATAAGTTTACGATGCAAAGTTTAACGGCGCTTTTCATCTCCACCGTTTTGTACACCCATGACGAATCTTTAGGCATGGTTATTATACCCTTTGTTAAGGATTATTATCTTAATTTAGGTCCATATTTTATTTTATTTGCATCGTTTATCATCGTAGGCACTTCTAATGCGGTTAATCTGACCGACGGACTTGACGGGCTTGCCATAGGTATTTTCGCAATTTCCATAGCAGGCTACCTTATATTTTCTTATGCAAGTTCAAATTATAAATTTGCAAACTATT
Source organism: bacterium (assembly GCA_021802425.1). GTDB lineage: Bacteria > SZUA-79 > SZUA-79 > Acidulodesulfobacterales > Acidulodesulfobacteraceae > Acidulodesulfobacterium. The sequence continues at coordinate 19,472 of JAJZXJ010000012.1, read as the reverse complement.
TGTCCATACCGTATATAAAAAATATAGGAGAAGTGGTTATTTTATGTGCCGCTCTGCTGGGGGCATCCATTGGATTTCTCTGGTTTAACAGTTATCCCGCATCCGTTTTTATGGGGGATGCAGGTTCAATACCCTTAGGCGCTATTTTGGGTTATGTATCTATAGTTTCAAGGCAGGAGATACTTCTTATTATAATAGGATTTGTATTTGTATTAGAGGCTTTAAGCGTAATCTTTCAAGTCGGTTCCTATAAGCTTAGAAAAAAGAGGATATTTAAGATGGCTCCTATTCATCATCATTTTGAGATGGAAGGCGTGCCGGAGCCAAAGATAGTAATAAGGCTCTGGATTATATCCTTAATATTAACCATATTTGCTCTTTCAACCTTAAAGTTGAGGATTTTTTAAATGAACACGCTGATCTTAGGCTACGGCAAAACAGGAAGGGCTGTTTACGATTATCTTAACAACCAAACAAATCCCGGTTCTTTAGACATGGTATTTGTATATGACGATATTCTGACAGACGATAAGATTAACGCTTTAAATAAAGCGGCGGATTTAAAAGCCCATAAAAACGCCGTATTTTTTAATAAAACTAATTATAAAGTTTTTATGGAAAAATATTGCAGGGATATAAACCGGTGCATAGCGAGTCCGGGGATAGAAAGAAATCATAATGTGATTTCAAAACTTAAAAAATATAATATTCCTGTTTATAGCGAAATTGAATTTGCCTATAAAATGTTAAATTCAAAAGAACATAAAGAAGCGGCAAAAATTATTGCCATTACGGGGACAAACGGAAAAACTACGACAACCACCTTTTGCGAGAAGGCTATTAACAAGGCAGGTTTAAGCAAAACAACATTTGTCGGCGGGAATCTCGGTGTTCCTTTTATTTCGGGCGTAAAAGATTTTAATGATTTTATTCTTGAGATTTCAAGTTTCCAGCTTGAATGGGTTTACGACTTTAAACCGGACATTGCGGTTTTACTTAATGTGGAAGACGATCATTTAGATAGATATGAAAATTTTGACGAATACAGGCTTACGAAATATAAACTCTTTAAAAATCTTAAGCATAGCGATGTCGCTATTTTAAATTATGACGATTATAATTCAAGGATTTTAAAAGGCGTCGTCGGTTCTAAAGCTATTTTGTTCGGGTTAGACGAAAATAAATGCGACGCATATTTTAAGGAAGACGCGATTCACTTAAGATTTAAGGATATTATCGGCTTTGACGCTGCAATACCGTTAAAAAATGTAAAGGATAAAAGAAGGTTCGTTATTTACGATATGCTTGCCGCTGCCTGCTCTTTGGCTTTATTCGGCGTTTCGCCGGAGGATATAGCCTCGGCCTGCGCCGAATATGAACTTTTAAAGCATCGGGTTGAATATATCGGCAGCGTCGGAGATATAGAATTTTATGACGATTCCAAGGCGACAAATCCCGCGGCGGTCGTAAGCGCCCTTAAATCGATTAGCGAAACCGGCGAAGGCGATAAGGATATAGTTCTTATATTAGGAGGAAAGGATAAAGGATTTAATTATGAATGCTTAATTCAACCTATAAAAAATAGCGTCAAGGCATGCGTTTTAATCGGGGAAACAAAAAATATTATAAAGGATACGCTTAACGGTTATGCCCCGCTGATTATAGCAGGCGATATGGAATGCGCCGTTAAAGAATCATTCCTTTATTTAATAAATGATCGTAAACGGGTAAACAAGGGAATCGTTTTGCTTTCGCCGGCCTCTTCCAGTTTTGATATGTTTAAGGATTACAACGAAAGAGGAGATGTATTTAAAAAATGTTATGAGGGTTTGAAAGAAGAGGCATAGTTATGATTAATTACGGAAAGGTATTTATAAGGAAATATGATATAACTTTATTTTTAACGACGATAATACTTATAGCGCTGGGTCTTATTATGGTCTATTCCACAAGCGCAATGGCTTCGATTGTGGAATACGGCATAAGCTATCATTTTATAATAAGGCAGATAATATATGTTATTATATCTGCATTTTTCATCGGTTTTTTAATGAGAAACGATTATCATAATTTAAAACCATTTTACGGAATCATTCTATTTTTAATAATAATTTCGATGTTTTTGGTGTTTGTTCCACATATAGGGCTCAGCGCGGGCGGTTCCAGGCGGTGGATAAATTTAAGGATTTTCAACATCGAGCCTTCGGAATTTTTAAAAATTATTTTTATCGTATATTTGGCTAATTTCCTTGAGAAAAAAAAGGATATATTAGATAATAATCGGTATTCGCTGATGTTTATAAGCCCATTTATATTTATGGGTTTTTTAGATATTTTGCTTTTAAAAGAACCAGATTTCGGAACGGCGTCTATTTTGTTTTTTATTACTATTATCATGTTGTTTGCAGGCGGCATCTCTTTGCTGTACCTTATTTTTACTCTCCTGTTCGGAGCGGCGGTATCATATTTTCTTATTTTTACCGTGACATACAGGAGAGACAGGATACTTGCATTCCTCCATCCTTTTCATGATAAGACGGGTATAGGTTTTCAGATTATACAATCGATGTATGCATTTGCAAGAGGCGGGTTATACGGCGTCGGGCTGGGAAACGGCAAGGAAAAACTGTTTTTTCTGCCCACCCCTTATTCGGATTTTGTCTTTTCGACGGTGGGAGAAGAGCTTGGATTTATCGGAGTTATTTTTTTTATTTTACTTTATTTGATTTTAGCATACAGGGGGCTAAAAATTGCAATAAACGCGCCGGATTTATTCGGGACATATCTTGCTTACGGATTTACTTCCCTTATTGTTTTAAGCGCTTTTATAAATATCGGCGTGGTTCTTGGTTTTTTGCCGACCAAAGGGCTTGCCCTGCCGTTTATCAGCTATGGCGGAAGTTCTATGCTGGCTTCATGTATTGCGATCGGTATTCTGCTTAATATATCTTCGCAAAGCGTTAAAAGGAAAAATATATAGATGAACATCGTAATAGCAGGGGGAGGTACAGGGGGGCATTTATTTCCGGGCATTGCGGTTTATGAAAAATTAAAAAGCATTGACCAAGGTACTAAGGTTTATTTTATAGGAACGGAAAGAGGAATCGAAAATAGGCTTAAAGATGATTATAATTTTGAATTATTTACGATAAATGTTAAAGGATTTTCGGGAAAAAGTTTTATGAATAAAATGCAATCGGTAAAGGGGCTTTTTAAGGCCGCAAAGGATATAAGCGCAATTTATGATAGAGTAAAGCCTGAATTTGTTTTGGGCTTAGGCGGCTATATATCTTTTATGCCGCTTGTTATGGCAAAATTAAGGGGAATAAGGAGCGGGGTTATGGAGCAAAATGCTATGCCCGGACTTTCCAATAAGATACTGGGATTACTTGGCGTAACCATTTTTGCCTCTTTCGAAGAAACAAAAAAATATTTGCCGTTTTCGAAGGTTATCGTTACGGGAAACCCTGTTAGAAAAAATATTTTAAATTTAGCAGGCATAGTGACTAGGGAAGTTTCTAAAGATGAAGCCAAAAAGGATTTTTCACTTTTTATTTTTGGCGGCTCGCAGGGTGCTTCCTCTCTTAATAAGGCGGTTATAAGCATGCTGCCGCTGCTTAATAAGGACATTTTGAACAGCTTGACGATATTCCATCAAACCGGCGATAAGGATTATGAGTCGGTTAAGGGTTTTTATAATGACGGCGGAATCCCCGTCAAAAAATTCGAAATTTTTCCTTTTACGAAGAATATAGAACATTACTATACGGGAAGCGATATCGTAATATCCCGTTCCGGAGCGGGAACTTTATCGGAGTTGATTGCGCTGAGGAAGCCTGCAATTTTAGTGCCTTATCCATATGCCGCCAAAAACCATCAGGAGAAAAATGCGTCGGTTTTTTCAAAAAAGGGCTGTTTTTATACCGTAAAAGACGATAAAAATCTTTCAAAAGAATTATTACAAACCATTAATAAAATATTTTATAATAGAAAATTATTAGATAATATGTATAATAATCTAAAAAAAATAGACATTGAAGACTCTGCTTTGAATATAACAGGTATAATTTTGAACAAAAAATAAAATTTAAGTTTAAGGAGCGTTATAATGAAAAACGGCGTCAAAAGGGTTCACCTTATCGGAATTGGCGGTTCAGGTATGAGCGGCATTGCGGAAGTTCTTATCAATTCGGGTTATGCGGTTACCGGTTCGGATATCGAGTATAGCAAGACTATCGAAAAGATAGAATCCATTGGCGGTAAAGTCTTCATTGGCCACAATCCGGAAAACTTGGCGGATTCGGAAGTGGTTGTCTATTCTACGGCGATTCAAGACGATAATGTCGAGCTTTTGTATGCGAAAAATAAGAAACTTACGGTTTTAAGGCGCGCAGAGATGCTTGCCGAGCTCCTATCCTTAAAAAAGGGTATAGCTGTTGCGGGTTCTCACGGGAAAACAACGACAACATCGATGGTATCCAATATATTCGGTGAAGCAGGACTTGATCCGACTTTTGTCGTCGGGGGAAAGGTCTTTGGAATAGGTATGCATTCAAAGGTTGGGAAGGGTGATTTTATGGTCGTAGAGGCTGATGAGAGCGACGGTTCATTTTTAAAGCTTAAGCCCGATTATTGCGTTGTCACAAACATCGATTATGAGCATCTGTGCTATTACGGCGATATAGAAAATTTAAAATCGGCTTTTAAAGACTTTATTAATAATACACCCTTTTTTGGTTTTGCCGTGCTATGCGCGGACAACCGCTTACTAAGGTCTATTTTCCCCGAAATAAATAAAAAGTATTTTACTTACGGAATCGAACAAAAGGCTGATTACTACGCTCTGAATATCGCGATAGAGAAAGATTCATCGGTTTTTGATGCTTACTCAAAAGGGAAATTCATAGGAAAATTTAACTTATCCGTTCCGGGAATTCATAATGTTTCGAATGCCCTTGCAGCAATAACCTTAGCCGTGGAGTCGGGAATAAAGACGGCATATATTCAAAAGGCTTTAAAGAATTTTCACGGAGTCGAAAGAAGGTTTCAGATTAAAAAAGAAGACGACAGACTGATAGTAGTGGATGATTATGCCCATCACCCTGTTGAAATTACGGCTACGCTCAAAGCTGCCAAAAATTGGAACAGGCATATCGTTGCCGTTTTTCAGCCTCATAGATATTCAAGAATGAAGAATTTAATGGAAGACTTTGTATCCTCTCTCAAAATCGCCGATGCCGTTATGATAACCGATGTTTATTCGGCAGGAGAAAGCGAAATAGAAGGGGCGTCATCTTTTGCCTTAAGTGAAAAGATGCGCTGCACCGGCTATAAAAATGTTTATTATGTTCCCGATAAGAAGGATATAACATCTAATTTGAAAACCATTTTAAAAGGCGGGGAAATGGTAATATTTTTGGGAGCAGGCGATATAACAAAGAGTTGTGATGAATTTTTGTACAATAGCAAAGATAAATCAGGCAAGGTTAAAGTTAAATCTAAAAATGTTAAACAGGACAGACAGCCGTCTTCTCCATTGGCTAATCTTATTTTAAAACAATCGTGAAAAATAACACTTATTAGCTTATTTTTATATGAATAATTTGGATAGCATAAACATAGTAAACGGTTTAAGAGAAAATGGCGTAGAGTTCATTGAAAATGAACCCATGTCTTTATATACCTCAATCAAAATAGGCGGAAAATGCGATATAATCATTTTTCCAAAAGACGAACAGGAACTGTTTTTTATAATCCGTTTGTTAAAAGAGAACTCGCGCAATTACATTATAATAGGCCGCGGAACAAACACCCTTTTTAAAGATGCAAGGATCAGCTTTCCCGTCGTATCTTTAAAAAAGGGATTTCGGCATATAAAAGAAATAGATTATCCGGCAGAGAAAAAGGGTGATTCTAAAATAAGTTTAAGAGCGGGTTCAGGCGTAGCTTTATCCCAAGTTTTAAACTATGCCGTAAAAAATTGTTTAAGCGGTTGCGAATTCTTTTTTGGGATTCCCGGTACTTTAGGCGGGGCGGTTAGAATGAACGCAGGGTCTAAGGAAAGCGTGGCGGGAAATATTGTAGAGAGCATAGAAATTATTACTAAGGAAGGGACTAAGTTAAATATCGAAAAAAAGGATTTGCAATTTTCATACCGTAATCTTGATGTCAACGGCGTGGGCGAAGGTTACTTTATTACAGGGGTAACTTTATCGCTGAACAGGTCGGACAAATCAAAGATAGCGGATAATATAAATCTTTTCAAAGAAAGAAAGTTAAGACAGCCGTTGGGAGAATATTCTTTAGGTTGTATTTTTAAAAATCCTGCGGAGGGTTCCGCCGGAAAAATTATCGAGGAAATCGGGTTTAAGGGTTTTTCTAACGGAGATGCGGCAGTGTCGGATAAACATGCTAATTTTATAATAAACAAAGGCGGGGCCAGCGCAGAAGATATTCTTGAATTAATAAAGAACATCCAAAAAACGGCATTATTGCGGAAAGGCATAAAATTAAGCACGGAAATAAAGATAATTTAAATAGCGGATATCAAATGAAAGATAGTTTAAAAAAATTGCGAATCGGCGTTTTAATGGGCGGAAGATCTGCCGAAAGAGAAATATCCCTTAAGACCGGCAATGCCGTTTTAAACGCGTTTATAGGCGCGGGGTATAATGCTTTTGGTTTTGATACGGATGAGAACTTTACCGAAAATTTAAAAAAAATAGACATATGTTTTATCGCCCTTCACGGGACTTTCGGAGAGGACGGAAGGGTGCAGGGAGCTCTTGATTTATTCGGTATTCCATACACAGGTTCAGGTGTTGAGGCAAGCGCCATTGCAATGGATAAAATAAGGTCGAAGGTAATATTCGATTACTATGGTTTAAAAACCCCTCCCTTCTTTTTAGTTGTGAAAGATGAAGACAGGGAAGGGGAGGTTTTTAAAAGCAAATTTGAACAATTTAATCCGCCGTATTTTGTTAAACCCAATTCTTCAGGGTCAAGCGTCGGCTGCTCTATTGTTAATTCCACAGGGGGAGAACTTGAACAGGCGCTGAATAATGCTTTTAAATATGGCGATGAAGTGTTGGTAGAAAAGTATATAAAAGGGAGGGAAATACAATTTGCGGTGGTTTCTGGAAAGCCTCTCGGGTGCGTAGAGGTAAAGCCAAAGGATGTTTTTTATTCTTATGCCGCTAAATATACGAAGGGACAAACGGAATATCTATTAGATCCTGTTCTGAGCAAAGAAGAACATGATGCATGTGAGTCTGCCGCCGTTAACGCTCATAAACTTATCGGCTGCAAAGGGGTTTCAAGAACCGATATGATATTAGACGGCGAAGGGAATGCTTATGTGCTGGAAATCAATACGCTTCCGGGATTGACCGAATTTAGCTTAGTTCCAATGATTGCAGGGAATAAAGGCATAAGTTTTAACGAATTAATAGAAAATATCACCATAGATGCGATTACTAAAAAGTAAGAATAAAAAAAAAGCCCTTAAGATACATTTCTTAAAATATATTTATGCCGCAGGGATAACGGTTTTTGTTTTAGCCGCCGGTTTTTTTGGGTACAGGGCGTATAACTATATTATTTATAAGAAAAAGTTATTTGTTCTTAAAAAAATTAGTATAACGGGAAAAGGCATAAGTTATGCGGAAAAAGTGAAAGTTTTAAGGCTGGCAGGCTTATATAAAGGAGAAAATTTATTCAATATCGATTTAAAACGGGTTTCGAGGTTGATTGCATCGGATAGATGGATTAAAGATGTGACGGTTTACAGAAAATATCCCGATAAGGTTGTCATTGTCCTAAAAAAAAGGAAGGTTTTTGCAATAGTAAATAAAGAAAATTTGTATTATATAAGTCAAAGCGGGTATATTATGGGAAAGGTAAATTCGACTATAGGCTATAATTATCCTGTTATTACAGGTTTAAATAAAGACGACTTGAATAATTATTTTAATAAGATAAAAAAGGCCATATATTTTTTAAATATTTCAAAGTCTTCCGTTATCTCGAATTATATTAGCGAGATACATTTGGAAAAGGATAACGGGATAGTAATCTACACAAATAACGGCACATTGATAAAGTTTGGAATTGGAAGATATAAAAATAAGCTAAAAACGCTTAAAAGGCTATTTTATGAAATAAACAGGATTCACCTTAAGTATAAGCAGTATATTAATTTAGAGTATAAGGATGAGGCGGTTATTGCGGTAAATCCCGGGTCAAGGGTTTTGCCTGCAGATTATAAAAAGATTGTGATACCTTCTGATATTTTTAAATAAAAATAATAGATATAAATTAATTAATTCCCGCCCGCGAAGGCGGAAATTCAGAGGTCAAATTGGAAAAGAGTAACAATATCGTTGTCGGATTAGATATTGGAACTACCAAAGTTTGCGCAATAGTTGCCGAGGTAAAAAAGGATTCCCTCGAAATAATAGGGGTAGGTTCAAGTAGTTCCGCCGGGCTTAAAAACGGAGTTGTAGTGAACATCGAAAATACCGTAGGTTCCATTACGAAAGCGGTAGAAGAGGCGGAACTTATGGCAGGTTATCAAATTCAGGAGGCCGTTATCGGCATTGCCGGTTCTCATATACGTGGTTTTAATTCCAGAGGTATTGTGGCGGTAAAAAGCAGGGAGGTTACCCAGCAGGATGTGGATAGAGTGATATCGGCGGCTAAAACGATAGCAATACCGCTCGATAATGAGGTTATCCATGTGATCCCGCAGGAGTTTATCGTCGATGACCAGGATGATATCAAGTACCCTATCGGAATGAGCGGCTTAAGGCTTGAGGCGCGCGTTCATATAGTTACGGCGTCCAGTATAGCCGCCCAGAACATCGTAAAGTGTGCAAACAAAGCCGGACTTGATGTGTCCGATATAATTCTTGAACAAATTGCCTCGAGCGAGGCTGTTTTAACCGAGGATGAAAAAGAATTAGGCGTGGCGCTAATCGATATCGGCGGGGGAACAACCGATGTTGCAATATTTTCTGGAGGAACTATCATACACACATTTGTCATCCCTAAGGGCGGGCAAAGCATTACAAGCGATGTATCGCTGGGAACCAAAACCGTTCCTTTAGACGCAGAAAAGATAAAGATAAAGTTTGGTATTGCTAAAGAATCTCTTGCAAGAAAGGATGAAATAATAGAGATTCCAGGGTTTGGAGGAAGGCCGCCAAGGTCGATATCCAGGCAGGTCCTTGGCAATATTGTCGAGCAGAGAATGGGTGAGATTTTTACATGGATAAGAAAGAATATCGAAAAAAACGGCTTAGAAAGCAAGATTCTTTCAGGCTATGTTATCACGGGGGGCGCTGCTCTAATAGAAGGTTGTTCGGAGTTGGCGGGGGATATTTTTAACGCCCCCGTGAGAATCGGGCTGCCTTTAGATGTCGGAGGTTTAACGGATGTCATAAGTTCTCCCGTATATTCGACAGGCGTCGGCCTTGTTAAATATGCTTTTAAAAACAATAAAAATAAAGAGCCGTTATTTAAAAGGGGAGGGAAGAATGTCTTTGAATCTATAAAGGGCAGGCTCTTAAAATTGTTGGAGGAATTTTTTTAATAATATTTAATAATAATACTAAACTTACATTAAACATTTTACGATATATTTAAAGATAGACAAGGAGGTTACCATGTTAGAGTTCGTTGAAAACAATGAATTATCGGCAACAATAAAAGTGGTGGGCGTCGGCGGGGGCGGAAGCAATGCCGTTAATACTATGATAAAATCGGGCTTATCTGGTGCAGAGTTTATCGTCGCTAATACGGATGCTCAGGCGTTAAAAGCAAGTGTTTCCAATATAAAAATTCAACTTGGAGAAAAAATCACAAAAGGGCTTGGAGCCGGGGCAAATCCTGAAATAGGGAAACAATCGGCTATCGAAGACAGGGATAGAATACGAGAAATTTTAAACGGCTCGGATATGGTTTTCATAACCGCGGGGCTTGGCGGCGGGACAGGAACGGGCGGCGCCCCGATAATTGCCGAAATAGCCAGAGAAATTGGCGCTTTAACGGTTGCCGTCGTTACCAAACCGTTCTTTTTTGAGGGCAATAGAAGAATGAGGCAGGCCGAAGAAGGGCTAAGGGAACTTAAATCGGTCGTGGATACGGTGATAACGATACCAAATCAGAGGCTTTTAGCCGTTGCAGGAAAATCGACCTCGATGGTCGATGCCTTTAAAAAGGTTGACGAGGTTCTTCTTCAAGCCGTTAAAGGTATTTCGGATTTAATAAATATTCATGGCCTTGTAAATGTCGATTTTGCCGATGTCAAGACCATAATGTCGGAAATGGGGATGGCTCTTATGGGCACAGGTATAGCGGAGGGCGATAATAAGGCTTTGGAAGCCGCTCAAAAGGCGATTTCAAGTCCGTTGCTCGAAGATATCAGCATAGAAGGCGCAAGAGGGCTGCTTATCAATGTTGCAGGCGGACCGGATATGACGCTTTTTGATGTCAATGAGGCTGCCGAGAAGATTAAATCGGAAGCCCATCCTGATGCTAATATCATATTTGGAGCGGTAATAGATGACACTTTGGGGGACAAGATGATGTTAACCGTGATAGCCACGGGGTTTGGAAAAGATGTCAAAATTTCTCCTGTTCAGATTTCTAATCCGCCAAATGATAAAAATTTGGAAACCATAAATATAAATAATAAATTTGGGCAAAATACCGGCAAACCGGATAAAAATGAATATATCGAAAGGTTTGGCGATCACGAAGAAGACGATTATGAAAATGAAAAATATGATATACCAACCTTTTTAAGGAGGCAGGCGGATTAAGATAAAAAAATGGAGGAGAACCTTGACATAAAAGCAAAAATATGGCTTGAAAAGGACGGGGAACCTGTTTTTGGAATGGGAAGGCTTATCCTTCTTAAAAAGATTGAATCTTCGGGCTCTATATCTGCCGCCGCGAAAGAACTCAAGTATTCTTATAAAAAAGCGTGGAGTTTTATAACTCTTATGGAAAAAAGATTCGGCTTTGAGCTGGTGAATAAAAAAATCGGCGGTAAGCACGGCGGAGGGTCCGTTCTTACAAAAGAGGCAAAAAATTTAATAAATATGTATGAGGAACTTTTAAGAAAGGAAGAAAAATTTTTAGAAAATTATCAACATACTCTTTAACCTCAGCATACCCCGCACCTTTTACATCCTTCGAAGCATTGGGGGGTTGTTTTAAAGAGGGTGCTATTTTTGTACTCTTTTAGAAGATATTTTTTTGTGACTCCCTGGTCTATTATCTCCCATGGCAAAAGTTCGTTTGTATCAAATTTTCTTATAAAGTCGTTTATATTAAAACCGGAACTTTCGGCCGCCTTTTTTAAACTTATTTTATTCTTATGGGAATTAACCAGAATATCTAACGACAGCCTTGAACCCCTCGCAAAAAAAGCCTCGATATAAGCGCTTTTAACTGGGTTTATTTTTATGTTAAGATTTGGCAGATGCTTGAGGCTGTTCGAGATGTAATCCATTTTATGCCGGAGTATCGTTAAATCCTCAAGATTTTCCCACTGAAGAGGCGTCCACGCTTTTGGAACAAACGAGCTGAATGAGACGGTAAGCGAGCCTATCCTTTTGTTAATTTTGGAAGACGATACGAATTCCTTTTGCATTGTTTTTATTAAACTTATCGTCTCATCTAAATCCTGTTTTTCTTCGCAAGGAAGTCCGACCATAAAATAAGACTTTATGTTCATTATTCCTTTTTCAATAATATTTTTAAGGACAATTATTATTTCCTCATTTTTTATATCTTTGTTTATTAATCTTTTAAGTCTCGAAGAACCCGTTTCTATGCCGAGCGTTATCGTCTTTAAACCCGTTTCTTTTATTAAATTCAAATTATTTTCGTCGAGGCAGTCAAATCTTATCGACGATAAGGAAAAGGGTTTTTTGGAGTTCAATGAAAATTCCATAAACCTCCGGATATTTTTACTGTCCATTGTGCCTAATCCCACAAACCCCGCTTTCTCGTTTTCATTCAGCGATTCAATCGTTTTTAGAACATCATCGGGTTTAGATTCCCTTAACGGCAAATAGATATATCCCGCGCTGCAAAAACGGCACCCCCTTTTGCATCCCCGTTCTATTTCGATCATATTTATGTTGCTGAGTTCGGAAAATTTTGTGGTAATAGCCGAAGAAGAAATAAAATCTTTGCCCGCCCATCTTCGTTTTATTTTTTCGGGGAAACCGGGAAGGATTTTGATATCTTTCAATACATTTACCTTTTTAGCGTCAAATATAAATTGATAAGCGGCAGGAACATAAATACCGTTAATTTTTCCGCAGCTCTCTATGATTTCGTCCTTATTTTTTTTAAGCGTCGAACTATTATATATTTCAATATTTTTAAAAAAATCAGGAAATATCGCCTCAGCCTCTCCAACGAATAACATATCAAAAACCCGGGCAATCGGTTCCGGGTTTAAGAAAGCAATTACTCCTCCTGCCATAATAAGCGGAAATGTATTGTCTCTATCCGCAGATAAAAACGGGATTTGTCCGGCATCTAAAATTGAAAGAATATTATAAAAATCATTTTCATAGCTTAAAGAAAAAAATATGAGGTCATAAGTTAAAAGTCTTTTTCCGGTTTCTAAGGATATAATGCCTTTTGCCGTATCATCCTGCAAAAAAGCCCTGTCGCATGATATAAAGCCGGATTGATTAATTAATTCGTATGCCCTTAAAAAGCCTAAATTTGACATTGCAACGCCGTAATAGTTTGGAAAAACGATGACGGCGTTCAGAGAGGCGTCTTTACGCTTTATTAAACGGTTTTGTTCGGATTTAAGGTAAAGGTCGTAGAGTTTGTTTATATTGTTTATATTTATATTATTGAAAATATTTTTCACCTGCTTAAGCTAATTTTATGGATTCGATTCTTTCCGTTACAAGTTCCGCTAATCTTTCGTCAATTCCAAGATAGTCTCCTAATTTTAACTTGATGTCCGGGTATTTTTCCCTATACTCGCCTAATATCTCGGGAATATCTCTAGATACATGGTTTCCGGAATATAAAAAATACGGTATGACATATATGGAATCATAGCGGTTTGCGGCTAATTTTTCTATAATATCCCTGATATTAGGCTCCGCAAGTTCTAAAAAGGCGTATTCTATATTAATTCCAAGAAACTTCGGCTTGATTATTTTTACTATACTTTTAAGTATATTATTTGCTTCGCTTCTCCTTGAACCATGCCCGAGAAGAACTATAGATTCTTTTTCCATAAAAATTTAATATTTTTAAATCGTTAAATCGGAACTTTTTTGCGAAATTAATGTTTTACTATGCTAATGTTATATTTTATAATATTATTCAATAATGCGCAATAAAAGGTGAACCAGAAAATATAAATTTCATGTTTAAAAGCGAGAGGTCGTTATGCAGGTTAATTTTGAATTTGCCATACTGGTCGAGCATTTAGTCAAAAAATATAAGGATATAACCGCCGTGGATGATATATCTTTTAGCGTAAATAAAGGCGAATTTTTTGCCTTTTTGGGGCCGAACGGCGCCGGAAAAACTACCACTATAAAGATATTGTGCACCTTAATCCGTCAAACAAGCGGCATTGCATATATAAACGGTTATAATACCCTCACAAACAGAAAAGATGTAAGGAAATCCATAGGGCTTGTATTTCAGGACCCGACCCTCGATAATGACCTGAGCGCTTATGAAAATCTTAATTTTCATGCAAAACTTTACGGTATGGATAAAAAACGCATTAAAGGCAGGATAGATTATATATTAAATTTTATAGATTTATATAATTATAAAGATAAGCCTGTAAAGTTGTTGTCCGGCGGAATGAAAAGAAGACTCGAGGTCGGAAGGGGACTCCTGCATTCCCCCTCCGTTCTATTTCTTGATGAGCCTACTGCGGGCTTAGATATTCAAACAAGGATAAATATGTGGGGGTTTATAGATAAATTGAGAAAAGAAGAACAAACGACCATATTTCTTACAACGCATTATATCGAGGAAGCCGAAAACTGCGACAAAATAGCTATAATAGATAACGGCAGGATTATAGCAATAGACACCCCTTCGGAGTTAAAAAAATTAGTCGAATCAAAGACCGGCGAAATTCCAACCCTTTCGGATGTCTTTATATCTCTTGTGGGAAAAGGGATAAGAGAAGAAACCGGAACGGCAATAGATAGGATGAGGGAGCTTAGCAGGGCGCTAAAAAGATAAGCATTTTAAAATAATTTTCGCCGAAGCCTCAAGCATTATTGTCCACCTCAAAGCATCGAGCGGCGTCTTGCCCCATGCGAAAGAGCCGTGGGATTTTATCATAAACACTCCGTTTTCTTTAAATATGTCCTTTGCTTCAAAATCTATTCTTAAATTTTTTGTTTTAATGTCCAGGGTAAAATCAAGCGGGAAAACATATATTTTAGGAAAAAAATAAGCCGATTCAAAATCAAGAGGTGTTATTTCGTCTAATTCCGGATATTTTTTATAAAGTTTTTCAATAAAAAAGGGGACAGATTTAAATCTGTCCCCTTTTTTATTATTATTATCCGTATTTTTATGAAGGCTTAAACTTAAAGCGATTGCGTTTACGGGATGAGAATGAAAAACCGTCGAATTCGGGAAACTTCTTAATATAAATCGGTGAATATCGATTTCCGACGATGCGCCGCCGTTATCATTATTATCCTTGTTATCATCTTTGCCGCCCGCCGTTTTACGGATTTTTGCCCCTGCGGCGGCTGGAACATTTCCACCGTCTTCTTTTTCCGGTTTTATTACGGGAGCAACGGTAAAATCTTGCGGCTTTAAATCAATCAGGCTCCTTCCCGTTTTTGTAATTAAGAGGTCTTTATCTATCCCCATGCTTATGTTTCCGCTATGGGTATCTATAAGGTCTTTATCGAAAGCAATTTTGCAAACCCGCTTGAGTTCCGCAATTTTTTTTATGTACCAGAGTTCTTTCAACTTTTACCGCCCCGCTGTTTATTTTTTAATTAAATAATTTTATAAATTATATAATATTACAGGTAAAATTAAAATAAATACGGCGGATTAAGAATTTGACTATTAATATACCGGATGGTATAATTAATAACAGAATATGGGGGCGTAACGGTTTCGACGGTGATATTAAGGCTATGAGCTGCATGTCGAGGACGCTTTGTGGGCTCGTTAATCATTCGAAGCATAAACATAATCGCAGACAATTACGATTACGCATTAGCCGCTTAATCGGCTAACGTCTTTGAAATTTCCACCTGCAAAATTCAAAGACGACAACTGCAGGTTATAGTGTAAAAGTTTCCTTTACTTTTACACCGAACTCTTTAAAGGATGGCTGAAAAGAGGTTTTGTTTATTCTTTGCTTTTTGAAGCCATATTTAAAGAATAAACTAAACATGTAGATGCTTTAGTGTTAAATCTTCGGACGCGGGTTCGACTCCCGCCGCCTCCACCATTATTCCCTTCACGTAACTCCTTGGCAAAACGGGATTTGGTGGAGCTCATTCTCAATAATTTTGTATCATTCATATAGCCATGTCCCATCAACCTAATAAACCTAATATTAAAGTCCTGTCTGACAATAGAAAGGCATCATTTCTTTATGAAATCTTAGAAAAATATGAGGCAGGTATTGCGCTATATGGACCGGAGATTAAATCCATAAAATCAGGAAAGGTAAATCTTTCCGACGGATATGTCGTAATAAAAAACGGCGAGGCGCTTCTCTTAAATGTTCATATAAGCCCGTATGAAAAGGCTGCAAGGGAAAATAAAGACCCCCTTAGAACGCGTGTTTTACTGTTACATAAAAATGAGATTATGCGGCTTTACGGCAAAACAAAAGAAAAAAATCTTACAATAATTCCGTTAAAAATATATTTAAAAAGCGGCAGGGCAAAGGTGGAAATAGCCCTTGTCAAAGGAAAAAAGATTTACGACAAGAGGGCATCCATAAAGGAAAAGGAGCAGAAAAGAGAGGTTGAAAGAATAATCAAGAGCAGAAGATAGATTATAAATAATAAAAATATTTAAGTATGATTATAATTTAAAAAATTATTTTTGGAGGACTTAAATGGAAACGGAATTCGGCAGTTCGCAGATATGCAGGCAAGCGTTTATAAAGCCAAAGGCTTTATGCTTGCCGGAGTGGGGGAGTCAACCTCATATGAGTAAAGTTAAGACTAAAATTAAAATAATAGTTTTTTTGTTTTTGCTTTTTAGTTTAGTTTACATTTCAAGTGCAAGCGCAAATACAAAACCGGAAAAAGCCCCTGATTTTACATTAAGGGCGCTTAATCCGTCCGTTTCAGGCTATACCGATTTCTCACTAAGCAGTTTTAAGGGTCATGTGGTTATAATTAATTTCTGGGCAACATGGTGTCCGCCGTGCAGGGCAGAAATACCGATGCTCGAAAATTTTTACAAGTCTTATAAATCAAAGGGAGTGATTGTGGTCGGAATAAGTGTTAACGACAATGTGTCCGGAGTTAAATCTTTTACCAAACTTTACGATATGACATATCCTGTCGTATATGCAAGCTCAAGCGTAATAAGTAATTATGGCGGCGTGAACGCAATACCGCAAACATTTTTTATCTCAAAAAGCGGGTATATTATGTTTCACTGGGTGGGCGAGATTTCAAAAGGGGCGTTATACGGAATTACGGACAAACTTCTTAGTATCCGGTAGGCAATATAAAATAAAATCGCCGAGTTGTGAAAAATTAATTGTTTTTTAATATAAATTGTTGTATAAATTAAAAGAATTCAAATAATAAAGCCGTTTATTTACAATCTAATATTTAAATCAAAAATATTAATATTTTAAACTTATATATAAGTTATATATAAAAAATTAACAGGGCGGTATTATGGCGATAGACGATATGTTGGCCGAACTTAAAGATCTTGCAAGGGTTGTGGACGATGCCACAAAAAAAATCGGGGATTTAAAAAAACCGGTAAAAGAGAGTTCCGAGAGTATTCCGCTTGCGCAGGACGGGATTTCGGATATTATTAAAGAGACTGAAAAGGCCGCCAATAATATAATGAATCTACTGGATGATATAAACGAAAACTCCGGTGTTATAGATAAAAATCTATGCAGCCTCATCGACCTTAATCCCATAAAAAAAATTAAAGAAAGCCTGATCAATTTAAAAGAACTTAACAAAAAAAATATCGACAAGATTCTGGATGTGTTAGCCCTCCTTTCATTTCAAGATTTAACCGGACAAAAACTTTATAAGATACAGAACACTTTGAACGAAACAAAGATAAAACTCCTGAAGGTGTTGGTCGATTCCGAGGTTGAGGCTAAAGAGCTTACCATCGAAAGGAAACAGGAAATATACGGCAAATTAAACGATTTAGTCTTAGATAATCAGAAGATTGCCCAAAACGATGTAAATTCAATATTGAGCGAATTAGGGTTTTAATATATTTTTTCCTTGCTTTTTTTATAGCTTTCTGGTAATATGGTGTTTCTTTATCATTTATTGTCCCCATCGTCTAGCCGGCCCAGGACATCGCCCTTTCACGGCGGCAACACGGGTTCGAATCCCGTTGGGGACGCCAAATTAATCCCCATTTCCCATTTTATTATACGGTTTTTCATTAATAATTTATTTAATATATTAAATAAATTATTAAATTTACAATTGACATTTTCTAAAATAAAGATATAAGATGTTTAACGATGTTGAGCATTTGTGAATTGCGATACCGCAATTAATTATTATTTTATCATTTTAAATCGGGGGTTAAGTCGAAATCGAATTGAATTTATTTGCTTAAGTAAATTTTTTTTGATATTATTATAAATAATAAATAGATAAAAATATATATTTAATACATTAATAATATTTTGATTAAATTTTGTTATTATTAACTAATATTTTTTCAATAAAATAAAATGATACTTGAAGATATAAAATATCAATTGGACCAGTTTTATAGTTTCGATAATATAAGACTTTCATTTGAGATAGCAGACAAAAGCGGGTTAATATATTATAATGAGGGCAAGATAACAAAGGCAGTTTTTGATCTCAAAGAAGATATAGATGCTTTTCGCGAATTAAAGGATTTAGAGGGGCAGATTAATATTCAGGTCAGTATCGGAGAGCCGGCCCCCGAAAATACATTAGATAAATCTTTTGATGAAATTATTGAATTGATCAGCGAAGCAGGTATTAATCAAGAAGAAGAACCGTTAATAGTCGAAAGTCAGGATGTTTCAGATTTAAGCGCGGCAGCCGAAATAAATCCAGCCTTAGTTGCTAAAATTAGCGAAGGTCTGGCAAGGATTTCAGGGGTAGAAGGTATTTTGGCGGTAAGGCTGGACGGAGAGGTTTTGTATGCCAAAGATGTCGAAGACCCCGATTTTGAATCCGCCGATTCCATATTTTTATATAACCAGTCAAAAGAATTGGGCGACATATTAAATTTTAAAAATCTTAAAAGTACCGTATGCGAGGCCGGCAATTATAAAAAGATAATTATTAATAATAAAAACATATTGTATAGTATAAAGGTTTCCCCAACGGTTCAACCTCTTAAAACCCAGATAGAAGCGGTTAAATTACTTGAAAATGTATAGCGGCTGTTATAGCCAACATTGTATAATTTATAGGTCATATATACTTTTATGGATGACAAGGACAAAAGTATAATCGATAAAATACTCAAGATTTCCGGCGTAGAAGCTTGTGCAATATCGTCGCTTGACGGCGAAGTTTTACGGTTTGATTCGAAAGATGAAAATATTACCCCCGAAGCGATTAATAAAATTTCATCGGAAATAAGCAAACTTTTTGCTTCGTATTCCATTTCTTCTATCGATATACAATCATTATATCTTAATTTTCAAGAGCAAAATATTATCGTAAACGGATTTGGAAGCGGTTTTATTTTTATCGTAAGCCAGAAAAATTCCAATGTGAACTTGCTTAAAATGGAGACATCATACCTTGAAAGCGAGTTTATAAAAATAGTCAATAAATCTATTGAAAGTTTTTCCTCAACACCTTTGACCGATATACACGAAAAAAGAGTTAGTTCACAGGATGAGGATATATTCAGTTCCTTACTGGGTGAAACAAAGTGGGGCGAGACTAAAACTCTCAAAATAGTACCTATCGATAAATTAAATGCTATAAAAGATATTTTTTCCTCGAGCTTGGGCCCGATATCCGCAATGCTTTTTGATGAAAAAGTTAAGGAATTAAACGAAGATTTCAATAACTTTAATGTTGAAAACATCCAGAACTTAATAAACCGTTTAGCAGAAGAAATAGAAGATAAAACCGATAAGCTTAATTTTATTAAAAATGCAAAAAGAGTTATATAACCGCCGGCGTGGCTCAGGGGTAGAGCAGCTGATTCGTAATCAGCGGGTCGTAGGTTCGATTCCTATCGCCGGCTCCATT
>JAJZXJ010000027.1:0-13199 GCA_021802425.1 bacterium | reverse complement strand
ATAAAAGACGGCGATCTCGTCAAGGTTGAAAACATGCGGGGCAGCGTCGTTATAAAAGCTAAGGTGATTGATTCGGTTTTACCCGGCGTCGTGGTTTCGGCCGGCTTATGGTGGAAAGAAAACTATGAAAACGGAAGCGGGGTAAATGCTTTGACGCCGGATAGCTTATCCGACATAGGCGGGGGAGCGACCTTTTTCTCGGCATCGGTAGAAGTTAAGAAAATATGCTCTAACGATATTATATAATTAAACGAAACGGGGAAGGCAATTTTATGCATAAAAATAACGGCGGTTTCAGCCTTGTCGAAATAATAATGGTTATAATCCTTCTGGGGATTATAGGCATCGTCGGAACTATAGGATTAAGCTCCGCCGTTTCAAGCGACAGGGGGATGTATGAGAGACAGCTTCAATCGGCAATAAGATATGCCCAAAATTATGCAATGAGCCATTTCACATATACGGCTGTCGTGTTTTCCGCTTCCGGTTCAAATCCTTCTTGTACTTTGGGGAATAGCGCAACGAGTTATTCGGGTTACGCGGTATGCGCCTGCAACGGCGCGGCCGCTTCTCCGGCTTTAGAGCCGCTGTCAAACCCGCTTGCGCAAACGACAAGCAACTTTTATGTCGCTATGAACTACGGCATAAGTTATAGCACACAGGGAATAAGCGCAAACTACATTGTTTTTAATTCGGCGGGCGAGCCGGGGACATTCTCTCCCGTCTCTTCCGCTTGCTCCGGCTCCGTCTCCGGCTTCACTCCATTGCCACCCCCGCCGCCTGCCAAAATATCTTTCGGCTATTTGCCGTCCCAGTCATTTTACCTGTATCCAAACACCGGACTTGTAAGTTATAACGGGAACCTTTAATGTTTAATAAGCTATTAAAAAATTCTTTCATAATGCCTTTAAAAAGGTTCACAAATTAATCCCCAAGTGGTATAATGGAAAAAATTAATTTTAAAAAGTCGGGGGGATTTAATTCATGAAAAGCCTTAAAGGTTTTGCAATTCAAACTATTTTGTCAATTTTTTCTTTTGCCTTTATTTTATCCGTTTTGCCCGGTATTTCTTTTGCCAAATTTTATTGTCCGCTCGGATATTCCTATAATTCTAAAATACAACTTTGCGTCGGCAAGGGGGGCCTAAAAGGATACAATACGACCCCAAGCACAAAAATAAATATATTTAAGGGGGAAAATCACATTTATATATGTCCCGATAACTATACATATTCAAAAAAGATACAGCTTTGCACAGGCGAGGGCTCTTTAAAAGGTTTTACCGCCCAGCCCACCGTTAAAACAATTGCCGTAAAAACAGCCGAAAAGTCAAAAAATATTAAAAACTCTAAAAAAATAAAGAAAAGTTAATAGCATTTAAACAATAAATGAACATAGTTGCGATATTAAGGTCAAGGGAGATGTTCGGCATTTTAAAACCGTATCTTTCGGGACATAATGTAACACATTATACAGGGAAGGATGATTTTTTAAACGATATTAAAAAGGCAAACGATTCTAATTTAAAAGACGATTTAATTTTAATCGTAAATGCCGGTATCGGCATAGGCGGGGATATTTTATCCCTTGGCAATATTAAGTTAATTCAGCAGTTCGGGATTGGATACGAGAATGTAGATATGGATTACGCCTCTAAAAGAGGGGTGCTTGTATTTAACGCTCCGACGGCCGGTACCTATAACGCCGTTTCGGTTGCGGAGCTGTCCCTGTTCTTTATTCTTGCGCTTGCAAGGGATTATAACGGATGCGTAAACTCGATTAATCACGGTGTTGCAAACGAGCCTATGGGGCATAGCATTTCCGGAAAAAAATTCGGGATTATCGGACTTGGGGGAATCGGACTTGAAATTATTAAAATATTAAAAGCCGTAGGCGCCGAAATTTACGGTTTAAAGCATAGCAAACCGGGGGCGGATTACGCGAAAAATCTGGGCATTAAATTTGCTGGCACGGTAGAAGGCGACTTTAAAAAGGTTTTGCCGTCGGTCGATTATCTTATTCTTGCCGTCCCTCTGGCCGAAAATACCCAAAACTTGATTAACGACGAGGCGATAGGTTTAATGAAAAACGGTTCGTTTATAATAAATGTCGGAAGGGCAGGTTTAATCGATAAAGGCGCGCTTATAAAAGGATTAAAAAGCGGAAAGATTAAAGGCGCGGGGCTTGATGTGTTCTGGGAAGAGCCTGTACATATAAGCGACGAAATATTTCACTTTAATGTTATCGCGACGCCCCATATCGGCGGGGCAACCTACGAGTCTATTGCGGATATTTCCCGCATTTGCGCCGAAAATATAAACGGCTGGTTAAATAGCGGCGATTTAACGAATTGCGTAAATAAAGGTTTAACAACTAATTACAGGGATTAATATGGATTATAAAGACAGTTTGAACCTTCCGAAGACCGATTTCCCCATGAAGGCAAATTTGAAAGTTACCGAGGAAAAACTCCTTCAGGAGTGGGAAGAAAATAAGCTTTACGAAAACCTTATAAAACAGGCGCAAAACAGGTCAAAAACATTTATTCTTCATGACGGCCCCCCTTACGCCAACGGGCATATTCATTTGGGAACGGCTTTAAATAAAATATTAAAGGATATAATAGTCAGGTTTAAACTGATGTCGGGGTACAACACGCCGTTTGTCCCCGGCTGGGATTGCCACGGACTCCCGATAGAACACAATGTCGATAAAACTTTAAAGTCGAAAGATTCCATTTCAAAGAGCGCAAAGAGAAAGCTTTGCCGCGAATACGCGGGCAGGTTTGTGGATGTTCAAAGGCAGGAGTTTAAAAGGCTTGGAAGCATCGGCAGATATGACGACCCTTATCTTACGATGAACTATTCCTATGAGGCGAATACCGTTAGAAAGTTAGCGGATTTCATCAAAAACGGCGGGCTTTACAGGGCAAATAAACCGATTTACTGGTGTTCATCCTGCAAAACTGCCCTTGCGGAGGCGGAAGTCGAATATGCCCAAAAGTCGTCCCCTTCGATTTATGTCAAGTTTAGAATCAAATCTAATTTAGAAGATATTATTAATTATGCCGAAATAGGCGAAAAGGATATTTTTGCGGTAATCTGGACCACGACGCCGTGGACTATCCCGTCAAATCTTGCAATATCTTTAAATCCAGACTTCGAATATTCTTTTGTTGACAACGGAAAAGAGATTTTTATCCTCGAAGAAAGCCTTGCGGATGAATTAATGAAAAAATTCGGGTATCAAGGTTATAGAATTATAACAAAAACGAACGGTAAAAATTTAGAAAATAAAATCGCGGCACATCCGTTTATAAATAGAGATTCGTTGTTAATATTAGGTTCGCATGTTAAAAAAGATGCGGGAACGGGGCTTGTTCATACGGCGCCGGGACACGGAGACGACGATTACGCTATCGGCCTTAAATACAACCTTCCGGCTTACGCCCCCGTTAATAACGAGGGGAGATTTTTAAAAGATGTGGATACTTTTGCGGGGATGCATGTATTCGAATCGAATCCTCATGTAATAGAAAAGCTCAAAGAAGTCGGGGCTTTGGTTCTCGAAGAAAAGATAGACCATTCTTATCCGCACTGCTGGAGGTGTAAAAATCCTGTAATTTTAAGGTCAACCAAACAGTGGTTCATTTCTATGGGCATTAATAACTTAAGGGATAAATCCCTTAAGGCGGTAGAATCCGTTAACTGGATTCCGAAATGGGGCATAGACAGAATTTCCGGCATGCTTGAAACGAGGCCCGATTGGTGCGTTTCAAGGCAGAGGTCATGGGGCGTTCCTATAACGGCATTTTATTGCAAAAATTGCGGCGAGGCGTTTATAGATTATGATTTAACACTTAAAATAGCGGGCGAGTTCGAGAAATACGGGGCGGATTTATGGTTCGATAAACCGGCGGATTATTTTATAAACTTAAGCGAAAAAGAGGTTAAATGCAAAAAATGCGGTTCGAAGGAATTCGAAAAGGAAGAAGATATTCTCGATGTCTGGTTCGATAGCGGGGTTAGCTATTACTGCGTGTTAAAAAACGATAAGGAATTAAAGAGCAATGCTTTTGCTTTTCCCGCCGACTTATATTTGGAGGGTTCCGACCAGCACAGGGGCTGGTTCCATTCAAGCCTTTTGATAGGGGTCGGAACGGGCGACGGCGCGCCTTACAAAACGGTTCTTACCCACGGCTTTGTCGTTGACAGTTCGGGCAAGAAGATGTCGAAGTCTCTGGGTAATGTGATAAGTCCGGACGAGATTATAAACAAGTACGGCGCCGATATATTGAGGCTTTGGGCGGCATCGGAAGATTATAAAAACGATATGAGAATATCGCAGGAGATAATCCAGAGGCTTTCGGAAGGATACAGAAAGATAAGAAATACATTGCGGTTTATGCTCGGAAATTTAAACGATGCAGGCGACGGGCGGGATGCCGTTAAATATGAAAATATGAGGGACATCGACAAATATGCCCTTCACAGGTTAACCCTCTTATCCCAAAATCTTGTCAGGCATTACTCGAACTACGATTTTCACTTAGTTTATCAAAATACATATAAATTTATTATAGAGTTTTCCTCCTTTTATCTCGATATCGTTAAAGATATACTTTATACGGATGCCAAAAATTCCGTTAAAAGAAGAGCGGTTCAATCGGTCTTGCACTTTTCGTTAAATATTTTCATCAAATTTCTGGCGCCCATAATGCCTTTTAGCGCGTCCGAAGCATGGGGATATTTTAGGAAATCAGGAAAACTTGACAATATTTTCCTCGAACAGCTTGACGAACCTGTCGAATCTTATGTAAATTTTGAGATTGCGGAAAAATTCGATAAATTAATCAAGATAAGGGATGTTGTGTTATCAAGCCTCGAAAAGGCAAGGGATAAAAAGTTTATCGGGAGTTCGCTGGAAGCGAGGGTTATTTTAAAGGCAAATAACGAGGATTACGACTTGCTGAACATGGTTAAAGTCGAAGACCTGAAAGATTTGTTTATAGTTTCGGGAGTCGCAATAGAACGGAATAATATGACGGATATTAATATCACTGAAGCTATTGTGGAAAAAGCCGAAGGAGAAAAGTGCGCGCGCTGCTGGAAATATGATGCAAGCGTGGGGAAATATACCGATTATAACGATGTTTGCGACAGATGCCATGATGTTTTAGTTCACTTATGAGCCGTTGCGGGGGATTCCATGAAGAAAAAAATAATTGCGGCAAATTTTAAAATGAATAAAACAAATAAAGATATAGAAAGCTATTTCGATATCTTTGCGAGAAATATAAATGAATTAAAAAACAAAGGTTCTTTTGACGATGCGGAAATAGTTTTTGCCCCGCCTTTTACCGCGCTTTGCGAAACTTATAGAATAATTAAGCCGTTGGGCGGTTTTATAAAACTTTCTTCCCAAAATATTTATTACGAAAAAAACGGAGCATATACCGGCGAAATTTCTTTGGATATGATTAAGAACTGCGGCTGCGTTTATGCTATAATCGGACATTCGGAAAGGCGCAATATTTTTAACGAAAGCGATGAACTGACAGCTAAAAAAATAAGAGCGGTTTATAATTATAATAATGAGGCAATAACCCCGATATTATGCGTCGGGGAAAATTTAGAAATCAGAAATAAAAACGAACATAAAAATTTTGTTAAAAATCAGCTAAATATAGCTTTGAATTCGATAAAGGGGGAAAAGGTTTCCTCGCTGATAATCGCTTATGAACCGGTGTGGGCTATAGGGACGGGGATTCCTATAAAACCTGACGACGGCGGGGAAATGCACAGGTTTATTTATGATTATGTTAACGCAAATTTTTTGATAGGCGAGCTAAGGATTATATACGGCGGAAGCGTTACGGAATCGAATATAAAAGAGCTTATCGCCGAAAAGCATATCGACGGGGTGCTGGTCGGAGGAGCAAGTTTAGACCCTTTCGTATTTTTTAATATATTTAAGTTTTGTACTTGAAATATGCAAGTTTCAGAAGATTTTCTGAATGTGGGATTGGTTTTTCTTTCATCCGATTTTAAGGTTGTCGGCATGAATGAATTTGCAAAGCAGGTTTTGGGTCCTGCCGTGAGGGAATTCGGCGAAAGTGTTTTTAAATATCATCCCCGCAAAAGTCATCTTAAAATAAAAAGCCTTTTGGAAGAATCCCTGAGTCCTCATCTCAATCCTCCCGCTACCATGGTTATCGATGTATTAAACAAGGTATTAATGGTTAATGTTAATGTTTGCGCTATCGATATAAAGGAACTTTCCTCATCAAATCGATTATATGTTATGACATTTCTGGATATAACCGAACAAATTAAGGCTGAAACAAATCCTCATACCGGCATGGTGGAATTAAAGAAGTTTCCGGTAATCAGCGAAGGTTCAATCCAGTTTTTGGACATTAAATCCGTGTACTTTATCCAATCGGATGGAAATTATTGCAAAGTTTTCACGGAAAACCGCCGGTATTATCTTCATTCCACCTTAAAAAATATACTTAAACGATATACGGGCCCCGAATTTTTTCGCGTTCACAGGTGTTTTGTAGTTAATATAAATCTCATAAACAGCATAGAGCAGGATAAGCAAGGGCACAATAAGATTGTCTTTGACAAAACGACGGTACCTGCCGTTCCGGTATGCCGCAGGAAGATACGCGAACTTAAAAATTTACTGGATATTGCTTAATTTCAAGCCGTTTATCAAACCTTTCAAGCCGTTTATCAAAAATTTCTTTACAGAAGTTAAGAAATAAATTAATCTCCTTAAAAAGGAGGTGATTTATAATGAAAGAGATTTTCATTGATATCGAAAAGTGCACCGCCTGCAAATCCTGTGAGATTGCCTGCGCAATTCAACATTCCTCGTCCAAAGATCTATTTTCGGCTATTTTTGAAACTCCGGCGCCGATAAAAAGAGTTCATGTCGAGAAGGCTTTTTCTTTTTCTTATCCCGTTAAGTGTATGCATTGCGCCGATGCCGCATGCATGGCAGCTTGTCCTACAGGAGCTATGCAAAGAGACCAAGAGTTTGGCAGGGTCGATGTTAACTTAGATAAATGTATGGGATGTTGGATGTGTGCCATGGTTTGTCCTTTTGGCGCAATTACCGCGGATTATGCAATGAAGGTGGCCAGAAAGTGCGATTTTTGCCTTGACAGGCTAAAAGACGGTAGAAAGCCTGCGTGCGTTGAAGCATGTCCCACCCATGCTCTTACCTTTGGAGAAACGGAAGAACTTTTTAAAACTCAAAGGATATTATCTGCGGAAAGAGTTGCCAGGGCTGTTACAATTAATGAAGAAAGAAAAATAACGCCCATGGAAATGTTAAGAAATTTAGGAAATATTTAAAACGGGGGTAATTAAAATGCCAATGAAGATATTTGATAAAGTTACGCAATCATTAATAGACAGGGCAGAGGAGCTTGGTATAGAGACAGGTATCGACAGGTTGGAGGACCAGCAGCCGCAGTGCGGTTTTGGGCAGCTTGGCTCATGCTGCAGAATGTGTTATATGGGTCCATGCAGGATAGACCCTTTTGGAAATGGCGCTGCAAAGGGCGTGTGCGGGGCAACTGCCGATACGATTGTATGTAGAAATCTTTTAAGGGAGGAGGTCGGAGGTGCGGCGTCCCATGTGGGACACGCAAGACATGTAGTAATCGCTTTTCAAAAAATGCTGGAAGGGAAGGCCCCGGGCTACAAAATTACCGACAAGGCCAAATTGTTGGAAGTTGCTTCGGGATTGGGGATTAAAACTAACGGGAAATCGGATATGGATGTGGCAAGGGAAGTAGCTTCTAAGGCGATGGACGATTTAAGCAGGCAAGATGGGGAACCTATGAACTGGCTTAAACTTAGAGCGCCTAAAAGGGAATTCGAGATGTGGAAAAATAAAGGGATTTTGATTTCTAACGCCCATAACGAAATTGAGGAGGCGATGCACAGGACATCCATGGGCAACGATGCCGATCCTATAAATTTACTCTTAGCTTGTTTAAAGATGGGTCTTGTGGACGGTTATGCGGGACTCCATATGGCGACGGATTTTCATGATATTTTATTTGGGACGCCTCAAATTAGCAAAATTGAGGCGAATATAGGCGTCCTTGAAAAAGACAAGGTGAATATCGCAATACACGGACATAATCCCGTGCTTTCCGAAAAGATACTCGAATGGACTAAAAAACTGGAAGAGGAGGCAAAAAAACGGGGGTCGCTGGGTATAAATGTGGTCGGCGTCTGCTGTACCGGCAACGAACTTACTATGAGACACGGCGTTCCGATGGCTGCCCATAATCTTCAGACGGAACTAGTTTTAATCACGGGAGCCGTTGATGCTATGGTTGTGGATATGCAGTGTATATGGCCGTCTTTGGCTATGATAGCGGAGTGTTTTCACACAAAGTTCATTACCACGGAATCTTTTGTAAAGATACCCGGCGCTATTCATGTGAATTTTGAGCCGGAGCATGCCGATGAAGAGGCTAAAAAAATCGTAATGATGGCAATAGACGCCTTTGAAGAAAGAAAGGGGGAAGAAGTAAATATACCAAAAGAAAAATCTGTCGGATTTGCCGGGCTTTCCGTAGAGGCGATAATAGACCTTCTTAAAAAAGTTGATTCGTCAGACCCCTTAAAACCCGTGATTGACAATATAACAAAGGGGAATATTTACGGGGTTGTCGGTTTTGCAGGCTGCCCAAGCATAAAACTCAGGGATACATCGATGACGGAGAAGATGACGAAAGAGCTTTTAAAAAATAATGTTCTGGTCGTTGCTACCGGATGTACGGGGCATATCCTTGCGCAGGCAGGATTAATGGATTCGGCCGCTACCGATAAATATTGCGGAGAGGGGCTTAAGGCCGTCCTGTCCGCCGTCGGGAAAGCGGCTGGTTTTGATGTGCCGCTGCCGCCGGTATGGAACATGGGTTCATGCGTAGATAATTCAAGAATTGCGACGCTGCTCGGCGCGTTGGCGGACAGGCTTGGCGTTAAAGTCAGCCAATTGCCTGCAGCGGGTTCTGCCCCCGAACTTGTTCAGGAAAAGGCCGTTTCTATAGGAACGTGGTTTCTTGCGCTTGGCCTTCTTGTGCATATTGCTCCAAGTCCAAGAATTTTAGGAAGTTCCGTTGCTACGGATGTGTTAACGAAAGAACTTGAAAATATTACCGGCGGCAAGGCTTATGTGGAACTTGATCCGGCGAAAGCCGCGGCTGGAATAATTTCGCATATTGCGCTAAAAAGAAAGGCCTTAGGGATTTAATGCATTGCGGAGATTTAATATGAATATAACAATTATAGGAAACGGTCCTGCCGCTATAAGCGCGTTAGAGACTATACGCGGAATAGATAAGAGCTGCGAAATCACGATTGTGTCTAAAGAAAAAGAGGATGCTTACTCCCCTTGTTTCCTTGCAAACTATCTAAGCGGCGAAATTGAAAAAGATAAACTGTACTTGAGAGGGAAGCGCTTTTATGATGAACAAATGGTAGAAACAATATTCGGCAATCCCGTTACGGAAATTATTTTTAAGGACCGTAAGGTAAAGTTAAAAAGCGGAAGGGAATTATGTTATGATTTTCTTCTTATCGCCGCCGGTTCAAACCCTATTATTCCGGAATTACCGAATATCGCGGGTAACGGGATTTTCTCTTTTAAAACTATATCGGATATCGATAACATAATGTCCTTCATTAAAAATGTTAATGCGGCGGTTGTCATGGGTTCCGGTTTTATCGGTTTGGAAGCAGCCTGTGCGCTTAAAAAAATGGGCATTAATGTTACGGTAATAGAAAAAGAGGATAAAGTTTTACCCCGAATGTTGGATAACGAAATGGCGGAGATAGTAAGAAGCCATATGGAAAAAAACGGAGTAAAAATAATAACCGGAGCAGTGATAAAGTCGATACAAAGGAAACAAGGAGAGGTTGAGGGCGTGCAAGTGGATAAAGAGAGCATTCCTTGCGGGCTATTAGTTATAGCGGCAGGGGTTAGACCTAACCTTGAGATGATGAGGGGCGATTCTATCAGGACAAATTATGGAGTTATTGTCGATGACCGCATGAGAACCAGTTGCTCCGATGTTTATGCCGTCGGCGATATAGCAGAAATGGATATTCAAGGGGTAAGGAAAATTAATCCCATATGGTTTAATGCGGTAAAAGGAGGGGAAATAGCCGGATTTAATATTATGGGGATTAAGCGGAGATATGCCGTTCCTCTCATAGATATGAATACGGTAACCCTTTTCGGGATGCCGATTCTTTCCGTCGGCATTCAAAAAGGGGTGAGTATGGTAAAACGCCGCCGCGACGGAAAAGGAATTAGAAAAGTCTATTTAGATGAAAATGGGCGCATAAACGGAGTGCAACTTATCGGATATGTTGAACTCGGCGGATTATATTTATCCATTATTAATCGTCATATTTCTTATATCGATAAAAGCGCTCGAAAAACCGGAATGCTTTTCGGCGGGGGAATTTTCAATAAAGGATACCCGCTTTAAAAAACATTTGACGATTTGCTAATTAAGGTTTACAATTTAAGCATATATTGTTTGCGTTCTAAAATTCTTTAAAATCGAAAATTGTCTTGACGTATTTCTTTCTCAAAAATCAAGCTACCGGCCAATGGTAAAACAGGCATATAAACGCATGTCGTTTTATGTCCCATATAATATAAATATAATTTTAAAAAAGGAGATGATGAATGAAATATGTTCTTCAGGTTGCAAACGGGACGATAATGCCCGGTCTTTTGATGAATGTTATGAAAAACCTTAGCGCGATAGCCGAAACGGAAGAAATAAATGTCGTAATCTTCGGTCCCGCCGTTGTTTCGCTTCTTCACCATACGCAGCTCAAGGAGCAATTGAGGGCAGTGCTTACTAATAAAACCAATATTTATGTCTGCCGCAATGCCATGAACATGTTCGATTTAAAAGACGGGGATGTTCCGGATTACGCAAAAATAGTTCCCGCGGGCGTGGAGAAAATCGCAAAACTTACGAAAGAAGGGTGCGTTTATATAGCTCTTTAATTTAACCGGCAACGGGAGTATAAAAAAGTACGAACATTAAAAATATTTACATTTACTTACTATATCGTTAAAATTATATCGTTAAGAATGAATATTAAATAATTTATATGCGGGTTGGCATATGTTTGCCAACCCTCTTTTTTTAAATTGAAAATTTATCGAGGTACCGGTTGGTTTTAAGATGAGCAGTCTTGTGCAGCCCCCCAAGGGGACGAGGGATTTTTTGCCCGAAGAGATGATATTGAGAAGAAAGGTTATGGAAACCATAAGGGATTGTTTCGTCCTTTACGGGTTTGTCGAGATCGATTCGCCCGTTTTCGAATATTTCGAGCTTCTTTCAAGGAAATGCGGAGAGGAAATCGAAAAGGAGATATACACCTTCGAGGATAAAGCCAAAAGAAAATTAGGCCTCAGGTTCGAATTTACCTCGCCGTTAGGAAGGTATTACGCGACAAACAGGGAAAAACTTACTAAACCGTTTAAAAGATATACAATCGGCAAAGTATATAGATATGAAAACCCTCAGACCGGAAGATACAGGGAGTTTTATCAGGCGGATGCCGATATAATAGGTTCTTATTCCATGAATGTGGAGCTTGAACTATTGGACTTGGCGATATTTACGCTTACAAAATTAGAAATGGGCAGTTACGAAATTATTTTAAACAACAGAAAACTCCTTGACGGAATTATTAATGCCGCCGGAATCGGCGAAGGCAAAAAAGACGCGGCGCTCAGGGCGCTGGATAAAACCGCAAAAATCGGGGAAGGCGGAGTAATAAAAGAGTTTAAAGAAAACGGGATTAACGAAGAAAATTACAGGTCTTTTATGGAACTTATCAAATTTGATAAAGATTTAGCCGATATGGAAAAATTATCGATATTAAGCAAAAGACTCAATAAATCCGTTAAAGATGAGTCAGTTAAGAATCAAGCCATAGAAGGAGCCAAAGAGTTTTTATCTATATTAGAAAACGCAGGCGCTATCGGTTTAGACTTTATAAAATACGACCCTCTTTTAGTCAGGGGGCTGGGTTATTATACGGGTCCTATTTTTGAAATAAAATCTAAGGATTTAAGCATCGGAAGTTTTGCGGCCGGCGGAAGATACGATAATTTGGTAGAGCTCTATGGCGCCCGTCCGGAAGGCGCCTGCGGAATATCTTTCGGCGTAGAAAGAATTATAGATATTATAATGCAAAGAGATGAAAAAGCTCTTCAATTCCTGCATTCGCCCGTTAAATTATATATCGTTTATTTAAGCGAAAATGAAAGGTTATATGCTTACAAAGCTGCTAAAACCCTTCGTTTAAAGGGAATAAGCGTGGAGTTATCCGTTTCCGTTTCTCCAAATATTTCAAAAGAGATTAGATATGCGGATAAGAAAAAGATAGAATATGTGGCTATAATAGGCGAAAAAGAGGCCGATGAAAAGAAATTAACCGTAAAAAATATAAAAACGAGAGAAGAAAAGCTTATAACCTTAGAAAAGTTGATCGAATTGTTAAACAACAATTATATATAAATATCCTATCAAAATGTCCGAACATATAAAAACGGTTTTTTTAGATATCGGCAGCGTATTGCTAACCAACGGCTGGGATAGAAAATCAAGAAAACTCGCCTCGGCTAAATTTAATTTAGACTATGAAGATTTTGAAGCAAGGCATGAAGATTTATTTGCCCTGTATGAAGAAGGCAAAGTTTCTTTGGATTATTATCTTGATAAAACTCTATTTTACAAAGAGCGTCCTTTTTCCAGAAATGAATTTAAAGCCTTTATGTTTGACCAGTCCCAACCTTATCCGCAAATGATAAACTTATTTGCCGGGCTTAAAGAAAAATATAAATTTAAATTGGTTTCAATCAACAATGAGGGTCTTGAATTATCAATTTACAGGATAAAAAAATTTTCACTCGATTCATTATTTGATTTTTTCATCACATCGTGTTTTGTCCACATAAGGAAACCCGATGAAAACATTTTTAAGCTTGCATTGAATTTATCTTGTGCAAAACCTGATGAATCTATTTTTATAGACGATAGAAATTTTAATGTGGAAACTGCCGCCAATCTTGGAATTAATGCTTTTAGGCACACAGATTATGAATCTACAAAAGAAAGACTCTCCCTGTTT
>JAJZXJ010000026.1:0-13204 GCA_021802425.1 bacterium | reverse complement strand
TCATCCCTCTCTCTCCGCCATCCAGTCATTTTATGAAATTTAAATATGATTTAGATTATATCTTAAAGATTACCAAACTGAGCAAAGAATATATCATGGAATTGCTTAAATATTTCGATGGCCTACCTTTACAGGCAAAACTCGAGGTGTTTTACATAAGTAAAATAATTGAAGAAGATGATGAATTTGCGTTTCATCAGCACTATTTCGACAAAGAAAAATCCGCGGAATACGAATTTTCCTTATTCATTCTTGGAACCGAAAGGATATATTCCATAGAACACAAAGATACCGAAGGTAAAAAACTTTCTTCTTACAAGCTCAATCTAATTTCAAAAATAAAAGAACTCAGAAAGCAAGATGAATGATATTACCGGTAATAACAAAAAAAATAACCGCATCAACGGATTTTACATCTCTGCGGCAAAAAGGAATTCCGGCAAAACAACCATTTCTATAGCTATAATGCGGCTGCTTAGGGATAGAGGGCTTATAGTTCAACCCTTTAAAAAGGGCCCTGATTTTATAGATCCAATGTGGTTAAGCACGGCTACGGGTAAAAACTGCTATAACCTTGATTTTTATTTTATGTCTAAAAATAAAATTAAAAAGCACTTTTTAGAATATTCGCTTAATTCAGATGTTAGCATTGTCGAAGGGAATCATGGGCTGCACGACTCTTTTGACATATACGGAAAATCTTCTAATGCGGAGATGGCAAAGCTCCTGGGTATCCCCGTAATTCTTTTAATCGATGTAGGGGAATTAAACAGGGGGGTTGTTCCGCTTATTTTAGGGTTTCAAAACTTTGATAAGGATGTAAATATAAAAGGGATAATTCTTAACAAGGTTCACAGTAAAAGGCATGAAAAAAATTTAATCAAAGCAATTAATTATTATACCGATTTTAAGGTAGTCGGTAATGTTCCGAATGACCCTGAATTTTCCATAAAACAACGCCATCTCGGCCTTTTATCCACGCTTTCCGCCGAAGGCATCGAAAATTTTGTTTCCAATATGTCTTCTAAAATTGCAGGTTATATCGATATAGACGGCATCGTAAAGATTTCAAAAATAGGGGGCAAATCTTACGGCGGCATTAAAAATTTACCTGTTTTATTTCGGAAAAATAATAAAGCAAGGAATGTCCAAAACACAGTTAAAATAGGTCTTGCTTACGATAACGCATTTAATTTTTATTATAATGAAAATATTGAAGCGCTTGAGAATTTGGGTTGCGAGATAATCAAATTTTCTCCGCTTAAAGATGGCCGTCTGCCCGATATCGACGCTCTTTATATAGGGGGAGGCTTCCCTGAGATTTTCTGCAGGGATTTAGAGTCAAACATTGATTTAAGAAGAGATATAAGGGAAAAGATCGAAACAGGCCTTCCTGTCTATGCCGAGTGCGGCGGACTTATGTATCTTTGCAAAAGTATTTCCTACGGCGATATCGTATGCGAAATGACCGGAGCAATAGATGCCGATGTAAAATTAACGAAAAAACCTAAGGGACATGGCTACACCAAATTAACGCCCGCATTTTATGATAAAAATAGCCGGCTATGGTTTAATAAGATTAAATTTATTAAAGGGCACGAGTTCCATCATTCATTTTTAGAAACACCGCCTTCGGATAACATGGATTTTGTCTTTAATGTGAAAAAAGGATTTGGGGTAAACGGAGCAAGCGACGGCATTATTTATAAAAATATGATCGCAAGTTATACGCACATATTTTCTCCTTCCGCACCTAAATGGTTTAAAAACTGGGTATCTTTTGTAAAAGAAAATAAAAAAGAAGTTAAAAAAGATTTTTTAAAAATAAAATAAAATGATGTTAATTTTTTTATACATAAAGAATTTTTTTCTTGACAATATAGGAGTAAAAAGATTATAAGGAAATAATATATTTAGTTCATTAACCTACAAGACAAAAAGCCTCGCACCTCAGCGTTATATATGCGGCAGGTGCATGTCGCTTTGCTAAGACTTATCTTAATTAATTAAGTAAGAATTATTTAAGTTAGCATTTTTTTAAAATGTCTTTTTAATTTTTTTTAAAGGAGGTTTTATGGGTAAAAAACATGAAACTCCGCTTCTTGACGAACTTAAAAAGGGGAAGTGGATCAGTTTTGTTAGAGAAATGGAAAGGGCGGCCGAAAAGAGCGAAAGAACGGAAGATCTTTTAGGGCAGGTCGAAGAATCTTACAGGGATAAAATTACCCACTGGAAACACGGAGGCATGGCGGGCGTCAGGGGATACGGCGCCGGAATGGTAGGAAGATTCTCGGAGTTTCCTGAAAAATATCCGGGCGTTAAGGAATGCCACTCAATCAGGCTAAACCAGACTTCAGGTTTTTTTTATAATTCCGATGTTTTGAGAAAATTGGCTGATATAGCAGACCGGCATGCCGGCGGGCTTTTTAATTTTCACGGGTCAACCGGCGATATTCAGATATTGGGTCTTGCGCAAGCCGATGCAGAAGAGCTCTTTCAAAAAAGCGCAGAATTAGGATTTGACCTTGGCGGCAGCGGCTCGGATCTTCGTACTCCGTCATGTTGCGTGGGGCCTGCAAGATGCGAATTTGCAAACTACGATACTCTTCAGATTTGCTACGATATAACGCAAGCTTATCAGGATGAATTGCACAGGCCGTCGTTCAATTATAAATTTAAATTGAAATTTTCGGGATGCGCAAACGATTGCGTCGCGGCGGCATCAAGATCGGATTTGGCATTTATCGGAACATGGCAGGATAATATAAAAATAAATCAGGGTGAAGTAAAAAATTACGTTAAAAAATTTAACGTCCAGAAATACGTCTTAGATAAATGTCCGACAAAATGTATGTGGTTTGAAGGAGAAAATCTTGTTATAGACGATTCTAACTGCGTCAAATGTATGCATTGTATAAACGAGATGCCTAAGGCTCTTAAATCAGGAGATCAGAAAGGCTTATCGATTTTAATAGGAGCGAAAGCTCCGCTGGTTACCGGTCCGAGAATGGGCATGATGCTCATCCCTTTCTACGATGTTCATGAAGACAGCAAAAACGACTATGAATGGCTTAAAGGATTAATAAGCAATATGTGGGAATTCTGGGATGAATACGGCGTCAGCAGGGAAAGAATAGGCGAACTTATTGCAAGGGTCGGGCTTGTCACCTTCCTCGAAGGAATAGGACTCGAACCGACAATCGATATGGTCAGGGAACCCAGAAGCAATCCTTTTATAAAGTTTGAAGACGAAGAAGCAGGCGCAGAATAATTATTTATATTTATTTTTTTAATTTAATTTTATTAATTAAAGTTGCCATATATAAATTTGGAGGTTTTTATGCCGGAAGAGGTCAAGAAAAAAAGAATAACCGATGTGGGCCCTCATGATTATCATGATTATCTGTCCCCCATGATTAAAAAAAATTACGGCAAATGGGCATATCACGAGATATTGGATCCGGGTACTATGGTGCATGTCGCAGAAAATGGAGATAAGCTATATACCGTAAGAATGGGTTCGCCAAGATTGGTCAGCAGCAGTTTTGTCCGCGATATAAGCGATATGGCGGATAAATATTGCGGAGGATATCTAAGATTTACCACAAGAAATAATGTCGAATTTTTATTAGAAAATGAAAAAAATATCGAACCGTTAAAAAAAGATCTTGAAAAATTAGGCTATAATGTCGGCGGTATCGGCAATGTTGTTGCAAATATAGTTCATACCCAGGGCTGGGTCCACTGCCATACATCTGCAAGCGATGCATCAGGCGTGGTAAAGTCGGTAATGGACGAACTATATGAATATTTTGTCGAAGATAAGCTTCCCTCAAAAGTCAGAATAGCATTTGCATGCTGTTTAAATATGTGCGGTTCGGTTGCTTCGTCCGATATAGCTATATTGGGAACCCATAGAAAACCCCCGAAAATTAATCACGAAAGGCTTGTTAATCTTTGCGAAGTTCCCAGCACGATTGCCGCATGTCCGACAAATTCTATAAGACCCGAAATGGTCGGCGACAAGAAGTCGGTCAGAGTCAACGAGGAAACGTGCGTGTTTTGCGGAAGCTGTTATACCGTATGTCCTGCAATGCCGATAGCCGATGCCGAGAATGACGGACTTTCGATATGGGTAGGCGGAAAGGTTTCCAATGCAAGAACAAAACCCACTTTTTCCAAATTAGTCGTTCCTTTTATACCTAATGAGCCGCCAAGATGGGATAAGGCAGTTCAGGCGGTAAAGACGATACTGGAAGCATACAAAAAAGGAGCCGAGCCGGGCGAAAGAGTTATAGAATGGATAGAAAGAATCGGCTGGTCGAGGTTCTTTAAAATAACGGGATTTGAATTTACAAAATACCATGTCGATGATTTCAGACTTGCCGAAACGAGTATGAATTATTCGTCCCATGCAAGATTTTAATATAAATTTAAAGAGGATAATATCATGACCGATGAAACAAAACATAAAATAGAAGAGAAAATTATCGGACTTGTTAAAGAGTACGTGGGCAAAAAAAGATTCAAGCCTGTCGATATAGTAAAAGAGATGGAAAAAGAATTTGCCGCCGAAGGCGTATCTAAGGAAGATATTAAGGGAGCCTTGAAAGAAATAATGGACGACGGTAAATTGGTTTACGGATATGCCGGCGGAAGCTTCCTGACCCTTCCCGAATAAACTTAATAATATTTTATTAAAATTTTAAATCTTAAATATATTCTAGGATTAACGAGGATAAACAATGCTTGAATTAAAAAAAGTTAAAAAACCGTTAAAGGTTTCACAGGCGGGCGCATCGGGGATGTCGCAATCGCCATACAGGCCTAAATATGTCGAAAAGAAGCCGCCCTGCATGGACACCTGTCCTAACGGCACGAAAGTAAGGGATTATATCCAGTTCATCGCCCAAAGCGAGTCCTACGAAAGACCGGTCGATGAGTCTCTTAAGGAAGCGTTTTATATGCTTACCGAGTCAAATCCTTTACCGTCCACGACGGGAAGGGTTTGTCCCCATCCCTGCGAAGATGAATGTAACCGCAAGCATAAGGACAAGCCGGTAGCGATAAACGCAATCGAAATGTTTGTGGGAGATTACGGTATAAAAAATAATCTTCAATTTAAAAAAATAACGGATATTCCGAGAAAGGAAAAGATTGCAATTATCGGAGGCGGACCCGCGGGGCTTTCGGCCGCCTATCACTTAGCTATCAGGGGATACAATGTCGTGATATTCGAAAAATTCCCTGAAGCCGGAGGATACTTAAGATACGGCATACCCCGTTTCAGGCTTCCGTTAGACATTATAGACGCAGAGGTCGGAAGAATTAAAAATCTCGGCGTTGAAATAAAAACAGGGGTGAATATCGGAACCGATATTGCGATGGATAAACTTAAATCCGAATTTGATGCGGTATTTGTCGCAATAGGTACGCATGAACCTATAAAAATGAAGATGAACGGAGCAGATGCCCCTAATGTTTATGCCGGAGTAGAATTTCTTCAGAAAGCGGCTTCGGGCGAAATTAAAGACGCAGGGAAAGAAGTAATTGTTATCGGAAGCGACAGCGCTATGGATGCGGGAATGGTATCAAGAAGGCTGGGCGCCAATGTAACCTTTATCTATAACAAAGGAACCTTAAACGATGTTTCCGAAATAGAAGAAAAAGGTTCCGTCGAGGTAAAGGAAGGTTATGCCGAAGGGATTAAATTCGAATTCCTGTTTGCTTTAGACGAAATTATTACGGAAAACGGAAAAGCAACGGCAGTGCGATTGAAAAAAATGAAGCTTTCCGAAAAAGATGCGTCCGGCAGAGTTCATCCTATCATAATAGAAGGCGGACAGGAACTTAACCTTAAACTCGATACATTGATATACTCTTTTGGACAGAAGCCGGATTATAAAGGGCTGGAAAATTTAACCAAAAATTCGAACAACGAGTTTTTAAAGGTTGACGATAACTATCTTGTAGCAAACGAAGATAAAGTCTTTGCAGGCGGAGATATATTAAAATTCGGATTGGTTACCGATGCTATAGGAATGGGCAGATATGCGGCATATTCCATACATCGGAAACTGAGCGGAGAACCTGTAAAGAAAGACGAAAGAGCCGTCATTAAATACGGCGACGCGGTAAACGGGGAAGGCAAAAATATGTATATTGCATATTTTCAGACTTCCGAAAGACAGAAAAGAAGTTCGAGGGACCCTTTGGCCAGAGTTAAAGATTTCGACGGGATTTTAAACAATCTCGGCATGAATGAATTAATTATAGAGGCAAAGAGATGTATGAGTTGCGGTATGTGTTTCGACTGCGGAAGCTGTTTCGAATATTGCTCGCAGAGCGCCGTTAAAAAATTGCCGAAAGGGCAGCATTTCGAATTTCACTTAGAAACCTGCAACGGTTGTAAGAAATGTGCAGAGAGCTGTCCTTGCGGCTATATAGACATGATTTAAATTTTAAATAAAAAATTAATTAATAACTAAAATAAAATTTACAGGAGGTTTTACTTATGGCTGAATTTGATTATAACGGAAAGAAGATTGAAACTGATGATGAAGGCTACCTTCAAAATTTAGGCGATTGGGATAAAGGCCTTGCCGAAGTTCTGGCTAAACAGGAAGATGTAACGCTTACGGAAAAACACTGGAAACTTATCGAATGGATCAGGGATTATTTCCAGAAGTTTCAAGTAGCTCCGGCTATTAAGTCTCTTACAAAAGAGGTTATGAATCTTGAAAATTTGCCCGATAAAAAGGAAGCAAACAAGTTTATTTATGAACTGTTTCCCGAGGGTCCGGCTAAACAGCTTGCCAAAATATCAGGACTTCCAAAGCCCACGGGTTGTGTTTAACAGGCGAATAAATAAACTTGCGGCTTTATTTATAAATTTAGGAGTTTTATTTAGTCTATGGGCAAAACAATAATATATAGAGGGAGGGTATCCCTCTATATAATAGTAAAAGTTTTTTTGATGTCATAAAATAACATAAATTATTATTTAGGGGGGAATAAATATGGCACCTCTTAATTTGACGACAGCAATATTTTTATTATTTACATATACGGTCGGCTTGATTTTTGTAATCGGGGTAGTATTAAGAATATATCAATATGCAACAACACCCCAACCTGTTAAAATTCCTCTTACGCCTGCTCCTTTGACTTCCGGCGGGGCTTTTGCCAGAATTTTGGGAGAAGTTTTTTTCTTTAAGAGTCTTTTTAAATCTAATAAGCCGACATGGATTTTTGGATATCTTTTTCATATTTCGTTTTTTATCTTGATATTTATGCACTTTTTAAGGCATTTTATATATTCTAATCCGTTGCCCTGGTGGTATAACATATTTGTCGGTATCGGGATAGTCTGCGGTATTATTATGGTGCTTTCCCTTTTCTTCCTTTTACTAAGGAGGGTGGTCGTGGAGCGTGTTAAATTTATATCGTTATTTGCCGATTATTTAATACTTATTCTTTTAATGCTCATCGGTCTGGCAGGATTGTCTTTAAATTTCGTTTTGTCTCCCGCTGCCCTGACGACCGTTGATAATCACTTAGATCCTTATATTAACGGACTTTTAAGCTTTCAATTTACTAACATTCCGTCAAATCCTCTTTTTTTAATTCATTACACGCTTGTCATGCTGCTTATAGCTTATATTCCGTTTAGTAAAGTGATGCATTTTGTCGGGATATTTTTCTCGCCGACAAGAATAATGGCAGATAATCCGGAAGAAGAAAGATATTACAGACCTAATGCGAAAGATTTATCTATTTAAATTAAATTGATGCCGGATTACCGCAAACTTGCGGTAATTTTTTGATTTTTAACGGTTAAGCGGAGGATAAATAGCATGGCTAAGCCAAAAGACAAATATAAAGTTCCCGTTCTGGACGGAAAGATTTCGATTCCTAAAATCGTTCCCGGAGCCACGTCTTACGAACACATGATTGAAGCTCAAAAAGATGACATGGAAGCCCTTGGTTTTCCTGCCAAATTACAGGACGGCTGGAAGGAAAAGGCTATCGGGGTTTTTAAAGAGATATTAGATAACAATAAGGCTGTCAGGGATTATATGGATATTTGCGTCAGATGCGGCGCATGCACGGACAAATGCCAGTTTTTCCTCGGAACGGCAGATCCTAACAATATGCCGGTTCAGAGACAGGAACTCATGAGAAAGGTATATAGGTATTATTTTACTCCCGCAGGGTTTTTCAAAAATCTTTCAAATTCGCAAGAATTGACGGAAGAAGTATTGAAAGACTGGTTTACATATTTTTATCAGTGTTCCGAATGCAGAAGGTGTTCCTTTTATTGTCCCTACGGTATAGATACTGCGGAAATAACGATGGCTGCCAGACAGATAATGGATTCTATCGGTCTTGGGCAGAAATACGCAACGGAAGTTATTCATAAGGTTTATAAAACCGGCAATAATATCGGAATACCCCCTCTCGCCTTAAGAAATACGCTTGACGATTTAGAGGAAGAAATAAAGGAAGAATCGGGGAAGGATGTTAAAATACCGATGGATGAAGAAGGCGTTGAGGTTTTGTTAGTGCCTCCTTCCGCCGATTTTTTTGCAATGCCCCACATGGAATCGCTCAAAGGATATGCAAAGGTATTTTATAAGGCAGGCATAAGTTATACCGTTTCGTCATACGCCTCCGAAGCCGGAAATTTCGGTATGTTTTTGGGAAGCTATAAAAATGCAAAAGAAATTAATAAACGAATCTGGGACGAAGCCAGAAGGCTTAAGGTCAAAAGAGTTGTCATCGGGGAATGCGGACATGCATGGAGAGCCGCGTATAACTATTCGAATACCATGAACGGGCCTTTTGACTTCTTAGACGGCAAATACAGACAGCCCATGCACATTTGCGATTTTACATTAGGGCTCGTAAAGGACGGAGTTATAAAACTCGATCCTTCGGCGAACGATGATAAGGTTGTTACATTTCACGATTCATGTAATATTGCAAGGGCTTCAAGGATGGGTGATTTTCAGGGTGGCCAGTTTACGATTCCGAGAGAGCTTATTAAAGCCGCCGCAAACCGTTTTGTAGAATTAAGGGCAGGCACTACTAAAGAAAAGACTTATTGTTGCGGTGCGGGCGGGGGTTTGTTGACCGAAGAAGTCATGAATGTGCGAATAGCGGGGGCTATGCCGAGAATGCAGACCGTTAAGGAAGCTGTAGATAATCACGGAGTTAATTTTTATGCTCTTATTTGTGCAATTTGCAAAACCCAGTTTACAAAAATATTTCCTATTTACGGGTTTGATGCGGAAATGGTCGGGGGAATTCATCAGCTTGTCAGCAATGCAATAGTAATGTAAAGATAAAAAGGTGTCCAATTTAAAATTGGACACCTTTTTATCTATAAAGTAATTAAATTAAGTTAATTTGTTAATTTGCAAGGAGGGTCAATGAAGTTCGGCGTTCTTATAAAAGATGGACAATATACTCATCAAGCAATGGACAGCGCCTATAATTTTATAGTTGCGGCCATGGAACTTGGCCATGAAATAAAAGGAGTTTTTTTTTACAACGAGGGCGTTTGCAATACCTGCGGGACTATGGAGCCCCCGAGGGATGAGCGAAATATTAGAAACTTGCTTTTAGGACTTAATGAAAAAGGCATCAGGTTAATTGCTTGTGTTGCCGCGGGTAAAAGGAGAGGTTTAGTGGCTCAAACCGTTTCCAGTGCGGCTGAAATATCCGGATTAGGCCAATTATTGGAATTATGCATAGAGTCCGATAGATTAATAACATTTTAGTAATTAACATATATTAACATTGAAAAAATTAGAGAGGATTTGACATGGAGGAAAAGGAAAAAACAAGCGTTATGTTTATTTGCAGGACTGCTCCGTACGGAACGATTTTTGAGCAGGAGGCAATTGAGGCCATGATTATGTTTGGGGCATATGAACAGGATATAAACGTTACATTTATAGATGACGGGGTATTTTCGTTAAAAAAAGGACAGGATACTGCGCTGCTCGGAAAGAAAAATTTTTCCCTGACATATCCTATTTTAATAGATGATTTTGACATATCCCATATTTATGTCGAAAAGGAATCCCTTGAAGAAAGAGGATTAAGCGAAAATGATTTAATTACC
Organism: bacterium; assembly: GCA_021802425.1. Taxonomy (GTDB): domain Bacteria; phylum SZUA-79; class SZUA-79; order Acidulodesulfobacterales; family Acidulodesulfobacteraceae; genus Acidulodesulfobacterium. The sequence goes on along the minus strand of JAJZXJ010000026.1, from coordinate 3,072 downwards.
GAAGTCGAGATTATAGATAGGAATGCCTTAAGACAAAAAATGAATGAAATGAAGGCTTTTTTACCTTTCTAATATATTTTATATTTTTTGATTTCCGTAATGTTTATATTGATATTATCTATAAAATTCGAGGAGGAAATAAAGGATGCTTCATATAGTTAAAAAGTCGCCTTACGAGTCGTCTGCTTTAAATAATGCCATAAATTATATTCGCCAGGGCGATATAATGCTGTTGACGGAAGACGGCGTATATGCCGCTAAAAAAGGCGGCAAATTTAGTAATTTAATAAACGAGGTACTGCAAAAAAATCATGTTTATTGCCTTCTGGCAGATGCAAAGGCAAGGGGAATACTTGAGTCCGAGGTAATAGAAAATGTTAAATTGCTGGATTATAACGGTTTCGTGGAAAAGGTTGTAGAGCATAATCCTATGACCTGGGCATAGTTAAAGTCCCTAAATTTATTTTATAAAAAAAATAAAAATTTATCAAAAATAATAGTTGACATTTTTATAAGATAATATTAAAAATAAATGATTAAAAATTATTATAATATGGATATTAGTTTATATGCATATATGTATTAATAATATACCTCATATATTCCGTTTATTAAGAGAAAAGCAAAGAGTCAGGTCGGTCGAAAATTTATAAAATAAAAAATAAAAAATATACCGAAATCGGAGGAACATATGGCATTGGTGAATCCCCACGGAAAAGAAAAGAGACTTATGCCCTTACTTTTATCTGGCCATGAGCTTAAAGAAGCAAAAGAGTATGCTAAAACCCTCAAAAAACTACCTATGACATCAAGAGAAACATCGGATTTGATAATGATGGGCATAGGCGCCTTCACTCCTTTGGAAGGATTTATGGGCAAAAATGACTGGAAGGGCGTTGTCGATAATTTTACGATGCAGGACGGAACATTTTGGCCTATACCTATAACTCTTTCATCCACTAAAAAAATGGCCGACGAAATTAATATCGGGGAAGATGTGGCATTGTTTGATTTTGAAACCTCGGAAATTATAGGGATAATTACCGTCAGCGAAAAATATTCCATAGACAAGGCGCACGAATGCCAAAAAATATTTAAAACAACGGATATGGAGCATCCCGGCGTTCAGAAAGTCATGGCACAGGGCGATATTAATATTGCCGGCAAAGTTAAGGTTTTGAGCGAAAGTTCTTATCCTGTAGAATTCAAAGAAATTTATATGCGCCCCGCAGAGGTAAGGAAAATATTCGAAGAAAAAGGCTGGAGCACGGTTGCCGCTTTTCAGACAAGGAACCCTATGCATCGCTCCCACGAATATCTTGCAAAGGTTGCGATAGAAACTACGGACGGCGTTCTGATTCACCAGCTTGTCGGCAAATTAAAACCCGGCGATATTCCCGCCAGTGTCAGAGCGGTTGCCATTAATACATTAATAGATAATTATTTTGTTAAAAATACGATTGTTCAGGCCGGTTATCCTATGGAGATGAGATATGCCGGACCAAGGGAAGCGCTGCTTCATGCCGTTTTTAGGCAAAATTACGGCTGTTCGCACCTCATCGTAGGAAGAGACCATGCCGGCGTCGGAGATTACTACGGGCCGTTCGACGCGCATAAGATATTCGACGAAATTCCTAAAAATGCACTTGAATTAAAACCTTTAAAAATGGACCTGACATTTTACTGTCATAAGTGCGACGGTATGGCATCTACCAGAACATGCCCGCATTCAAAGGAAGACAGGCTTACTTTAAGCGGGACGATGCTCAGAAAGCTGTTGTCCGAAGGACAGGAAGTACCCGAACATTTTTCTAGACCGGAGGTTTTAAAAATATTACAGAAATATTATGCTTCCCTTGCAAAAGAAGATAAGGTTGAGGTTAAACTGCACAAGGCTGCAAAGGGCGAAATATAAAAATAATAATATCCCTTCATCCCCCCTTAAGAGAGGGGTTGGTGAGGGTAAATACTACATTGTTTTATTTAATAATAATACATTAATTGAGGAGGTATGAAAATGCCAAGTTTTGTAATTGCAGAAAAATGTGATGGTTGCAAAGGGAGAGATAAGACCGCCTGCCAGTACATCTGTCCCAACGATCTTATGGTTCTTAACAAAGACATTATGAAGGCTTATAATCAGGAGCCTGACCAGTGCTGGGAGTGCTACAGCTGTGTAAAAATCTGTCCTCTGTCTGCCATAGAGGTAAGGGCATACCAGGATTTCGCCCCTATGGGGTCTTCCGTTATTCCGATGAGGGCTTCGGACTCTATAATGTGGACGGTCAAATTCCGCAACGGAAAGATTAAAAGATTTAAATTTCCAATCAGGACCACCCCCGAAGGCGGCATAGACCCGTATCATGGAATACCCGAAGAAAATATGGGGGATTTAAAAACCGAACTTTTATGCACCGAACACGGGAAGACCCTTCAGGTACCTAAAAAATAGATGAGAACTTGTTTAAATCTTTTAAAATTTAAAATTAAAATTTATAAATTAAGGGGATGATTATTTATGGCTGATCAAAAAGGTTCGATGACAAGCACCGATGTCTTAGCAAACTATACAATAGAAGAAATCAATACTGACCTTTTAATAGTCGGAGGCGGTATGGTGGGATGCGGCGCGGCATTCGAGGTTAAAAAATGGGCGCCGAAAGGTATGAAAATAACCATGGTCGAAAAAGCTGCCATCGAAAGAAGCGGCGCCGTCGCAATGGGGCTTTCCGCGATCAACACTTATCTTGGAACGGAAAATACCCCGGAAGATTATGTCAAACATGTCGCAAACGACCTTATGGGCATAGTCAGGGAAGACCTCGTTTACGATGTAGGCAGACATGTCGACGACTCGGTAAAACTTTTCGAGAAATTCGGTCTTCCGATATTTAAAGAAGACGAAGAAGATACAAGAACTATCGAGGAGGGTGCAAAACCCATGAGGGCCGGTAGATGGCAGATAATGATTCACGGGGAATCTTACAAAGTTCTGGTTGCGGAAGCGGCGAGAAAAGCCCTTGGCGAAGAAAACATTTATGAAAGAGTTTTTATAATCCAGCTTCTTATGGA
>JAJZXJ010000025.1:11333-13634 GCA_021802425.1 bacterium | reverse complement strand
TGCATGGGGTGCAGGGGGTCGCAGGTTCAAATCCTGTCGTCCCGACCATTCAAAACCCTTGTAATATCTGACACTTAAGCCTGAAAACATGATAAATAAATTAAAAAAACAGAGGCGGGATGCCATGTTTCTTAATATCCCGGCATAATTGTATTTATTATATTATAAATTGGAGATGCTTTTTGGATAACATTGCGGTTTTATCGCTTAATCCTGCCTTAGATGTATCGTATAAAATTCAAAAGTTAGTTGACGACGAAAAGGTCCATTCGTTTGAAACGAGGTTTGATCCGGGCGGAAACGGAATAAATGTTTCGCGGGCGCTCAAAAAGCTTAAAATAAAAGCTTCCACATGCTGCGTTTTGGCGGGAGAAATCGGCAAGCTGATTTCGAACATTCTTACGGAAGAGTTAGACGATCCTCATTTTATATGGGAAAATGGTGAAACAAGGATAAACTGCGTGATTCAGCAAAGCGATCCCGTCTCTCAATACGAAATAAACGGCATGGGTCCGGTTATGGATTTTTCTGTTCTCGACAGGCTGGAAGAGGATCTTTATATATACTCAAGGGATGGCCTTGCCGTGCTTACGGGATCGTCGCCGTTAAATATCACTTACAATATATATTATATATTATGCACCCGCCTGAAAAATGCAGGCATAAAATGCCTTGTTGACGCCGACGGGGCATTGTTAAGCAACGCCGTTAAGTCAAAACCTTTCATAATCAAGCCTAATATACATGAACTTGAAAGATTGGTAAAAAGAAAATTAACTTCAAATTTTGAAATTGCTTCCGTAGCTTTAGACCTTCATAATTTTGGTATCGAATATGTATTTGTATCCCTCGGCTACAAAGGAGCTATAGTCGCATCGAATGAAGGGGTTTTTTACGCGGCGGCTCCCGCTGTTTCCGTAGTTTCGAGAGTCGGGGCGGGCGATTCGATGGTTGGAGCGATTTTAAGCGTGATTGTAAAAGGGGGAAGTTCGGCAGAAGCTTTAAAGCTTGGGATTGCCTGCGGATCCGCAACCGTTCAAATGCCCGGAACGGAGCTTTTTACAATGGAATTAGCGGATAAACTATTAGGTACTATTAATATAGAAAAGATAGATATTTAAAATGAAAATCCTTCATATAATTTCCTCAAGGGGCTGGGGCGGGGCTGAAAACAGCGCTATTTACCTTGCAAAAAAGCAGATAGAAAGAGGGCATAAGTCGGTCTTTTTTATTCATTCATTAAACAAAAAAATGAGATTTTTATTGGAAAATAACGGCGTGCCTTATTATAAGGTATTCGACCCCGAAAGAAAAAATATTTTTGCGATAAAAAGAACGATAGGCATATGCAAAAAGGAAAATATAGATATTATACATACGCATTTGGGAACAGGAAACTATGTGGGCGTATTAGCCGGCAATTACCTTAACATACCTGTATTAAGCACAATTAACATATTCAGCGGTTATCCATACTATGCGTTAGCGGACAAGTTATGTTTTTCGAGCGCTGCTTTAAAAGACTATTTTATTAAATATTTTTCTAAGGAAGAGTATAAAAATTATAAGCCGGCTTATATCGAAAAAATAATAAATAATATTTTCGGATTCAAATATAGCCCGAAAGGTATAGGCGAAATTGAAGGCAAGATGGACATAGCCTTCGAGAGGATAGATGAAAACAGGTTTATAGATTATAGCCATACCGCAAACGTAAATGACGATGAAACCTTTTATAACAGGTTTAAAAATTTTTTTAATATCGGAATTACCGGACGGGTAACGGAGCAAAAAGGGCAGATTTATTTTGTAAAAGCCGCGGAGCTTTTGTTAAAGGAGAAAAATTCGGATGTCCTGCGGCATTCAAAGCCTTTGATGTTTCATATAGTCGGCAGCGGGAATGATGAAAAAAAGTTAAAGAAGATGGTAAGAAAAATCGGGACCCCCAGCAGTTTCATGTTTTGGGGTTATCAAAGCGATGTAAGAAAATTCATAAGCATGTTCGATATTGCCGTTTCTTGTTCATTAAACGAGCCGTTTGGCATTAATAATTTGGAGTATATGTTTATGAAAAAGCCGTGCATCGCGACAAACGCGGGCGGTATTCCCGAGGTTTACGGCGATACGAATATTATAATTCCTCCAAAAGATGAGGTAAGACTCAAAGAAGCCGTAGAAACCTATATCGCCAATCCAAAATATATGAAGGAAGAAGCGGTTAAAGGTTTTGAGAGGGCGGGCAGGCTTTTCAGGTCGGACATTTCAGTAGATAAAGTTATAAGTATGTATGAAGATATAATT
>JAJZXJ010000025.1:5865-11233 GCA_021802425.1 bacterium | reverse complement strand
TTAAAAGACCTCCGGTTGTAACAAAAATTTAACATAACCGTAATAAAACTGTAACATTCAAATGATAAAATAATCAAAATATTAATATTACTGTAATATTAATATTTTGATTTGCGAAGCAGTTTTTGTTGCAGGCGTTAAGTTAAATTAAAAAATTCATTAAACGGAGGGCTTTTATGGAAGCTAAAAAAGATCTTAGAAATGACCTGCTGGACAAGGTTGATGAGGTTGACCTTGTTCGTCATCATTTTAGGACGATGTTTACGGCGGGGATGGGGTTTTTTACCGATGCGTATGACCTTTTCATTATCGGTGTAGTTATTGCGCTTTTAACGCCGATATGGCATCTTGACACATCCGAAATTGCGTTGCTCGGCAGTTCGTCTCTTATTGCGGCAGCCGTCGGGGCATACTTATTTGGAAGATTAGCCGATATTTTTGGGAGAAAGGCAATTTATGGACTAGAGGTTATCATTCTGACTATAGGGGCAATAGGTTCCGCATTCTCACAGGATATTACCCAGCTTATAATCTGGAGGATTGTTTTGGGTTTGGGCATCGGCGGGGATTATCCTATAAGCGCAATAATTATGAGCGAATACGCAAATAGAAAGGACAGGGGCAAGCTCGTGTCTATGGTATTTTCTCTTCAAGGCATCGGTTTGATTGCCGGTCCTATGGCCGCCATACTTATTTTAATGATGGGAGTTCCGCATGATGTTGCGTGGAGAATTCTTTTGGCGCTCGGTGCAATTCCTGCGGCAAGCGTTATATATTTAAGAAGAAAAATTAAAGAAACCCCCTATTATAGCCTTAATGTCAAAGGAGATACTAATAATACCGTTGCAGCCATCAATGATATTACCGGAACTAAAATTAAAGTTGACGACAATAAGCATAGCAATGGAAACGGGGTAAAATTAAAAACAAAATGGCATGATTTATTTAAATACCCGAACAACTTGAGGCTGCTTGGCACTGCGGGAAGTTGGTTTTTATTAGATTGGGCATTTTATGGAAATTCTATAAGCTGGCCGTTAGTAATGAAATCCGTCATTCCAAATGCAACCTTTATTCAGGGTCTGGCGTTATCTACCATTGTGTTTGTGGTATTTGCGGCCCCATTTTATTGGCTTGCGGCTTTTAGCATGGATAAGCTTGGAAGAAAATTTATTCAGATACTTGGTTTTCTCGGTATGGCAATATGTTATTTAATAATTTCTCTGACAAGTTTTGCCGGTTATATGCTTATCCCGGCCATGTTCGTAACGATATTTGGCTTAAGCTATGTCTTTACGGAATTCGGACCTAATGTGACGACATTTGTTTATCCGTCAGAGGTTTTTCCCACTCCCGTCAGGGGTTTCGGCGATGGAATATCCGCTGGAACAGGAAAATTTGGAGCATTTCTCGGGACCCTTTTGTTTCCGTTTTTAATGATGACCATAAAAGTCCAGGGAACATTTATGGTTCTTGTCATAATATCTTTTCTGGGGGCGATTTTGACAGCCTTTGCTTTGCCTGAACCGAAAGAACAGTCTTTAAGGGCTGTCAGCGAAGAAGAAAAATACGCTGAAGCAGATAATTCGGCAGTTCCCCATAAAGCTTGATTTATTAGCAAGGCATATTGTGTTATAATTTGAATTAAGGTTAAATTATGAATTCTTTAAAAATAAATCAGGCGCTTTATTCAAAAGCCGATACGCACATTCATACGAGTTATAGCGATGGGACGAGTTCCCCCGAGGACATCGTAGAAGCCGCCGCAGGAAAGCTTCGGGTAATTGCTATTACCGACCATAACAGGATTAAGGGGGCGCTTAAGGCAAAGGACTATGCCATAAGGAATAACTTTCTCGAGGTGGATGTTATAGTCGGGGAAGAGGTTTCGACAAAAAACGGACATGTTATAGGTCTTTTTTTGGAAAAAAAGGTTATTCCGGGTAAAACGGCTATGGAAACTATAGATGAAATACATATGCAGGGTGGGTTGGCGATTGCCCCTCACCCTTTTTATTTTGTATCTTACGCCGAAAAGGGGCATAAGCCCATAAGAAAAATGTTAACGGATTTGGATTTTGATGCAATCGAGGTTATTAATAATTCAAGCACATTTTCGATTGTTTCCAATGCCGTAACTTCTTTGGTAAATGTTTCGATAGGGCTTGCGCAGTTAGGGGTTAGCGATGCGCATACGCGTGAATTTATCGGCAAAGGATATACAAGATTTATCGGTAAATCAGCCTTAGATTTAAAAAACCAGATTAAAGAAAAAAGGGTAACCGCTCATTTCAGCCACTATTCTTTGCCTGAACTAAAGCTTAACACTTTGCAGACATTTAAATCGCTGTATCTTTATTTGCTCAATAAAAGGGAAAAGGCTTAACCGCTCCCGCAAAAAGAATTAATCCCTATAAAATGATAAGCCGTTTAATAATAAGTACGATTTTTATTGACAGTCTTTTTATAAATATATATACTGCATTAAAATGATGACTCGCGTGGATATATCCATATAGTCGTTCTTTGACAATTAAATGCCTAATCCCGCAATATTTGCGGGAGCGGAGGAACCGTTATTTTGGGGCTAATACTTTCTTAAAGAAAGCAAGGGATTACTCTTTATTCCTAGCCCGGCAGCTAACTTCGTAAGCTATTAAAGGGATTCAAATATATTAGTTTATATGCATTGCCGGCATTAACCGCCGTCGCAATTCATTCATATCGTTGTATCGTTTTTTAGTAAATATTTTATTTAAATTTAGACAAAAACACTTTAATAGCCGAGGGCAATTTCCTTCGGCTATTTTTTTTGCAAATTTTTCCATGCTCTAAAATATAAAATTAAAATGAGGGTTCTTTTATGATCGAAAATACTATTCTTTTAATAATCTTGGCAATCGTATTAGCGTATCTTTTTTATGTTCTTATTTATCCCGATAAATTTTAATAGCGGAGGACATGTATGCTTAGTTCACTGTTTGTTTTATTAGCTATCTTCATAATGTATGCCGTGTTATGGTTTTTGGTAGATTTTTTGGAAAAAATTTAAAAATAATAATAATTTAGAAAATAATGTAGAGGTAAAATTATATGACCACGACAGGTATATTACAGATCATTATTGTGCTTTCGGCTATAATTTTGGCTGCCGTTCCTTTAAGTAAATATATGGCGCATATTTTTAACGGGGAAGTTACTTTTTTAGATAAGATAATAAATCCGGTAGAAAATCTTACATTTAAATTTCTTAAAGTAAATGAAAAAGAACAAATGGACTGGATAGGTTACCTAAAGGCAGGGCTGATTATCAATTTTTTTATGCTTGCGATTGTTTTTCTTGCCTTAAGGTTTCAAAATTATCTTCCGTTTAACCAGATGCATTATAAGGGTATTCCATGGCCTCTTGATTTTAATACTGCTATAAGCTTTATTACCAATACTAATTGGCAAAATTATGCAGGCGAAGAGGCTCTGTCGAATTTTTCGCAGATGTCTTTAGTATTTTTACAGTTCACATCTGCCGCAACAGGGCTTGTTTTTTTAATAGCGTTTATAAGAGGATTGATAAGGACGCAGGCAAAAAATGTCGGCAATTTTTATATAGATTTTACAAAAACCGTCTATAGAATTTTTATTCCCTTAGCCGTTATCTTTGCTATAATTATGCTTTTTCTGGGTTCTCCTCAAACCCTTGCTATGCAAAAGAGCGTGGTTAATATGACGGGGGCAAAGCAGTATCTTTCCATGGGTCCGGTCGCCTCGATGGTTTCCATCGAAAACCTCGGAACTAACGGAGGAGGTTTTTACAATGCAAACGCGGCACAGCCTTACGAAAATCCAAGCCCTTTTACTAACGCCCTGATAATATTTATGATGAGCATTATTCCGGTGGCGATTTTTTTTATGTACGGGATAATGATAGGCAACAAAAAGCATGCCTTAACCCTGTTCTTTGTCGCTCTCACACTTTTGACGGTATGTATATTTGCCGTATATCATCAAGAAGCCGCAGGCAATCCTTTTATAGCAAAATTAGGAGCCGACGTTAAAGTCTCAAAGTATAACCCTGGCGGAAATATGACCGGCAAAGAGGAGCATATCGGCATTGCGCAAAGTTCCTTATTTGCATCGGCCACCACGGCATTTACCACCGGAAATGTGGACAGCGCGCATGACAGCTATATGCCTCTATCCGTTATGGTTCTTTTAGGCGAAATGATGCTAAACCTTATATTCGGAGGAAAAGGAGTCGGTTTATTAAATATGCTGACCATGGTTATTATCGGCGTATTCATTGCAGGTCTTATGGTTGGAAGAACGCCTGAGTTTCTGGGGAAAAAAATAGAGGCAAAAGAGGTTAAACTTGCAACTTTAGCTATGTTTGCCCATGCTTTTATAATAATAGTCCCCTTTGCCATCGCCCTTTCGATTCCCGCAGGTTTAGCAGGGGCATTTAACCCTGGTCCGCATGGGTTCAGCGAAATTTTATACGCCTTTACTTCCACGGTTGCAAACAACGGCTCAGCAATGGCAGGGTTTAGCGGAAATACGCTTTTTTACAATATAATTCTGGGCCTTACTATATTTTTTGGAAGATATGTCCCGATAATCTGCCAGGTGGCAATAGCAGGTTCTTTAATTAAAAAGAAAAGCACTCCCGAATCTTTGGGAACATTTCCTGCCCACGGGCTGCTTTTTTATTCGGTTGTAATGGGGACAATAATTTTAATCGGGGCATTAACATTTTTTCCGGCCCTTGCTTTAGGTCCTATTGCCGAGCATTTTGCGCTTATGGAAGGACATCTTTTTTAATCCATAAAATAATTAGTCTGTAATTTAATTTTTTGGGGTGGTTTATGTTAAACGATTTTTTGAAGTCGATAAAATTAGCTGTCTGGTTATTTATATTATGCTCCGTTGTGTACACATTTTTTATATGGGGCATAGGAAAGATTTTTTTTCCGTTTCAGGCGGGGGGCAGTATAATCTATAAAAATTCTAAGCCTGTAGGCTCTTTATTAATCGGCGAGAAATTTAACTCGCCGTATCTATTTAATTCCAGACCGTCAAGCGCAGGCACAGGCTACCAGGCCGATGCGTCATCGGCTTCCAACTATGGACCGACGAATAAGGATTATATCCTTGTCGTCAAGAAAAGGATTAAAAGGTTCTTGTTGGAAAATCCAACCGTCAAAAAGGGCGAAATTCCCGTTGATTTAGTAACAGGTTCCGGTTCAGGGTTAGATCCGTTTATCTCCGTCCTTGGCGCCCTTACGCAGATTACAAGGATTTCGAAACTAACCGGAATTAGTCAAAACAGGTTAAAGGAACTTGTAGAAAGCAATATATCTTACAGAGATTTCGG
>JAJZXJ010000025.1:0-5765 GCA_021802425.1 bacterium | reverse complement strand
TATAGAATATGCCAAAACAAGATTATTATGTATCCGCATTTAACAAAGAAATATTGGTATCGGCTATATGGGAATCTTTTAGAAAGTTAAATCCTAAGGTTATGATTAAAAATCCCGTTATGTTCGTTGTCGAAATCGGGTCGGTTATAACTGCCGCCATTTTTTTAAAAGATGTTTTTTTCCATGATTTTAAAGATATAGCCTTTATATTTCAGATAACTTTATGGCTCTGGTTTACGGTTTTATTTGCAAATTTTGCCGAAAGTATCTCTGAGGGCAGGGGCAAGGCTCAGGCGGAGAGTTTAAGGAAAAGTAAAACCGAGGTCATCGCAAGGTTAATTCATCAAACAAGCGGGAAAGAAGAAAAGATAAAAGCCTCATTGCTTAGAAAGGGCGATATTGTTGTTGCGGAGGCGGGCGATATTATACCTGCCGATGGAGAAATAATCGAAGGCATTGCTTCGGTTGACGAGTCTGTGATAACGGGTGAATCCGCGCCTGTTATAAGGGAAAGCGGCGGGGATAGAAGCGCAGTTACGGGGGGAACAAAGGTGCTTTCCGATAAAATATCGATTAAAATAACATCTAATCAGGGAGAGGGCTTTATCGACAAGATGATAAGCTTGGTCGAAGGAGCTTCAAGGCAGAAAACCCCGAATGAGATTGCCCTGAATATACTGCTCGTCATGTTTACCGCCCTTTTTTTAGTCGTAGTTGCGGCTATCGAACCTATGGCTCACTATTTTAATGGAAATATCTCTCCCGTTATACTTGTTGCCCTTATCGTGTGCTTAATTCCGACAACAATCGGAGCATTATTATCGGCAATAGGCATATCGGGTATGGACAGATTAGTTAAGCACAATGTTATAGCTATGTCAGGAGCATCGGTCGAGGCGGCGGGAGATGTAAATACACTTCTTTTGGATAAAACGGGAACTATCACATTCGGCAATAGAATGGCCGTTAATTTTATTCCCGCCAAAGATGTCAATATAAACGATTTAGCGGATTATTCCCAGCTCTCGTCGTTATCCGACGAAACCCCCGAAGGAAGGTCTATCGTTACTCTGGCAAAAAAATACGGGCTAAGAGGCAGGCATATCGATGAAAAAAATGTGAATTTTATTCCTTTTTCGGCATTAACGAGAATGAGCGGGGTAGATATATTAGATAAAAAAGAAAATATAAGAAAGGGCGCCGTTGATTCCGTTATAAGATTTATTGAACAAAACGGCGGCGTTGCGGAAAAGTCTATTACCCTCGCGGCCAATAATATTTCCAAGCAGGGAGGGACGCCTCTTGCCGTTGCCGTAAACGGCAAAATGCTTGGAATAATACATTTAAAAGATGTAGTAAAGGGCGGGATTAAAGAAAGAATCGATAGTTTAAGAAAAATTGGCATAAAAACGATAATGATAACGGGCGATAATGCTCTTACCGCGAAAGCCATAGCCGATGAGGCAGGTGTCGATGAGTTTGTTTCCGAAGCTACGCCCGAAACCAAGATGGATATTATTAAAAAAGAGCAGGCATTGGGGAAGCTAATCGCTATGACAGGGGATGGAACCAACGACGCGCCGGCTTTAGCCCAGGCCGATGTCGGCGTCGCTATGAACACAGGCACTATGGCCGCAAAAGAGGCGGGAAATATGATAGATCTTGACTCAAACCCGACGAAACTTATAGAAATAGTCGAAACCGGAAAACAGCTTCTTATAACAAGAGGTTCTTTAACGACATTTTCTATCGCAAACGATTTAGCAAAATACTTTGCCATAATACCTGCTATGTTTGCGCCTATAATGCCGTGGCTTGCCCCGTTAAACATAATGGGCCTGTCTTCGCCGCAATCCGCAATACTTTCGGCCGTTATATTTAATGCCGTTATAATAATAATATTAATACCGCTCGCCCTGAAGGGTGTAAAATACAGGCCGAAAGGGGCGTCTGCTATTCTAAGAAGAAACCTGTTGATTTACGGGCTTGGCGGAGTAATAGCCCCGTTTATCGGCATTAAAATAATAGATATAATAATCACCTATTTACATCTCATTTAAGTTATTCGGGCGTTAAACCCAAATCGGGATTTGGGTTTAAAATTATAGTATAATTTAATATTAATAGATAACGATGCTTACGGCATACGGCACATTTGTAGTTGCATTAATGGTGTTTTTTTATGCTCTTGAACCGAGAGGCCGTATTTATACTTTTTTATTTGCCCTATCCTGCATAGCTTCCGCTTTATATGGGTTTTTGGCGGGAACATGGCCGTTCGGGATAGCAGAAATTATCTGGGGAATTATTGCTTTTAGGAAGTGGATTAACCGCGTTAAAGAACAAAATTAAGGTAAAAAAATAAAAAAGGTAACAAAGATTGAAAATAGAATATAACCGGCCTTCCGCAGAGTCGATACTTAACAGGATAAAATATTCGACCGAAGAATCCCAAAATATCTTCAGGGTTTATCTAGGGTCAGCTCCCGGGACGGGCAAAACATATATGATGCTTGAAGACGGCAATTATTTGCGTGAAAACGGCATCGATGTCGTTATAGGCTATATTGAAACGCACGGAAGAAAGGAGACGGCGGACGAGATTAAAAAACTTGAAGTTGTTCCGAGAAAAAAAATATTGTACAAAGGCAGTGAATTTGAAGAGCTCGATGCCGATGCCGTGATTGCAAGAAGGCCTGCCATTGCTTTAATAGACGAACTTGCCCATAATAATATTCCCGGGTCCAAAAATTTAAAAAGATATCAGGATGCCGTCGAGATTTATAAATCGGGCATAAGCGTATTCACCACTTTAAACATATTTCATCTTAATTCGATAGCCGAAAAGGTCGAGGCGGAGCTCAGGGTTAAAGTCAGCGAAAGAGTTCCGGATTATATATTAAACTATGTTACGGAAATAATTAATGTGGATATTCCCGCCGGAGAACTTATAAGCAGGCTAAAAGCAGGTAAAATTTATTCTAAGGATAAAATTCCGGTCGCGCTGGAAAACTTTTTTAAACTCGAAAATCTTTTGGTATTAAGGGAACTTGCCTTAAGAACCATTGCCGATGAGCTTAGCGCGCAATCGACCGAAATCGGAAATCCCGAGGAAAAACTTGAATTGAAATCCAATGAAAGGGTTTTAGTTTTAATAAGTTCCAATCCCGATTCGGCAAGGCTTGTAAGAATAGGTTCAAAACTTGCGGGGAGGCTTAACGCAAATCTTTATGTTCTCCACATAAATTTAAAAAACAGGGATAAGAATAAACCTGAAAACTATGATCAGGCGCTTGCGAGAAATATTTCCATAGCCGAAAACCTTGGAGCCGCCGTTTTTAGTTTCCAGGCAAACGATGTAGTATCGGGAGTTATAGATTTTGTTAAAAGTAATAATATTGCCCATGTCGTTATAGGCGCTACAAATGAAAAAGTCGGTTTCATAAATAAACTTTTTAAAAAGAGTATAGTAAACAAATTAATAGACAGCCTTCCCGATGTTTCTTTCCATGTCGTTCCAACCGCTTCCGCAGGGGTTTAACCGGAGCCGGTTTATACCTTTATTAATTATGATACGCAATTTAATTGCAATTTATGAAATCTAATAAAAATTCGTGTTATAATTCTTAATATAGGTAGGTTATAAATAATATGAATGATATAAATAACATAAATGATACGGACGACGACGCCCGCAAAACCAAAACATCCGGATATGCCAAAGAAACAAAGTTCCAAAGGAACTTCAGCGTGCCGGAGATGCCGAAGGCCGAGGGCAGAGCGGTCACGACGATAAACGGCATTATAAAAAGGGTCGTGTTTCAAAATATAGAAAGCGGCTTTACAATTCTTAATATTTTTTCAAACGGCAAATTTATAACTGCATCGGGCGCATTTTTTGACAAGCCTGTAATAGATTCGAAAATAAAATTGAAAGGAGAATTTACGCACCATAAAAAATATGGCTATCAGTTTAATTTTACACAGTATGAAATCTCGCTGTCAAATACAAAAACGGCAATAATAGAATATTTATCGTCGAATATTTTTAAAGGGATAGGAAGGGTTATTGCAGGCGAGATTTATGAAAAATTCAAAGAAAAAACATTGGACATTATAGATAACGAACCTGAAAAACTCCGGGATGTTAACGGAATAGGCGCGGTTAAACTCGGCACCATTCTTGAAGGGCTTAAGGAAAGCTACGGTTTAAGAAATGCCGTAATGTTTTTTAAACCGTATCAGTTTAGCGATTACCAGATTAAAACTATTTATAATCAATTTAAAGATAAATCGATTACGATTGCAAAGGAGAACCCTTATTTATTTACGGAGATAAAGGGTATCGGGTTTAAGAAGGCCGATATTATGGCAGAAAAGCTGGGAATAAAAAGGGATGACCCCAACAGGGCTAAAGAGGCTGTCAGGTATATTATTAATCAGATTTGCGAAAGTTCGGGGAACTGCTATGTTTACTACAAAGATATAAAAGATGGAATGAAAGAAATAATAGATGATTTGGAAGAATTTAATCTAAAAAATTATTTAAACGATTTAATAAAAGAAAAAAAGATATTATTAGATTTCAAAGAAGCTCCCGGGCTTCAATGCTTCACCGGCAACGATGCCTTAGATTTAACCGATGTTAAAGATGATAACCAGATAAATTATATAAGGATATATCTCCCCGTTTATTATTATTCCGAACTGGGCGCGGCCAAAGAGTTAAAAAGAATTACCGGAAACAATGTTTATTTTGCGGGTAATGAAAATAAAATCCTATCCGTAGAAGATTTGGATAGAAATCTTTTACAGGAGGGCGGGCAGGGCGAAAATAAAATATTGCTTACGGAAGAGCAAAAAGTTGCAGTATTAAATGCCTTAAAACATAAAATTTCCATTATATCGGGGGGGCCGGGCACGGGAAAATCCACAGTGATAAGGACTATCGTAAACTTATACAAAGGGAAAAAGACGGCGCTCACTTCTTTGTCGGGGAAAGCGGCGCAAAGGCTTTCAGATATAGTAAATTCGGGATATAAGGAATATGCAGGGAGCGGCGCCGATATATCGACTATTCACAGGCTTTTAAAGGCGCAGTATGACAGGCAGACCAATGAATCTTTTTTTACTTACAATAAAAATAATAAACTTCCGCACGACCTTATTGTTATAGATGAAATGAGCATGGTTGATGTCGTTATTTTTTACAATCTGTTAAAGGCCGTAAAAGACGGTGTAATTTTGGTTTTAGTAGGCGATGTGAATCAAATACCGTCGGTCAGTCCGGGAGATGTTTTGAGGGACATGATATATCCTGATGCGTGTTACCCGCATAAAATCAATGCATTTTTTCCAGTAACATTTTTAACGAAAGTATTCAGGCAGAATGAAGGCGGACTGATAAATTTAAATGCCCATAATCTTTTAAACAACAAAAGGTTTATAACTTCCAAAAATAACAATGGCAAAGGCGAAACTATTGCAGCCGTCAACGATGGTTCATTTATAATTAAATATAGAAGGGGGTACGATGCGGCTTCCGAGGGGAAAAATGAACTTTTAAAAGATTTTATTGAATTTGCCAAAAGGGTTAGCGGTAAAAGAATTAATAATAAAACAGGTAATGTTGAAAATGCCGGCACGGCTGTTCCGACAAGGATTTTTGACGATATTCAGATTTTGACTCCTATGAGGAAAGGGGATTTGGGGTATTTTAATTTAAACAATATATTGCAGAATATATTCAATCCGATGCCCGTACC
>JAJZXJ010000024.1:6614-15284 GCA_021802425.1 bacterium | reverse complement strand
TTATTATTTGATTTTTATACCTGAATTATATAAAATAGCTATTATTATGGAGATTATACTTTTTTATATTTACGATTTCGCTCTTGCCGTATATTTCGGTTCGAGCATATTTGTTGGTTTTATTGCCGCGCCCGTTATTTTTAAAACATTAAAAACCCGAAACGAAGCCGGAAATTTGGTCGGGCTTTTGCTCGAAAAGTTTGCAGCGCTTACGTATGTAACGCAAATTATACTTATCGCAAGCGGAGCGGGATTGTCGTTTTATTTTAATTATCCGTTGGCGGTTATCGTTTTACCGGTATTTATAATCGTTATAAATTTCATATCTAATAAGGCGATAAGCTCCAGAATGAAAAAATTAAAAGAAATTATGGTAAATATAGACGACACTCCAAAGGAAGATAAAAACAGGATTATGTTTAACTCGCTTCATAAATGGTCGGTAAAACTTTTCGTATTAAACCAGCTTCTGACCCTTCCTCTTTTTTATTTCATCTTTCGTTACTCTTAATTTAGAGGTCAAATTCGATTAATACCGCCAATATGGACCCGGTCCTATCCACGGACCAAACACAAACGGCGGACCAAAATACCACTGCCGGTTATACCACAACCATCTGCGTCTTGCGCCCCTGATTGCCGCCTGCTCTTCTTTTGCTCTTATCCCTGTTTTAAGCATATAGTTCAATACCTTTGGGCAAACCCCTTGCTTATGCAGTTTTATTATTTCGCCTGCATTAAGGTAAAATACCTCCCCGCTTGCCCTTAATCTATTAATTATTTCTTTTTGGGGGACATGATTTTTACACATCGATACAATCTGAGGGATAGAAAGCGGGGGCGGGGTAGGCTTTGTTACGGCGGCACAACCGGAAACGGCCATACCTGCCATAAAAATCACACTAACTATTAACGGCAGTTTTTTAAAGTTCTGCCCCGCCGTTTTTCCTGTCGGTTTCTTTTTCATACTCTATTTCATCCTCCTTGAACCATTCTTTATCTCCGGTTTCTTCTTCGGCTTCTTCTCCAATTTCTTCTCTTTCGGATTCTTCTTCTTGCTCCTCTTCCAAATCTTTTAAATCGGACAATAAGTTTGATGCGGTATTGTAATATTCCTCGAATCTTTCCGAATTATCCGTGCCCAAAGAAGCCTCCAACAGTTTAATAATACTTTCCGCAAGATCAATATTTACTTGAATTTCTTCACTGTCTTTAATTATAAGTTTACATTTGGCGGTATAAAGCTCCAGATGCTTTACGGCAATCTGGAGGTCTATCGCAATTTTTTTCTTAATCCTTTTTTTATAACTTTCGTCCATTTTCTTTTCATCTAAAATCGCTTTTAAGATAAGTTCCGTTTTTTTTAGTAATTCAATGCCGCTTTCCTCCACATATAAATCCATAATAATATCCTCCATTTTATTTTTATTCTTAATTTTTTACATCTTTTCATATCTTTATAAAAACATTTAACCTACGAAAGAAAGGCATCCTCGAACCCGTTTGCGTACCTATCCCTGTCCGTCAGCGGATCAAGCCCCCATAGGTTTTCTACATATTTAAGTACCGAGGCATGCTCATGCCTGACATTCGAGATATATCCCTTTTTAACGAACGGAGAAATAATTATGCATCCTACCCTCATTCCAAGCCCGTAGTAATCGACAACAGGGGGTACGACATGGTCATAGAAACCGCCGCATTCATCCCAGTTTAAAAATATTGCCGATTTCGAAAACAGACGGCTTTTTCTTAAAGCTTCAATCCGTTTTACGGTATAAAGCATGCCTGTTTTAACATCTGCCGGCGGGTGCTCGGAATTTTTAAAATCAGGAACAAGCCAGCTGAACTTGGGGAGCGTCCCATTTTTTATATCCCCTTCATACTCATTGGCCGGCCTGATCTTATTCCATAGCCTTTTATCCTTCATAAAACTTTCGAACCATATAACCGGCACCCAGTGATGAACATATTTTTTTGGATTCGGCCAGCCCTCCACATATATTTTCCATGATATTTTTGCTTTTTCAAGCCTGTTGAATATTGTGGGAAACTCGTAAGGTTTTTTTGGAGGGGCGTCGGTTATATGTCCGTTCGATTGCCCTGCAATCTGATAAAGCCTGTTTGGCTGGGTCGGAGCCATAATCGAATGAAAATAGTTCTGACACAGCGTGAAGTTGGAAGCGTATAAATAATAAGGGTATAAAGCCTTTTTGGTATCGTAATAGCCCATTATGGCCTTATAATCGTCAATCGGCTGATTTATCCCGTTTAAGAAATACCCGTCCATCCTGCCGTTATTGTATATCGTATGCAGCCCTTCCCAAGAATGGTTGGGGTCAACCCGGTCTGGGGTTCTATAATTGTATCCTAAATCGTAGGGCTTAATACTTCCGCCCATGCCGTCGGTTATTCCAAGCTCTAAGACCATTTCGGGCTGCCCGTTTATCGTTTTATCCATCATGCCGAAATAGTGGTCGAAACTTCTATTTTCCTGCATTATTAAGACAACATGCTCGGGCTTTTTAAATTTATTTTGACCTGAGCCTAAAGCATCCGCATCTTTAAGTTCAAAACCGCCTAAAGCCAATCCGCCTAAAAAACCTAATCCCGTTAATTTTATAAAGTCTCTTCTGTTCATATCTCCTCCGCCATAAAAGGTTAAAATCATCAGGTCAATATCATTTTTAAAATAACAATTTAGATTAGTATAGCACCACGGGCGCCGATTTTTTATTACAATTCTGTTAAATTTCTGTTAATTTTTGTTACATTTTTGTAACATTTTTGTAATAATTTTAGTGTATAATGATATCCTGTAATTTTTTAAAAAGATAACATAACTATTACTTCATTTTAATTTTAAATTTTTGAATAACCTGAGCTTAGATAAAGCCAAAAAGGTTTTAACCGAAAATAAATCTCTAAAAGCCCTCGGCATTGTATTTGGAGATATAGGGACAAGCCCTATATATACGATTGCCGTTATTTTTGCATACCTTAAAGTCACAAGCGAAAATGTATGCGGGGTTATATCTCTCATAATATGGACATTAATTCTTTTGGTTACAATCCAGTATGTCTGGTTTGCCATGGGTATAAGCGAAAGGAATGAAGGCGGAACGATAATACTTAAAAATATTATCGAAAAATATGCAAAATCGGCAAGAGAAATAGCATTTATATCCGTAATATCATATATTGCGCTATCGCTTTTAATAGGCGATTCCGTCATCACTCCCGCCATAAGTATTCTGAGCGCGGTAGAAGGCATAAATTTAATACCGGTTTTTAAAAATGTAACAACCGATACCGTTATTTTTATAGCCGTAATAATTACCGTCGGCCTGTTCTGGTATCAGCATAAGGGAACCGAAAAAATAGCAAAGATATTCAGCCCCGTAATGCTCTTATGGTTTGTCGTAATCGGCGCTTCGGGTTTAGCGTCGTTAATGTACATGCCCGAAATTTTATTAAGGGTTATAAATCCTTATAACGCTTTAAGTTTTATATTTAACGGAAACATCTCCGCAAGCCGATTAATTTCCCACGGCATTATTTCCTTATTCGTGCTGTCCGATGTAATCCTCTCGGCAACCGGAGGCGAAGCCCTGTATGCCGATATGGGTCATATCGGAAGGGAACCCATTACTAAAGCATGGTATTTCGTATTTATTATGCTTGTTTTAAATTATACCGGGCAGGGCGCTTTTTTACTGAGCCACAGAGCCGATAAGAATACATTTTTCGAGATGCTTTATTCGCAGTCCCATTTATTTTACTTCCCTATTTTAATTTTAAGCATCTTAGCAACGATTATAGCGTCTCAGGCGGTTATAAGCGGCATATTCTCCATCGTTTACCAGCTTATAAACAACAGAATCATACCCCTGTTAAAAATAGATTACAAGTCCAGCGAAATACAATCCCAAATATATATAAGCTTTGCAAACTGGTTTTTATTTATAAGCGTTTTAACGGCAATAATAATGTTCAGGACATCCAACAACCTTGCTATGGCTTACGGTCTTGCCGTCAGCGGAACCATGACCTTTACGGGCATTTTAATAAATATGCATTTTTATCACAAAAAAAGATACTTTATGCTGCTTATATCGCTTATAACGACATTCGCCGATATTATGTTTTTGGCTTCCAATTTATTATATAAAACTGCCGAAGGGGGTTATTTTGCATTAATAATAGCAACAATTCCGTTCATTACAATAATGCTATATACAAAAGGGCAGAAAAAACTGCATAGCGTATATAAGATGACGGATTTAAAAGTGTTTTTAAAAGAATATGAATATCGTTATAGTAATTTCACCAAATTAAAAGGAACATCCCTGTTTTTTGCCAGCCTTTCCGACAAGGTCTCTCCGTATATTATCAAAACAATGTTTGATAATAATATAATGTATGAAAAAAACATATTTGTTTCCATAGAAAGAACCGAAAAACCTTACGGAATAACCGATGTGCTTAAAGGGGACATAGCCCCGGGACTCAGCCAGCTTGCCGTAAGCGCGGGATATTCCGAAGTGGTCGATGTGGAAGAGATATTAAAGCAGTACAATATCGACGAAACCGTTATATTTTATGGTTTTGAAGATATTGTCAGCGCTAACCCGCTCTGGAGGATTTTTGCCCTAATTAAGAAATTATCCCCCTCTTTTGTAAGATTTTATAAGCTTCCTGCCGAAAAAGTGCATGGCGTAATGGTAAGGGTTAAAATGTGAATACTTGAAAATATAAAAAAATACTTAATCCTTATAATTTTTATCCTTACCCCATAAAAATTTAAGGCGGTTCTTAAGCTCCTTCTCTCTTCCTATATCTTCGGGGCGGTAATAAGTTCGGGAAGACAGCTCTGGCGGAAGATACGGCTGCTTTACGAAATGGTTTTCAAAATTATGGGCATATTTATACCCTTTGTGGTAATCCAAATCTCTCATTAGTTTTGTCGGGGCATTTCTTAAATGAAGCGGCACGGTAACGCCGGGAAAGTCTTTTACATCTTTTAAAGCCTCCTCGATAGCAAGGTAGCTTGCGTTTGACTTGGGACAGCTTGCAAGATAAACGGCGGTCTGCGATAAAATAATGCGGGCTTCCGGCATACCGATAACATTAACGGCATTAAAACAGCTGACGGCAAGATTTAAGCCTTCTGGTTCGGCATTCCCGACATCTTCGGAAGCCAAAATTATCATTCTTCTTGCGATAAATTTAATATCTTCTCCCGAATCCAGCATCTTTGCAAGCCAGAATACCGCTCCATCCGGGTCGCTCCCCCTTATGCTTTTAATGAAAGCCGAAATCGTATTATAATGCTCCTCCCCCGTTTTATCGTATTTTGACTTTCTGAGGTATGCCTCTTCTATAATCTTTTCGGTCAATATTATCTCGCCCTTTTCGGAAGGCTTCGCAAGGTTGACCGCAATTTCAAGAGCGTTTAACATTATGCGGGCGTCGCTTCCAGAATATTGTATCAGGGTATTTATATCCTCTTTGTCCATAAAAATCTTCTTTTTCTTCAGAACTTCGTCCGTATTTAATGCCCTATCTATTATTTTGCTTAAATCATCCTCGGATAACGGATTCAGGGTAAATACCAATACCCTCGAAAGAATTGGCGAGTTTATTTCGAATGACGGATTTTCCGTAGTTGCGCCAATTAATATAAGGCTTCCTTCTTCGATAGAATGCAAAAGTAAATCCTGTTGAGACTTGTTAAAACGGTGGATTTCATCGATAAAAAGAATTACGGGCTTTTTATAGTGCTTAAAACTAATATCGGCTTTGTCTATAAATTCCCTTAACTCCTTAACGCCTGTAGAAACCGCAGAAATACTGTAAAACTCGTAATCAAAAGCATTTGATATAATACCGGCAAGAGTGGTCTTGCCGCAGCCCGGCGGCCCCCAGAGTATCATCGAGCGGATAAACTTGGAACCCAGCATATTCCTTAACGGCTTATCCTTGTCGAGAAGATGGGGCTGGCCGATAAATTCGGATAGGACTTTAGGTCTAAGCCTGTCGGCAAGCGGCGGTAAAAAATAGCTGTCATTAAAAAAACTCATAAATTCAGCCCGGGTAGCCTAATTCCGGCATAAATTGCATACATAAATAAACAAATCTCGCTCATTTCATATTCTTCTTTTTTTGAATTCGGCTTAACAGTTACGGAAATGATAAACTGCATATATGCATATATAATTAATGAAAATTTAACATGATATTATCGGATAAGAAATGACGGCAGCGGCAAGCAGGGGAAACAAAATAAATTTGGAGGCTTAATTTTGATACTGCGCCTATTTTTTTAAAATTCGTTATATTTCTTATTGGAACCCCATGCCTTATCTACGGGGTATTTTACCTCGTTTACCTTCATTTTAGCTTCAAACGACTCTGTAATATCGATGCCATATTTTTGAGAAAATCTCAATATAAAATAAAATATATCGGCTAATTCGTGGCTGATTTCCTTAAGTTTTTCGTCATCATTCATTAAAAGCCGTATTTCTGCGTCATCTTTAAATCTAAAAAATTCTAAAAGTTCCGATGCCTCGGTTATTATGCCTATGGCAAGGTCTTTCGCATTATGATACCTGTCCCAATCCCTCTTTTCGCAAAATTCCCTTACCGCATCTTTCAATTCGGCAACGGTTGACTGCGAATCATTTTTTAAATAGCTTCCCATTCTGCGAATTTCCTTTGTTCTTTATTATACCATTTTCATTTTATTATAATTCTTTATATTTATAATGCCTGTAGATTAAGACTGCTATCGAAATTATAACGGCAAACATGCTTAGCACCTGTGAAACCCTGATGCTGTTCCCTAACCATAAACTGTCTATCCTTGTGCCTTCCGTAAAAAATCTGGTCGTTCCGTACCAAATTAAATAACCTATAAGTATCGTTCCGGCAACCTTAGGTTTTTTTCTCGAAAGCCACATCAAAAATATGAATCCAAAGAAATCCGGAACAGACTCGTAAAAAAAAGATGGTTCAAAGTGGGCATACATTGTCAGGTTCTTTGGATAAGCCGTTTGAAAAGGGTATCCCCATAACCCAAATATCAAATGTTTTGGGGTGTAGGCGTTTACGGGGCGCATTGCCTTCGAGATAGGAAGCCCCCATTTAACGGGATAACCGAAGGCCTGCTGATCTATAAAATTCCCCCACCTGCCGATAGCCTGCCCTAAAAGAAGGCTTGGAGCCAGCATATCTATATAACGCCAGATATTTAATTTTTTTATTCGAGTATATAGATAAAGCGTTAGAAGTCCGCCTATTTCTCCGCCGTATATCGCAAGTCCGCCCTGCCATATATAAAAAACGCTTATAATGTTTTTTGCATAATACCCCCATGCAAATACGACATAATAAAAGCGCGCAAAAATAATCGACATCGGTATGGCAAATACCATGATGTTAATTATGTTTTCGGGATCCTCGCCCCAGGATTTTGCCCTAAAATATGCTATCGCTATACCGATAACAAAGCCGATTCCTATCAAAATTCCGTACCAATGAACAGGAAGCGGTCCTACAAATATTATCGGATCGGGTGCATGCCAGTTGTTAAAATTAAACATAATAATGTCCTTTAATTTATAAATTTAGTTAATTTATTGCCGCTATAAGAAGCGCGCTGCCTGACATCTGCTACTTAATAGATTTAGCAAATGCGTAAGTTCTTTCAAAATACTCGTTTGACAGGCTGGTTATCGTTACCGTACCGGCGCCGGAATTTTCCTGAATAAATTTTCCATGCCCTATGTAAATCCCGACATGCGAAATATAAGGAGCATAAGTCCTGAAAAATATTAAGTCTCCGGGCTTTAATCTGCTTTTAGGGATATATTTGCCTAATCTTGATTGCTCGCGGGCCGTCCTCGGAAGATGTATGTTATCCTTTGCAAATACGTGCTGAACAAAACCGGAACAATCCATGCCGGTTCTTGTCGTTCCGCCCCAGGCATACGGAACGCCTTTATACCTAAACGCGGTATCGACTATCTTTCCTCCGATACTCACATTATTGTTTCTTTTAGCCGCGTTATGTCCATGGCTATTAACATTTTTGTTGCCGGTTAAAACTTGAAAAGTCGCAACCCTATAATAATTATATTTATTATCGTTATCGTTATTATTAATTTGAGCGGTTCTATAACTTTCAGGCACTACCAGAACAGCCCCCTGCCTTATTACATTGGAATACAGGCCGTTTAATTTTCTTAACCTGGCAATGGAAGTTCCGTATTTTTGAGCTATAAAAGACAGCGTATCGCCAAACTGCACTTTGTAATGGCCGTAGGTAACGGCGGGGCGGTAGGCGGAATGATTATAACCGCTTGAAACAACTTTTAACTTTTCGCCGGGAAATATCGTATAGTTATGAAGACCGTTAAAAGACATTATGGAAGCAACCGTAGTGTTATGGCTGTCCGCAATCTGACCGAGCGTTTCCCCCGGTTGGACGGTTACGATAGCGGAAATCTCAGGCGGAGCTTGGTTTGCATTTTCGTGAACAGGCACTACCAGAACAGCCCCCTGCCTTATTACATTGGAATACAGGCCGTTTAATTTTCTTAACCTGGCAATGGAAGTTCCGTATTTTTGAGCTATAAAAGACAGCGTATCGCCAAACTGCACTTT
>JAJZXJ010000024.1:3538-6514 GCA_021802425.1 bacterium | reverse complement strand
CAGGCACTACCAGAACAGCCCCCTGCCTTATTACATTGGAATACAGGCCGTTTAATTTTCTTAACCTGGCAATGGAAGTTCCGTATTTTTGAGCTATAAAAGACAGCGTATCGCCAAACTGCACTTTGTAATGGCCGTAGGTAACGGCGGGGCGGTAGGCGGAATGATTATAACCGCTTGAAACAACTTTTAACTTTTCGCCGGGAAATATCGTATAGTTATGAAGACCGTTAAAAGACATTATGGAAGCAACCGTAGTGTTATGGCTGTCCGCAATCTGACCGAGCGTTTCCCCCGGTTGGACGGTTACGGTCGTAATAAAAGAATAAGCATTTAAAGAAAAAATACCGATAAAAACCAGCGAAATAGATAAAATAAACAAAAAAAATTTAGCGAGCAAAGAAAAATTTATTTTATTCATTTAATCTTTACCACCTCATTGGTAATTTCTTAATAACTCATTTATTTTTCATTTATTTTCAATTATATTTGCTTCCAGCCATTTCGCCGATGCGGAAACGGCAAACCGCTTTTTTATGTATATTACTACAACAGAATTAAGTATGTCAAGGAAATCCGACCGAAATTTTTAAAATATTTAATATTTTTCCGGATTCACAATACCTCTATATCGCACGATTTATCTTTGCATCTGTAAATAAGGGGTTTTTTGGTCTTTTTATAATCATGCACCGCTCTCCTTACCTCCTCGAAAATTATCATATCATCCTCTTTATGACGATCGCCGAAATTCATATAACTTTCTATAATATCCCTGTTATTAATATCGATAAAAATATTAATGGAATTAAATTTAAAAAATCTTTTGCCGCTGTTAATGTTGTTAATATTATTAGCCCCTTTAAAATAATTCATAATGCCGTTGTCGGTTAAGCTTCCGATTATTATATTTTTGTTTACTCCCTGCGCATAATACACCAGACTCATTATATAGCTTGAACTGTTGTATTTAAAGTTATTTGCATCATTAATAAAATATTCGAATGACTTTAATATTACATTTTGAAATTGAATCTCGTTCGTCAACGCATAAAGCCTTGCCATTCCCGATAATATCATTGAGTTTGGGGAATAACCGCCGTAATCGATAATCGATTTTTCCTTATGGCTTAGAAATCCTATTTTTGAGCTTTTTATGGTATGATTTATATCAAAAAACCCGCCATCCTCGCCATCGTAATAATTTTTTATAACATGTTCGGCAATTCTTTTCGCATATACAGGATACATCGGTTTAGATGTCGTTTCAAATAAGCCTATTAAAGCCAAAATTATATAAGCGTTATCTTCGAGAACCCCGCCGCCCGGCTCGCCGATAAATCTGCCCACATCGCCATTTTTATCAAAAACATCTAAAAAGGGCTTAATGGATTTTTCGGCTATTTCGTTAAGTTTTTGCCTGTTCCCGTTATTGTTATTATAAGGATTAAAAATCTTGCTTAATTCGGTTATGGAATATATAATGTTTCCGTTTATGGAACTATATTTAACCTTATCGATAAACGGCCGTTTTCTTTTATCCCTTTGAGATTTAAGTCTGGATACGGCATTATTATAAAATTTACTCAGGACAATATCCTCTTCCAACTCTCTTGAATCAACATATAAAACATTTGGAACCGTCCCATTTGTCCTAATTGCCGCCGCCCCGCCGCCGTTATCGCCCTGCCCCCGCATTCTGCCGTCCTTACCGATATTAAACAAATTTATTACCGCTTTCAACTCTTCGTTTTTTGCAAAAACATCTTTTAGCTCGTCTAAAGTCCATGTAAAAAAACTGCCGTCATCGCCGTCTGCCGCATCGGCATCCATACTGGCATAAAAACCGCCGTTCATTCTGTCATACAAATCGTTTGTAATAAAATCCATTGTTCTGTTTATCGCATTCAATATGACTTTGTCGCCCGTAGCCCTGTAATAATTCAAATAAACCCTTAACGCATTTGCATTGTCGGCCGCAAGCTTTTCAAAATGCGGAATTATCCACTTTCTATCGGTGGAATATCTGTGGAAGCCGCCCCCGACATGGTCAAAAACGCCGCCAAAAACCATCTTTTTAAGCGTAAAAGCCCCTTTTGACAGAGAATCCCTGTCATGGTTTATCATATAATCCCACAAAAGCAGTTCCATCCCCGAAAAATAAAAAAACTTGGGGGACTCGTCAAGTCCGCCGTTTTCATTATCAAAATGAAGTTTAAATTCTTGCGCCGCCTCATTTAAAAGCCGGCCGGCATATTCTTTGTTTAAACTTTTATCTCCCTTAATGGCTTCGTTTATCCTTTGAATATTAAATATGGAAAATTTGTTTAAATCCTTAAATATTCTGTTATAAAAATCTTTGCTCTGCGAAAAAACGGCCTCTTTATTTTCTCTGTAATATTTTCCGATTTCGGCTAAAACCGATTTGTAAGAAGGAATACCGTATTGTGCCTCCTTTGGAAAGTAGGTGCCTCCATAAAAAAAATACCCCTCATATGTCAAAAATGCCGTAAGAGGCCATCCGCCGTTGCCGGAAAAGGCGCTCACGGCTTTTTGATAACGGGAATCGATATCAGGCCTTTCGTCTTTATCAACCTTAATCGCGACAAAATTCCCGTTTATTATACTTGCCGTCTCTTCATCTTCGTAAGACTCTTTGTCCATTACATGACACCAATGGCACCAAACGGCTCCGATGTCCAAAAGTATCGGCAAATCATTTTCTTTTGCTATATCGAACGCCTCCGTGCACCATGGATACCAGTTAACCGGCTGACGAACCGCGGATTTTAAATAGGAACCTTTTTCGCTTTTTAAGTTATTCATTTAATATGCTAATTTAGGAAATCTTTTCGATAACGCCCAAATATTATAATTATAATAAAATATTGGACAGCCGTAATTCGTAAAGCTGGGATTAGTTTACGAATTATATCACAAAAACATATTAATTAAAATTATGTAAAATGACCCAAA
>JAJZXJ010000024.1:2965-3438 GCA_021802425.1 bacterium | reverse complement strand
GGGGGATATGAAACCGGTATGAGTATGTTTGTAATACGCTAACTTATGGTTTTATATAAGAATAACCGGTCATTTCATAGTGAAGAATGGCAAAGAATCCGTCAGGCGTAACATGAACGATGGGCAGTATTTCATTGGACTTAATACCTAATTTTATCATTGCTACATGACAAGATTCAAACTTCACCTTATGCTTATATAATTTTTCGATAAGAGCCGTCAATTTGTTATCTTTTTTAAGAAACATTTTGACGGCAGGGCCGTAGGCTACAAAAACCACTTTATACCTTTTAGGGTTATAATGGAGTTCCCAGATAATATCATTCATGTTTAAAAGGGCGACTTTCCATTTCTTCGGATTCGGGGACGAAACCTGAAAAACAACCTTAATAACCTTGTTATTAAAAAAACCGTTATACGATGCCGGAGTTAAAAGAGGTTTTTTTATTTCAATTTTCTTTTTTACGGCCGCC
>JAJZXJ010000024.1:0-2878 GCA_021802425.1 bacterium | reverse complement strand
TTCATCAATCTTTTCATTGTTCCCTCCTACTTATTTATTATGATTTGGGATCAACTTCATATTATAATGATTTTTATGGTTTTATATAAGCATATCCCTGCATTTCTTTCTTAATAATGTAAGCAACGGCACCCGGATACACCACATTAACAAACGGGAAAAGCTGTTTCTCGTGAACATGCATGGCAAGCATCGTCATATGGCATGCAACAAGATTAACTCCATAAGTGCTTAAACTCTGAAGCAGGGGGTAAAACTTTTTATCGTATTTTTTCATAAATACTTTAAGTCCCGGACCGTATGCGACTACATCAACTTTATAGTTAATGCCGTGAGCGCTCATAATCTGGACAACTTTAGCGGCATTGCCGAGGGCAAGATTCCATCTTGCGGGATTATCCTGCGTTATTTGAATCACAACTTTCATAGTCTTATTTTTAAAATACGGAAGCGCCTGTATCTTTTTGTAGGCATAAGCGTTGCCGCTAAAATACACTAAAGTCAAAGCCAAAACGATAAAAACTGCTTTAAATTTTAGCAAACCCTTTTTAAATAAATATTTATTCATTATTATTATTCTCCTTTCTCCATTTTTTAATAACCATATGCTAACCATTTATTTATAATTTTTTAATCATTTTCCTACGCTTATTTTATAACCCTTTGAAAGCGAATAAACATATAGATCGAGATACTTCCACACTTTAGAGCCTATCTTCTTTTTAAATCCCACTTCTCCGGTGTATATACAGTGATTAAACTGATCCTGCATAGTAATAATCTTGCCCCATTTTTTATATGTGGGATAATAAACTGCGTGGCCTATTACGGGCTTGGTCGGCTTGCCGCCCAAAACGCCCGCTCCGCCGCCGGGATGACAGGAATCGCAGCTAAAATCGGAAGCGCCGAGAGGAGTATCGTAATAATGTTTTCCAAGCGTTAAAGCCTGTTGAATTGTTTTTGGACGCAGACAGGCTTTTGTAAAAATCGGGTTTGGCGTAGCATTATATCCTTTAATTCTGTAGCCGTTGCTTAAATAGGTTACATAAAGGGTAAGATAATTAAGTTTCTGTCCGCTGAGCGGTTTTCCTTTTAACACATGAACGATGCACATATTCAGTCTTTCTCCGAGAGTAATAATTTGATGGCTTTTGGGATTGAATCTCGGAAAAGTAGCCGCAACGCCTGCTAAACTCCTGACCACCTTGCCGGCCTTTGGAATATAGGTGCCGATACTGTCAACATGACACTTGGCGCATGAAAAACCGTTTGTTCCAAGTTTAGCGCTATAAAATTCGGATTTCCCAATCTTTAAGGCGGCCTGTATTTTTTCTTTGGCAATCATTTTCTTGTTTAATTTTCCTTTTGCGTAAGCAACACTATTAAAAAAGTATGATGCAAAGATAACCAGAAAAACTCCCAAAACAACTAAAATAAATCTTTTCATTTTGCCCTCCTAATGTAACGGTTGTTTTATATTTAAGGTTTTAGAAATGTATAACCCTGCATCTGCTTTCTGGCTATCTCTACGACTCCCGCCGGAACTACTTTAACAAAAGGAAACAGTGCTTTTTTTGTCAAATGAGCTTTAAGCATAGTATTATGGCATGCCCGTATTTTTAATCCATAGGTAACCAAACTTTGAAGAACGGCTTCATTTTTTTTATCGAATTTCTTCATCACCATTCTTAAACCGGGACCGAACACGACAAGTTCCATTTTATACTTAAAAGAATTATCCCCGAATGCGGCCATAACATTTTTTATATTGGCAATCGCAAGTCCCCACCTTCCCGGCTTTGCATAATCGACTTCGATTACCATTTTCATGGTTTTGTGTTTAAAAAATTCGGGAAGAGGTAATGGATGGGTATTGTAATATGCTGGATAGGAACTGTAAGACGATGGACCGTACTTTAAAGCATAAGCTTTAGGCGCAGGCGAGAAAAATAAAATTGAAACCGCGGCAATCATTAATAAACTTAAAAATAAACGAGACTTTTTCATTTTTAATCTCCTTAATCTTAATTTGCTTAATTTGGTTATTAATTTGATTATAAGTTATACCAAAAATTGCCGATAGAAACCGTTAAAATTGCTTTAAGGTTATGTGAACACTGGATTCCCGCTTACGCAGGAATGACAATGCGGGAATTTAAATTTTCACCCGATGGGTGTCCCAACCCGCTTCAGCGATATTTTAGCCCACGTTTATCAAAGCATGTCTTTGATGTGGACTAAAATGCCAGGAAATAAAATTTCTATCGGCAATTTTGGGTTGCATAACATGTCGATCAATTATTTTCCTTCTTATTTATATAAGAGCCTTTAATTTTATATAAAAACCTTTAATCCGTCTAACTATCGCCTTATCACCCCGCAGTCCTTGAATGCCTGTATATGACATCTCCGGTTTGGATAGACCTGATTGTTTTATGCCCCCTTACATAGTCTGCTATTATATCGTAGGCCTTTTCTTTTTGCAGTCCGCCGTGGGCGGCGTTAGCCAATTTCTGCATCTTTGCGCCTGATGTGATAAGCCAGTAATCCTTATTCGGATTTATAGGTTTGCCGTTTATCATAAAACTTTTAATCCTTTTGGCGCCGTGTTGGTTTATAAGTATATGCATTTTAGAATTAGATATTCTTGTTGCATCCCCGCCCATTTGCAAATAAGGGTCTCTTGCAAAAACATCGCTCAAATTGCTGGATGTCGTCTCGAGAATCTTTTGTCCGCTCAGCTTGACCCTGTAAACTTCTGGATATGTCGTGCCGTATTCCCCGTAAACATGTTCCATGGTTATCTTTTCGCCGGGCAGAATCGTCTCGCCCCAGCGCCAGCCGGGGGTGAACACTAACGGGGTGTCGTATTTTTCCA